>CAWUIW010000008.1:0-28816 GCA_963922515.1 uncultured Rhodobacterales bacterium | reverse complement strand
CGGGACGTGGCCACCGACATGGGCGTCTTGGCCAGCCACAGCACCGCGCGCATGACGCGAGACTGGCGATACAATGCCCGGCTTGGCACGCGCTACCTCGCCGAGCTCGCGGGTATGTTCGATGGAAACGTGGTTTTGATGTCCGCGGGCTACAATGCCGGGCCGTCGCGCCCCAACCGCTGGATGGATATGTTCGGGGATCCGCGAAAATCCCGGGTCGATGTAGTGGACTGGATTGAAACGATCCCGTTCCGGGAAACCCGGAATTACGTGATGCGCGTTGCAGAAAGCCTCCCGGTATACAGGGCCCGGACCGGGAAAGACCCTCACCCGATCCCCTTTTCGACTGAATTGAAAGGGTCAAGTCTGCGCGCGTTCGCGCCATAAGGTGAACAGGCCTGCGGCCACAATAATCGTGGCACCGATAGCAACGTTCGTACGGATTGTTTCCGAAAAGATCAAAAGCCCCAGGATCGCCGCCCAAATCAAGTGAAAATAGGCAAAAGGCTGCACGGCGCTCGCTTCGGCCAGCTCATAGCACTTGATCAACAACCAATGTCCGAATGCGCCGGTCATGCATAACAGACCCATCCAACGCCGGTCCGACGGCGTCATCGGTTCCCAGAACCAGATGCCGATGCAGGTCATGAACACCGCGCCGACAACACCGGTCCAGAAAAAGCTTGTGGCCGTGCTGTCCTTGCGCGCTGCGAACCGCGTCAACAGCCCGTACAGCGCGAACAACAAGGCCGAGAAAAGCGGGATCACGGCGGCTGGGTCAAAAACTCCGATACCAGGCTGCAGGATGATCATCACGCCGACGAAACCAACCGCGATGGCCGCCCATCGCCGCCAGCCTACCTTTTCGCCCAGGATCGGACCGGACAGGGCTGAAACCAGCAGCGGGTAGCAAATGAAAACCGCTTGGCTTTCGATCAGGCCAAGGATCGTAAAGCCGTATACGGCGATGCACACTTCGGCTGCCAGCAAGACACCCCGCAGCACCTGCAATCCGGGTTGTTCGGTGCGCGCCGCCGCGCGCAACCCGCCTTGGGACCGGGCCGCAATCGCGATGACAAAGGCAGCAAAGAACCAGTACCGGATCATCACAACCATGTACGTGTTGTAGTTGCCGGCAAGATGGCGCGAAATGCCGTCTTGCAGGGCAAAGACGATGGTCGCCCCGACCATGAAGGCGATGCCTGCCGATACATTGTTATGCTGGGGTACGGCAGAAGTAGTCATCGCAATGTGGCCCGGGTCATATGCCGTTTGCGACCATAACCGGCGACACGTGAAACGGTAAACCCGGCCATTTCCAGTCGCCTGCGTACGTCACCAGCCGCACTGTAGGTGGCCGCCGTTCCGTTTGGGTTGGTGTGCGTACCAACGTCGATCAACAGCTGCTCTTCCCAGAGTTCTGGGTTCTTTGCCGGTGAAAACCCGTCCAGAAACCACGCATCTGCGCGCCCGCCCCAAGCCGGAACAGACCGGCGCGCATCACCCGATACCAACGTGAAACACAGCGACCCCAGATCGCAGGGCTGATCAGGGCGGCCATCCCAGTCGGCCAAGAAGCGCGCGGCCAATGGCGCGAGTTCTTCAAAGGGTGTCAAAGCATAGCGAATATCGTCGATGTTCATTGGAAAAAGTTCAAAGCTCGTGAAATGCAACACGCCGGGTTGCCCGCATTCTGCCCAAGCTTGCCAGGTTGCCAGCATGTTCAGCCCGGTGCCAAATCCCAATTCGGCGATATGAAAGCCCGGCCTGAAGCGCGCTGGCAAATCGTTGCCGCCCAGGAACACGTGCCGGGTTTCGGCCAAGCCATTTTCAAGGCTGTAATACGGATCATCAAAGCGGGTCGAGACCGGCACGCATTTGTCGCGCCAGAACAATTCGGCCTGCTGATTTGTCATCCGGTCTTCCTGTCGCTAGATCAACACCGCGACACTGTAGAATGGGTGACAAATTGGCAATGGCAGACGTCACCATAAGGGGTGCCGGGATTTTCGGACTTTCGCTAGCGTGGGTCTGCTTGCAGCGTGGCGCGCGCGTGCGAGTCATCGACCCGAATGGCCCTGGCGCCGGTGCCAGCGGAGGTTTGGTGGGGGCGCTTGCCCCACATGTTCCAGAGAATTGGAACAGCAAAAAAGGCTTTCAGCTTGAAAGCCTTCTGATGGCGCAACCGTTCTGGAGCGAGGTTGAGACTGAAGGCGGCGTATCGTCTGGCTATACCCGTGCGGGACGTTTGCAACCGATTATAGACGCGCATGCGCTGACGCTGGCCCAGCGACGGGCTGACACTGCAAAAACGCTTTGGGGCCCGGCGGCGACATGGCAGGTGATCGATACCCCTCCAGTTCCCGCATGGGCACCACACAGCGCAACCGGATTCTGGATACTGGATACGCTTTCGGCGCATCTCCATCCCAAAAGGGCGTGCCAATCGCTGGTCGCAGCACTTTCTGCCAGAGGCGCAGAGATCACCCGCGAAGGCCGTGATGCGGGCACCGTTGTCTGGGCAACAGGTGTCGCGGATCTTGACCGCATCAGCCAAAGCGTCGGCCGAACCGTGGGCAACGGGGTCAAAGGCCAGGCCGCGCTTCTTCAATTCGCGATGCCAGACGGGCAGCAACTGTTTGCCGACGGCCTCCACTTCGTTCCACACGTCGATGGCACGCTTGCGATCGGCTCGACCAGTGAACGCGAGTACGACACCGAAGATCAAACAGATGATCAGCTGGACGCGTTGATTGACCGTGCACGCGAGTTGCTGCCCGCATTGCGGGATGCACCCATTCTCTCCCGCTGGGCCGGCATACGCCCCCGCAGCAAAAGCCGCGCGCCAATGCTGGGACCGCATCCATTGGACCCAACTCAGTTCATCGCGAATGGCGGTTTCAAGATCGGGTTTGGCATGGCCCCCAAATGCGCAAACGTCATGGCGGATCTTGTCTTGGAAGGGCGGGACGCGATTCCCGAAGCCTTCCGGCCCGAGGCTTCTTTGGGCGGCTAAACCGAAAACCGCGCCTGCATGCATTGCCGGCCATCCGCGGCACGCACCCACAAGTCATCGCCCCTTCGGCAAAGCTGTGCCGTCTCAAAGTGCATCAGCGGTGCCGTTGCACGGAAAGCGAACTGTGCCAAGGGACCGGCGATGTCCGTAGCGAACAACATCAAGTGCTGCGCCAGCAATGGTCCATGTACCACCAAGCCTTGATACCCCTCGACGTGCTTCGCATAGTCCAGGTCGTAGTGAATACGGTGCCCGTTAAAGGTCAGCGCGGAATAACGGAAGAGCAACGTTGTGTCGAATGAAACGCCACGCACTTCCGTCTCGTCGTTGGCGGCCACAGGCGGCGTCGGTTGCGGCTGTTTCGGATCTGCTTCGGTTCGATAGACCAAATCCTGGAACTCGGTGACGCATCGCTGGTTGTTTTGCCGTATCTCGTGCCGCAAGGTGACGAACCCCAAAGGCCCACTGCGACCAGTTTTATGGGTCTGATTTTCAACAACGGTTCGCTTTTCCGCAGGCAGACCAGCAAGGATCGGGGCGTGAAATTCAAGCCGTCCGCCAGCCCACATGCGCCTTGGCAACCCCATATCCGGGATCAACCCGCCAACTTTCGGGTGACCGTCACGCCCCAAGGCAGAAGGTGGTTGAGCGTCCCAGAAGTAAAGCTGGTGACAGAACGGTGGCAGTGGGTCACCGGTTGCGTACTCGACCGAATGACCCAAAGCGATCATGAGTGCTGATGTGCGGACCGGATCCACCGGATCCATCACGGAAACTTGGGATAGGTGGACTTCTGTCATGCGTCTAAGCTAGAAAGCCAACAGGAAAAGGACAACGGAAGATGGCACTTTCTGTCACCGCACTTGACCATCTGGTTTTGACCGTCGGCGACATTCCGACAACGCTGAGGTTTTACGAGGAGGTCCTTGGCATGGCCGGCGTTCCGTTTCAGCCGGCAACGGGTGAAGTGCGATGGGCTCTGCAATACGGAAGACAGAAGATCAATTTGCATCAAGCCGGTGCCGAGTTTGAGCCGAAAGCAGCGCGCCCTGCACCTGGCAACGCCGATCTGTGTTTTCTTAGCGAGGCGCCTTTGGCAGAATGGCAGGCTCACCTCGCCGCGGCCGGAGTTCCGATCGAAGATGGCCCGGTCCCTCGTACGGGGGCCACCGGACCGTTGCTGTCGATTTATGTGCGCGACCCAGATGGCAACCTGCTCGAAATCAGCAACGCGACAGGCTAGCCGCCGGCTGCATGTTTCAGTTTGTCCATGAGTTGCTGAAGCGCATCCGTATACCTGTCATCTATCAGGCGGCCTTGCGCGTCAAACGCGGCTCCGCTGTCAGCCACGTGCACTTCCGGGCCCGGCAACAGCAAAGGCTGAAATGGTACCATGAAGCCCCGCAAAATCATTTGGGCTCGCTCGCCACCGGCTCTGCCCGCAGCGGCGGACATCACGGCAACCGGCTTGTCCATCCACGGCCGGTTTTTTGTTCGGCTCATCCAGTCCAGCGCGTTCTTTAGAACGCCAGACGGCCCTTTGTTGTACTCAGGCGTGGAAATGACCACCGCATCGGCTGCCTTGATCTGATCGGCCAGTGTTTGCACGCTCTCGGGAATACCCTCGGCATCTTCTGTGTCACCGTCATAGAGCGGCAGTTTCAAATCGCCTTCCACGAACGTCTCTGGATCGAAAAGCCTTGCGGCTTCGATCATCAGTTTCCGGTTGGTTGCGGATTGGCGCAAAGACCCGGACAGGCCTACAAGTTTATACTTCTTTGGCATGGGTTCACCCTTTGGCATTTGACCCGAGAGCTAGCCCACGCCGATGCGCTTCGCCAGATTGAGATGCGAAATTCAAGTGGTCGGCAGCACCAGAATATCGACACGCCTGTTCAATGCGCGCCCTTCCGGCGTTGCGTTGGTAGCGACCGGGTTGTTTTCACCTTGCCCAAATGTGCTGACCCGCGTCCCGGGCACACCATTGTTGATCAGAACCGATGTTACGGCGGTCGCGCGTCGCTCGGACAGGCCCTGATTATAGGTGGCATCACCGGTGTTATCCGTGTGTCCGACAACCTCGATATTGGACTTGGGGTAGTTCAGCAAGTTTGCGGCCACGCGCTGAAGATCGGCTTGCAGGCTTGGGCGCACGCTAAAGCTATCAACGTCAAAGGTTATGTCCTCGGGCAATGTGATGATAAGCCGGTCCCCCGCGTTCGTGACCGTGATCCCGTCATTGGCAAGCTGGGCACGTAACTCGGCGGCTTGTCTGTCCAGCTGGTTCCCGACCAGCCCGCCGGCAGCGGCGCCGACCGCCGCACCTATCAACGCGCCGCGCGCTTCTGTATCAGCAATGGCCGCACCGGCAACAGCGCCAACAAGCGCCCCGCCCAAAAGGCCTGTGTTTCGGTTCTGGTTCGGGTTCGACGTTGTCACAGACGACAGCGACGCCGGGTCCGTGCACGCACCGAGAGTGAAAATTGCGGCCGCACCGGCCAGCGCAGAAAACTTATGCATGATCATGACTGCTCTTTTTTATGGTTCAACCCGCGTCCGGGATGATTGGTAAATTGAATACCACAATCTGATCGGAAAGACCCGCGCTTTCACAAAGCTTTTATCGGCAGATCTTCGCGCACATCTGCCTGCGCCGCTTCAAAAGCCAGAAGCGTGCGCTTGACAGGAATACCCCAGTGATAGCCGCCTAGGCCGCCCGACTTTCGCAAGGCACGGTGACACGGGATCAACCAGCTGACGGGGTTGCGGCCCACCGCGGTGCCCACGGCGCGCACTGCCTTGGGTGCACCCACTGCTTGCGCGATTTCCGAATAGGTTGTCACTTGGCCCGACGGGATGCGCAGCAGCGCTTCCCAGACCTTAATTTGCAGCGGAGCGCCAATCAGGTGCAACCGGGTTTCCCCCTTTTGCGCATAGGCCGCGTCGACGAGCGGCCGTAGGCGCGCCGGGTCTTCGACGTACGTGGCTTTCGGCCAACGGGATTTCAGATCGGCCATGCTGGCCTCTGCCCCGACTTCCGCCGCGAACGCCAGACCGCAAATGCCTTTGTCCGTCCCCATGACCAGCGACAAACCGAACGGGCTGTCAAACCAGCCCAAGTAGATCGTCAGGCCGTCGCCCTTCCTGGCAAACTCGCCGGGGCTCATCGCTTCCCACCGCAGGAAGAGGTCATGTAAACGTCCGCCCCCGGAAAGGCCCACGGAATGGCTTACGTCCAATGTCGAGAAATTGTGCGCCAAGAGCTGCTTGGCATGACCCAGTTTCAGATACTGTTGGTACTTCTTCGGCGACACACCAACCCACGCCGAAAACAACCGCTGAAAATGGGCCGGGCTCATTCCCATTGCATCCGCCAGTTCCTGCAACGTCAGGTTTTCGCCGCCGTCATCGATGAGCTCGATGGCGCGGCGCATGACGTTGTAGTGATATCCTGTATCGGTAGCTTGAACATTCATCGGTCTGATCCTCTGTGCGTTACGGATAAACTAATGGCTCGACGCGCCCAGAACGATCCGAAAGCTGCGCAAAGCCGTTGCGGGCCGCAATTTCCCACGGCATTAAGGCGCGCATGGCCAAGCAACTCGACTATCACACAATCCGCGAGATCTTTACCCGGTTCCATGACGCTGAACCGGAACCGAAAGGCGAGTTGCACCATGTTAACGCCTATACGCTGGTGGTCGCCGTTGCACTTAGCGCGCAAGCCACGGATGCCGGTGTGAACAAGGCGACGGCAAACCTGTTTGAAATTGCCGATACCCCGCAAAAGATGTTGGATCTGGGCGAAGAGGCCCTGATCGAGCACATCAAGACCATTGGGCTTTACCGGAACAAAGCTAAGAACGTGATCAAACTCAGCCAGATATTGGTGGATGAGCATGGTGGCGAAGTGCCCAATTCCCGGGCCGCCTTGCAGGCGCTGCCCGGTGTCGGTCGCAAAACCGCAAACGTCGTTCTGAACATGTGGTGGCGCCAACCCGCCCAAGCCGTCGACACGCATATCTTCCGCCTTGGCAACCGAAGCGGTATCGCGCCGGGCAAAGATGTCGACGCGGTCGAACGTGCGATCGAAGACAACATTCCGGCCGACTTTCAATTGCATGCGCATCATTGGATGATCTTGCACGGCCGATACCACTGCAAAGCCAGAAAGCCGATGTGTCCCACGTGCCTCATCCGTGATCTGTGCCAGTTTGAGGACAAGACAGAATGACCACATACGAGCTCGTAGGGATTGGTAACGCCATCGTTGATGTCATCAGCCAAGCTGATGACAGCTTTCTCGATATCATGGGAATCGAAAAGGGCATCATGCAGCTGATCGAAAGAGATCGCGGCGAAGTGTTGTACGCGGCGATGACCAACCGCGTGCAAACCCCCGGCGGCTCCGTGGCCAACACCATCGCCGGAGCGGGAGCGCTGGGTCTGCGGTCTGCCTTTATCGGGCGTGTACATGACGATGCCTTGGGCCGGTTTTACGCAGACGCGATGCAAAAGGACGGCATCGATTTTGTGAACCCGCCCGTACCCGGCGGCGAGCTGCCCACATCTCGGTCCATGATCTTTGTCTCGCCCGATGGCGAGCGGTCGATGAACACGTATCTTGGCATCTCGTCCGAGCTGAGCACTGCCGACGTGCCAGAAGACGCCGCAAAGGGCGCGAAGCTGATGTTCCTTGAAGGGTACCTTTTTGATAAGGATAAGGGCAAAGATGCTTTCCTTGCGGCTGCGCGGGCCTGTCACGCGGGCGGCGGCAAGATCGGGATCGCAATCTCCGATCCCTTCTGTGTTGACCGGCATCGCGCTGACTTCCTATCGCTGATCGAAAACGAGATGGACTACGTGATCGGAAACGAGGCCGAGATCAGGTCGCTTTTCGAAACAGATGACCTAGATGACGCGCTTCAAAAAACGGCAAACATGTGCCCCCTCGTGGTCTGCACACGGTCCGGCGACGGAGTATCCGTAATGAACGGTTCCGAGCGGATCGACGTGCCAGTTGAAAAAGCGACGGTCATTGATGCGACAGGGGCCGGTGACCAGTTTGCCGCCGGGTTCCTGTATGGTTTGGCAACCGGGCGCCCGCTGGATATCTGTGCGCGCATCGGCAACACCTGCGCCCGCGAGGTGATCAGCCACATTGGCCCGCGGCCACAGGCCAACATGCAGGCTTTGATGCGCAGCGAAGGGCTTGTTGACTGATTGATGCTGACAAACGGCTATCACGACGTCCCACCCGGTAAACTGGCCGTGGTGGTGACCTATCTGGAGATGACGGAAGAGCCGGATTTGCCGGACGTCGCGTTTCCCGAAGAACTGCGCGTCACACACGTTTCAAACCCGGAGGTGCCGTGGTACCGGGACATGTTCCTGCGTGTTGGTGGTTACGAATGGCTGTGGTCATCGCGGCTGCGCCTGTGCGACGCAGATCTGCACAAGGCGATCCAGCACGAGGCAACGCAGCTTTTCGTTGTGACGCAAAATGGCTGCGCAGAGGGATTTGCCGAGCTGCACTTTGACACGGAACAGGGGTGCGAGCTGGCCTTCTTTGGTTTGACCCCAAAACTGATCGGACGCGGCATTGGCCGCGCTCTTGTCACGTATGCCATCCGCAAAGCTTGGTCTCGGCCGATCCGCAAACTGCGCTTGCAAACCTGCACGGCTGATAGTCCACAAGCCTTGGGATTCTATCGTGCACATGGCTTTAGCCCCGTACAACAAAAGGTAGAAATATTCGATGACCCGCGGCTGGACGGTACACTGCCGCCAGCATCAGGTGCGCACATGCCGATATTCGGGGAGAAAGGCACCAACTAGACCACCGCGACACAGCGTATGTTGCGATGCGTCTGCGGGACTTAGAAGGTTGTTCTGATCACGGGCGCGAATTCGTCGACCACTCTGGCATAGACCTCGCGCTTGAAGCCGATGATTTCGTCAACCAACCCGTCGACCGGCGCCCAGCGCCAGGTTGTGAACTCGGGATGGTCCGTTTCAATATCAATCTGGCTGTCATCACCCAGAAACCGCAGCAGGAACCACTTTTGCTTTTGGCCACGATAGCGGCCTTTCCAGATGTTGGGCACCAAGTCGACCGGCAGATCATAAGTGACCCAATCCGCCGTTTCAGCCACAACTTCAACCAACTCGGTCCGCACGCCGGTTTCTTCCCACAACTCGCGCAATGCCGCGTCGCGGGGGACTTCTCCCTTGTCGATCCCTCCTTGGGGCATTTGCCAAGCTGCCTTGTGCCTGTCGTTGCGTTGGCCGACGAAAACACGGCCTTCGGGGTTCACCAACATGACACCGACGCATGGACGGTAGGGCAATCGGGCGATTTCTTCTGGCGTCATGGGGGACTCCATTCTTGACCCGGAATGTCTATCGGTTACGTCACGCAAAGCAAGCGGTTGACGCCGCGTATGGGGTGACAGATCGACGAAATCCCCCAATCCTGCAGCCCAACCTGAGGAGGGACCCATGACGCACTATCCACATATGCTGGCACCGCTTGATCTTGGCTTCACCACGTTGAAGAACCGTGTGCTTATGGGCTCCATGCACACTGGTCTGGAAGAAACCAGAGACTGGAACCGGGTTGCGGAGTTTTACGCAGATCGCGCACGGGGCGAAGTTGCCTTGATGGTGACTGGCGGTATCGGACCCAACCTGGAAGGATCAGTGCTGCCGGGTGCCGCCATGATGACCACGGAACAAGACATCGAAAATCATTCGATTGTCACCGACCGCGTGCACCAAGCCGGCGGCAAGATCGCGATGCAGATATTGCATGCTGGCCGTTATGCTTACGGACCAAAATGTGTGGCTCCGAGCCCGGTAAAGTCGCCAATCTCTCCTTTCCCACCTGCGGAGCTGGATGAGGACGGGATTGAAAAGCAAATCAGCGATATTGCGGAAGCTGCCCGCAAGGCACAGCTGGCCGGTTACGACGGGGTCGAGCTGATGGGATCAGAAGGGTACTTTCTGAACCAGTTTCTGGTGACCCATACCAACAAACGCTCGGATCGGTGGGGCGGTTCCTATGAAAACCGCATGCGCCTTCCGATTGAGGTTGTCCGGCGGACGCGCGAGGTTGTCGGCCCGAATTTCATCATCATTTATCGGCTATCCATGATCGACCTGGTGCCCAACGGCTCGACATATGAAGAAGTGGTGCAACTGGCCCAGGAGGTGGAAAAGGCGGGGGCTACGATCATAAACACGGGGATCGGCTGGCACGAGGCCCGCATTCCTACGATCGCCACATCAGTGCCACGCGCTGCATTTGCCTGGGTCACCAAGAAGCTGATGGGACAGGTTTCGATACCGGTCATCACGTCAAACCGCATCAACACGCCCGAAGTTGCCGAAGACGTTCTGAGCACAGGCTGCGCCGATATGGTTTCGCTGGCACGGCCGATGCTGGCGGACGCTGACTTTGTGAAAAAGGCGATAGACAGTCAAAGCGGCCAGATTGCCCCCTGCATCGCCTGCAATCAGGCTTGCCTGGATCATACCTTTGGCGGCAAGTTGACCAGCTGCTTGGTGAACCCCCGGGCCTGCCACGAAACCGAGCTGGTGATCGAACCTGCGACCGCCCTGAAATCTGTGGCAATAGTCGGTGCGGGTCCAGCCGGTCTTTCGGTCGCTTTGACTGCCGCGCAACGCGGCCACAGCGTGACACTTTTCGACAAGGCGAGCGAGATTGGCGGCCAGCTGAACATGGCCAAGCAAGTTCCAGGCAAAGAGGAATTCTGGGGCTTCGTTGACTGGTACCGCACCATGCTGGACGCCTTGAACATCAATGTCGAGCTCAACCGCGAGGTGACGGCAGATGATCTGAGCGGTTTCGACGAGGTGGTGATCGCCACCGGCGTCCTGCCGCGCGATCCCGAAATTCCGGGCCAGGACGGTGACAACGTGGTCAGCTACATCGATGTTCTTAAGAAAAACAAATCGGTCGGCAAACGCGTCGCCGTAATCGGCGCAGGCGGCATTGGGTTTGATGTGTCCGAATACCTCGCACACGAGGGCGAAAGCCCGACGATGAATCTACCGGAATGGATGAAAGAGTGGGGTGTCGCCGACCCGGCTGAACACCGGGGCGGATTGGCGCCGGAAGGCCCGCAGCCCGAAGCGGCTGCGCGCGAGATCACGTTACTGCAACGCAAGGCGGAAAAACACGGCAAGCGGCTTGGAAAGACCACAGGCTGGATTCACCGCGCCGCGCTAAAGATGAAAGATGTGAATTTTGTTGGCGGTGTGAACTATGAGCGGATCGATGCGGACGGTTTGCACGTGTCGTTTGGCGAAGCGCGGGAAAACCCGCAGACCATCGCGGTCGACACAGTCGTTCTTTGCGCTGGCCAAGTGCCCGAACGCAGTCTTGCTGACGCGCTGATCGCCAAGGGCATCGAACCGCATGTCATCGGGGGTGCCGACGTAGCGGCTGAACTGGATGCAAAACGCGCAATCGATCAGGGCACGCGCCTTGCCGCAACGCTTTAGCTGTCGTGCGTGGCCCGGCTGTCTGCCGGCGCTTCGACCCTGTCGTTCAGGCCGTAGTCCCGCATAACCGAGGCGACGCGCAGCCGGTAGTCCCGAAAGATCCCGGCGCGTCCCTTGGCCTGCGCACCGCGATGCGCGGCCAATGTGCGCCATCTTTCGACCGCGGCCTCGTCTTCAAAAAATGACAGTGAAAGCAATTTGTCCGGGTTTGTCAGACTTTGGAACCGTTCGACGGAAAGGAAACCTTCCACCTCATCCACCATGGGCCGCATCGCGGCGGCAATGTCCAGGTACTCATCCTTGCGGCCATCCGCAGGCTCAACTTCAAAAATAACGGCGATCACGTCGGCTCTCCATGAGGGGCTGATGCGAGTTTGAGCCAAGTGCGGTCTTCTCGCAAAATGAACTTTTCTTGCTGTGCGAAATGATAGTTTTCCCGGCCCAACGGATCGGCGGCCAGCTTTGCGCGGTACGCTTCGTACGCAGCAAGATTCGGGATGTTGTAAACACCATAGGCCAGTGTGGTCGACCCTTCATGCGGTGCATAATAGCCAATGAGATCGGCCCCGCATCTTGGTATGGCCTGCCCCCAGTTTTGCGCATAGGTCTCGAAGGCGGCGCGTTTGGTCGGATCAATGTGGTAGCGAATGAAACATGTCAGCATGGTTGTCTCCAGTGTTTGCCTGACTGACGATTACCAAAGACACGGGCGGTATAATTCGATAACGATCGAACTATGAATACATCTCCAAACTTCTCGCGCATCGCCGCGCTGATCGCCGACCCGGCCCGAGCCGGCATGTTGACCGCACTCATGGGCGGCAAGGCCTTAACCGCAACGGAACTGTCTCGCGAAGCCGGTGTCACACCGCAAACGGCATCGTCCCACTTGGGTAAACTGACCGAAGGCGGACTTGTGACGGCATCGAAACACGGACGGCATCGATACTACGCGCTGTCGGGGCCGGATATCGCGAATTTATTGGAAACGTTGATGGGCGTCGCAGCAGCACAAACCCCGTTGAAAACGCACACCGGACCAAAACGCGACGACATGCGCGAAGCCCGGGTTTGCTACAATCATCTCGCCGGGCGCCGGGGTATCCAGATGTATGACGCCATGAAGGCCAAGGGCTTTTTTGCATTCAACGGGGATGAGATGCAGCTCACACAATCCGGAATTGAATTTACCAAAGCGTTCAACATGGACCTGACCGGCAAACCGGTTGGACGCACGCCCATTTGCCGAGAATGCCTGGATTGGAGCGGACGGCGCCCGCACCTTGCCGGTGTCTTGGGCCGCGCGATGTTCGCGCGGCTGTTGGATTTGGGTTGGGCCCGCAGGAATAAAAACAGCCGGGTTGTCCGGTTTACCCCCAAAGGTAGCGCGGAGTTTGACCGGATGTTTAGGGTTCCGGATACCGGCGCTGGATCACTCGACCGATATCGTGATGTACTCTGACACGATCGGCGCCGAATGCGGAACGTGGCCCCAGTCACCCAGAACAAGCTGCAAAGTGTGCGTACCTGTGGGCAGATCAAGCGATGTTTCCGTCTGACCACCGCCGAAGTGCAGATGGTTGTCATCAGCCGGGATGGCGTATTCCGCTTCATCGGCCCCATCTTCGCCTTCGCCGAATGGGGGTCTGTTGACAAACAGGTGATGGTGCCCTGTGCCATCTTTTTCAACACCCGACGGCGCGACACCCATGCCGGAAAGACCAAAAACGACGGTCACTGGCGATGATACGGTATCGCCGTCTTGCAAATTGACGAAGTACACCGTGGTGCCCGGGTTCGAGGCCGTTTCGCCCGCGAAGGCGACGGATCCTGGCATCACCGACAACGCTGCGGCAAAGGAAATTGCTTTCATTGTTTAATCCTCCAAGTGTCTGACATGTTAGTCAGTGCGAAACAAATAGCTCGCCGGGGCGTAAATTCTGCTCACAATTCCATGACAGCGATTGAAGGCGCGTGTCCTATTTGTTGTTTCCTTGCCTA
The DNA here is from genome assembly GCA_963922515.1 of uncultured Rhodobacterales bacterium. Lineage (GTDB taxonomy): Bacteria > Pseudomonadota > Alphaproteobacteria > Rhodobacterales > Rhodobacteraceae > JACOMT01. The sequence goes on along the minus strand of CAWUIW010000008.1, from coordinate 15,270 downwards.
AAACGATCTCGACAAAACCAAGATATTATCCCAGCTGCGCCGCGAATATGCCCAGATTGGCCCTGATACATCACTTCATATGCACGATGATTTGAGGACCAAACATGGATCGCCTGACCGAAATGGAAGCCTTTGCCACTGTGGTGGATCAGGGCGGTTTTACCGACGCAGCGCGTAAAATGGGCATTTCAAAATCAGCCGTTTCCAAACACGTGTCCAGCCTTGAGGCGCGCCTTGGCGCTCGACTTTTGAATCGGACAACGCGCCGTGTGTCCCCAACCGAAATCGGCTTGGCCTATTATGACCGCGCCCGCCGTGTTCTGAACGATGCTGGCGAAGCGGACGCTTTGGTCACGGCAATGCAGTCTGCACCGTCAGGTCTGTTGCGCATCAGTGTTGCAACCGATTTTGGCGTGAACCACCTGTCGCCAGTGCTTTCGCAGTTCTTGGCAGATTTCCCGGAAATCACAGTCAACATGGTGCTCAACAACCGCTATGTTGAACTGATTTCAGAGGGCTTCGACATGGCCGTCCGGATCGGCGAGCTCGAAGATAGCACGTTGCGGGCCCGCAAGTTGACCGAAACTTCAAAACGCATGATCGGCGCACCGGCCTATTTCGAAAAATTTGGACGCCCTCAGAAAATTGATGACCTCAATGGCCACAAACTGCTGCACTACTCCAACCAATCCAGCGGTAATGTCTGGCGGTTGACCGCACCTTCTGGCGAAAAACGCCAAGTGCGCACAGCTGGCTGGCTCAGCGTCAACGACGGCCAGTCCTTGCTCAACGCGGCCATCTCTGGCCTGGGCATCGCGTACTTGCCCAGCTATCTGTATTCAGAAGCGATGGAGGCGGGCTTGGTCGAGTATGCCATGCCTAACATGCCTGCGGAAGCCCAAGGCATCTATGCCGTTTATCCCCCCGGGCGCTTCACACAACCCAAAGTACGCGCCTTTATCGACTTCCTCGTACATTCCTTTGCCGACAAAGGCCCAGAAAACTGGTGAAACCTGTTTAACGTTGCTTCCCTTGGCAACCCAACTGCCCCGGCCAGCGCATGCTGCGCCGGGGTTTTTTCCATCACGGGTTAGCCGGTATCACCGCTTCGACACGGCGGTTGGCTTCGCGGCCAGCCGGGCTGATATTGGGAAAGCGCGGCGCCAGGTAACCAACGCCCAGAGCCTCCAGGCGATCAGGGTCAACGGAATAATCCGACACCAGACGAAAAAGCACTGCATCCGCACGCTGTTGTGACAAGTCTAGGTTGGTGTTGAGATCACCTGTGTTGTCCGTGTGGCCAACGAACGCAATACGCAAATCAGGTTGTGACGCCAAAAGTGCGGCAAGTGCGGCAAGCGAAGCAAACGGCTTATCCGCCAATTCAAAATGTCCCTTGGCAAACTCAAGGTCCTCTAGAATCACGTATCCGTCGGTCAGCAATTGCGCTGCAAGGTCCTGTTGTTCCGGGACAGGCAACGCGTCTGTTGGGGCGCCTGCTACCGGGGCTTCGACAACCGCGATGCTTGGCGCGACTTCCGGCATGTCGGTTGGCTGAACAGCGATGACCTGAACGAAAGATGCCGCGCGCCCGCCACTAATCAGCACCGAAACGGCGTCTGAATCACCGCGAACCGCTGACAGCACTCGGTAATCAGAAATGTCCACGTGCATATCAGGCGCGGGAACAACCTCTATCTCAAAGCGAAAATCAAACCCGCCGCACGACCGATCTTCGCATTCAAACACAACCTCGTATCCGGTGGCCTCCAGATCGGACCGGATCGGTTCAAGGATTTGCAGCGATGTCAAAGACGACCCATCAACCCGCCATGTCCGACGCATGATCCGACCTGTGAACAGCCTTTCTGGGACGGCTCCATCCTTAAAAACGCCGACAGGCAGTTGATATGTGTCCAGGGCCGAGCCGCGTTCGGACAGAGGTACCGCACCGGCTGGCAGTCGGATATCTTGGGCGAAGGCGGCGGTGCCGACCAGGCACAGGGCCAAAATCAGCGGCCGGATCATCTCGCCTGCGCGTGATAGTCAAGATTTGGGCGCATATCGGTCCCGCTCGCCACACGGTTGGTCATGTTAAAGAAGGCGGCAACGTTTACGATGTCCCAGATGTCCCTGTCGGAAAATCCAACATCGCGTAACGCCACGCGATCAGCGTCTTCAATGGTCGCGCTGGCTGTAGTCAGCTTGGCCGAGAAATCCAGCATGGCTCGCTGCTTCTCGGTCAGTGGTGCGACGCGGTAGTTCATAACCAACATCTCGCCAAGGGCGGGATCACCGGATAAGGCGCGCACCGCGGCACCATGCGCAACAAGACAGTAGTAACACCGGTTGATCGAAGAGACGACGACTGCGATCATCTCACGCTCAAGCTTGGTCAGCCCGCTATCTGCCAGCATGAGGTCGTTGTAGAGCGCCGTAAACGCATTCAGCTTGTCGATATCAAAGGCATGAGCGCGCAGAACATTCGGCACCATACCCAGTTTTTCTAGGCAGACTTCAAAGTACTTCTTCGTACCGGCCGGCAGCGGGTCCATCGGCGGTAGGTCAAGGGCGGTCGGGCGATCCGTGTCGGTCATGCAATCCCCAATGCATCTGGCTTACGCCGATAGTGATAGCCTCCAACCTCAACCATGCCCAGCGCTGCGTAAAGACCACACGCCGCCGCATTGCTTCGGGTGCACATAACGGTCAGGTCTGTTGCGTCTTGCTCGGCCGCCCAGTGGGCCGCTGCGCGCATAACCCAAGCCCCAAGCCCATGCCGGCGATGTTGCGGCGCAATCTCTAATGCGTGCACCATGGCCGTTTGGCTGTGGATCGCGGCAAATCCCGCGCCCGCAGGTTTGTCGATGCGCCGCGCCAGAAAGCCCGTTTTCTCACCTGCGGCCCGTGTCATGACAGCTTGCCGTTCCGGACCGATACCGCCACCCGCCCATAGTTCCGACATGATGGCCAATGGCTCCCAAACGGCGAAAATGGTGACGCGCGGTACCGGCTCGTTCATCAGTTGTCGGCATGGCGCACGAAAGATCACGACCGGATCGACAACCTGGTATCCCTGACGTTCCAGCGCGACATCAATGGCGCTGTCTTGCGGCCGGATCATGAAAAGGAACGGCTGCCCCATTTTTTTCTGTGCAGCTTCGGCCAGCGGGATGTCGCTGTCAGACACTGGGCCAACCGCTGTCGCCGCTGATACTCTTTGTCCACCGCCTCTGCCCTCTCTGACCAACCAGGGCCCGACCCGTTGCGCCGATGCAGCGGGCCATGTTTTGTCGATCACGTCAAACAAGAGTTGGGTTTCGGTCACAAGTCCAGCTCTTGCGCCAGCGAGGTCACGGCGGCATCTACACGAGCCCCGTCGACGCCACGCACAACTACATTGGCACCAAAGACCCCGTTCTTCTGAAAAGGATAGCACCCAATGGATAAGTCGGGAAACGCCTCGGCGATATGTGAAAGCGGGGCCGCGATGTCCCCTTCGCCCCGCATTACGCGCAGACTTTGCGACAACAAGGGTGCGCCACCCGTCAACGTCGGCAAAACACTCGCAACCATCGTTTCGAACACGGCAGGGACACCGGCCATCACGTGGACATTGCCAAGGGAAAAACCGGGCGCGGTTGAAACCGGGTTGTCGATCAATGCGGCCCCGTCCGGTATACGAGCCATGCGAAGCCGGGCCTCGTTCAGTTCTTGGCCAGACTTTTGGTAATGCGCCTGAAGCAGTGATCGGGCATCGTCGCGCACGTCGATATGAACGCCGAACGCCGCGGCAATGCAATCGGCGGTGATGTCATCATGGGTGGGACCGATACCACCACTCGTGAATACGTGATCGTACGTGTCCGACAGGGTTCTCGCGGTGGCAATTATGGCATCCGGATCGTCAGCGATCATGCGCGCCTCGCGCAGGTCTATGCCCTGTTTGGTCAGTTCCTTGGCAAGGTGGTTCATGTTCGAGTCGCGCGTCCGACCCGACAGAATTTCATCCCCGATGACGATCATGGCGGCTGTGGGGTTGGGCATGTCAGGACTATCCTTGAAGCGCGTCTTTGGCAGGTATAGGCCGTCACCATGCGCTTTCAAACCCCCTTGATTTCCGCCCGCTTGATCCGACGCTACAAGCGTTTTCTCGCGGACTGTCAGTTGCCCGACGGCAGTCAAGTGACGGCCCATTGTGCCAATCCCGGTGCGATGACGGGGTTGGCCGAACCGGGCACGACCGTGTGGCTGGAACCCAATGACGATCCCAAGAAGAAGTTGAAGTTTGGGTGGCGTTTGGCGGAACTGGACCAGAAACATCATGCCGTGGTCGATACCGGTATGGCCAATCGCGTAATTGCTGAAGCCTTGCACGCAGGCACGATTGCCGGCCTGTCAGGTTACTCCAGCATCCGCTCGGAAGTGCCCTACGCTGACGGCAGCCGGGTCGATTTCCTGCTGACCGAACCTGAGCTCAAGGACACCTATGTCGAAGTCAAAAGCGCGACCTTGTCGCGTCGCCCCGGTCTGGCCGAGTTTCCTGATACGGTGACTTCGCGCGGTGCGCGGCATCTGGATGCCCTCCGCCAAATGGCGCAAGACGGCGCTCGGGCGGTGATACTCTACCTTGTCCAGCGCAACGATTGCACAGCGTTCGCCTTGGCGACGGACATTGATCCAACTTATGCCGACGCGCATCATCTGGCGGCGGAAGTTGGCGTTGAAACCATCATCCTTCAATCGAACATCTCGACGCAAGAGATCACGACGGGCCAAGCACTGCCGCCTATGACCACTGGCGAATAGCCTTTGATCGTACTACATGTAAGGCCAGCCTTTCGAGGGAGCCAAAATTGAAGAACGAAATCCAGGGCCGTATGACCAAGGACGGTATCCGTGTGCACGATCATGCGGATTTCGCAGGCATGCATGCGGCAGGCGCTGTGGCAGCGCAGATTCTGGACAATATGGCCGAATTGGTCTTCCCCGGTCAAACCACGGTGGCGATCGATCAGGCGATCACCGATATGGTCGAATCTGCGGGCGCGACATCCGCAACTATCGGCTACAAGGGCTACAAGCACGCAAGCTGCATTTCCGTCAACCACGTGGTTTGCCATGGAATACCCGGCACCAAGATCCTGAAAGACGGCGACATTCTAAACATTGACGTGACGGTGATCGTCGATGGGTGGTTTGGTGATACCAGCCGCATGTACGTGGCCGGAAAACTGCCGCGCAAGGCAGAACGATTGATCGAAGTTACGCATGACGCCCTGATGCGCGGCATAGAGATGGTGAAACCGGGAAACACCTTTGGCGATATCGGCCATGCCATTCAGGCCTTCGTTGAAGCGCATAGGATGAGTGTTGTGCGCGACTTTTGCGGACATGGTCTGGGCCGTGTTTTTCACGCGCCACCCAATGTGCTGCACTATGGTCGCCCTGGCACTGGGGCCGTTTTGGAAGAAGGCATGTTTTTCACCATCGAGCCCATGGTGAATCTTGGCCGCCCAGAAACAAAGACATTGGCCGATGACTGGACAGCCGTCACCCGGGACAAATCGCTGTCGGCACAGTTTGAGCATTCTGTCGGTGTCACGCGCGACGGGTGCGAGATTTTTACGCTTTCACCCAGCGGCAAGTTCCACCCGACCTATGGCTGATCCGTCTCGTCTTCGCGTGTGAGGGCAAGCAAAAGCGTTTCGTCCTGCCACGGAGTGACGGCGTCATGTATCAATACCGGGGGCCGGTACTTGCGCGGCTTTGTTTGTACGGCGGTCCGCGCCACCGCCTTTGCGGGACGGAACGAAAACCATCTGGGAATCAACGCGTCCATTTCTCTAGCCTAGCATGTTTCAGCTGTCTGTCTGCAGTCCGAGAATCGCGATGCGCGTCTGACCGAAACGCCGCTGGTCCAGAACAATGAAACCGTCGGGCAACGACTGATCCGTTCCTTCTTCCCATACAATTGTTGCGTCTTTGGCCAGCCAGCCGCCAGCAAGAGCCGCCACAAGCGCGGGTGCCCCAAGGTTTTTCCCATATGGCGGATCCAGAAACACCAGATCAAAGGGGGCGGCGTCATGAGTGCCAAGCTTGATCGCATCCTGACGCAGTATTTTGACCCGATCCGCCACGCGGCAGAGGTTCACATTTTTCTGGATCAACCCCAACGCAGTGCGACCGTTATCAACAAAGACAGCGCTGTCAGAGCCGCGTGACAAGGCCTCCAGACCCAACGCTCCTGTTCCTGCGAACAAGTCCAGCACCCGGGCCCCCGCGATCACGTCGCGATGCGTGAGCATGCTGAACAGGCTTTCGCGCACGCGGTCACTTGTGGGTCGCAAATGTGCCGCGGCATCGCCTTTGCCCAGACTGGCCAAGGCGCGGCCACGAAAGGCTCCGGCGACGATCCTCACTTCGACAAAAGCGCCTTCAGATCCGAATTCGCGTCAGCAATGACAGCGGGATCTGGAGAGTTGCCGCCTTCGATCAGCCGCTTTCCGATCATGTACCCCCTCGGGTCGTTCATGGCATCGACTGCGAGAAGGGTATCACCGGAATAGTACCAAAACGACACCACCTTTTGGTCCGTCCGCCGCGTGATGACGCGATCGTATCCGGCATTCAAACCGGCAATCTGCAGCTTTACATCGTACTGGTCACTCCAGAACCAGGGGCGGGCGATGTACTTGGTGGATGCACCCAGCATGTTATCCGCAACACATTCTGCCTGATCAATCGCGTTGGGTACGCTTTCAAGGCGGATCCGCCCGCCCTTGTAAGGGAAGCTCGTGCAGTCCCCGGCAGCCCAAACGGATGGTACAGACGTCCGACCGAAAGCGTCGACCGCGATCCCATTGTCCAGCGACAGTCCGGCAGCTTCTGCCAACCGGGTGTCCGGCAAAATGCCGACACCGGCAATCACGAAATCCACATCAAGTCGACTGCCGTCGGTCAAGCTCGCAGCCTCGACGTAATCGGTCCCATGCAAACGCTCCAGCCCAACACCTTCGCGGATGACCACGCCATGCGCGGTATGAAGATCCCGAAAATAGGTGCTGGTTTCCGGAGCTGCCACGCGCTGCAAAATTCTGTCGGCCATTTCGACCAACGTCACGTGCACGCCCCGTTTTGCGGCAACCGCCGCAGCTTCCAGCCCGATGTATCCACCTCCCACGATCAAGACACGCGCGCCTTCCGTGAACGACGGTGCCATAGCATCGACATCGGCAAGGGTACGAACAGGATGAACGCCACCCATTTGGCCGCCAATGGCCGCTGGCAACAGTCGCGGAATGGATCCCGTTGTCAGGGCAAGCTGGTCATAGGCGACTGTTTCATTATTGGCGGTGACGATTTTTGCCGCAGGATCAATGGATGTTACCGCACAGCCCGTCCGCAGAACAATTTGATTGTCGGCATAGAAGCTTTCTGGGCGCAGGAACAACCGTTCCTCGGCCAGTTCACCCAGCAGGTACCCCTTGCTCAATGGTGGCCGTTGGTATGGCGGCACTGGTTCCGCACCAAACAGGGTAATGTCACCCTCGAACCCGTTTTTGCGCAGCCGCGCCACCAACGATGCGCCGGCTTGTCCAGCCCCGACGACGACAATATGGCTCATGCACGTGATCCTTTGAAATCTGGGTGTTGGTCGCGCTCGACGCACAACCTATATGCCGGACTATCTGAAACGCAATTCATGAGAAGGGTTTGCAATGGCGATTTCTGTAGGTGATGCCCTGCCCGAGGTGACGCTGGTTCATATGGGGGCTGACGGTCCGGAACCAGTGGCCCTTGCGGACAAGGTAAAGGACCGCAAGGTGGTCATCTTCGCGGTGCCCGGGGCGTTCACTCCGACATGCCATTCGGCGCATGTCCCCAGCTTTGTTCGCACAAAGGATGCCTTTGCCGAAAAGGGTGTAGATGAGATCATTTGCATATCTGTAAACGACCCTTTCGTGATGAAAGCCTGGGGTGAAGCAACGGGCGCCTCGGCCGCCGGCATCACCATGCTCGCAGACGCAGAAAGCGCGTTTACAACCGGCATCGGCATGAACTTTGATGCCCCGCCTGTTGGCTTGATGGCACGGTCCAAACGCTACGCAATGATCGTTGAAAACGGCACCGTCAGCGTTTTGCAGGCCGAAGAGAATCCGGGTGTGTGCGAAGTGTCAGGCGGAGAGTCCTTGCTCGACGCCCTCTGACTCTTGCAAAAACAGCGCGGTTTTTCAGCAAAGCCGCGCCAAGCCGGGAATTTCCCTGCGACGACCCACGTTTTGCGCTATGACCCTTTTTCAGGAGGAGACATGACGCAGACCGCTACTGACGTTTCGGCCAGCGCCCCGGGGGCATCGCGCGTGCACCCTGCCATTGCCGTCATGTCAGCGCATGCCACACAAATCGGAACCGGTCGACGCGTCACCATGATTAGCGATGACCCGGAAGGACCGCATGATTTGCGGATCGGGTTGCGGCGCCTGCGCACCGCCCTTGGATATTTCAAGAAAGTACTGCCTGCGGACGTCTGCGCCTATCTGTCGGACGAAGCACAGTGGCTGGGGCGCGAAGCCGGTGCCTTGCGCGATCTGGATGTACTGCTCACCGAAACGCTGGCAAAGCGCATTGACCTCGCCAGCGATGATGTTGGCTTGCTTGAGCTGGATGACCGTTTGCACACAGCACGGCTTCGGGCCCAAGTTCTGCTGCGCAAAACACTGGCCGGGCCGCGTGTCGGCCGATTCTTGGCCGCGCTGGACAAACTGACAGAGCCCAACGTTTGGACATTGCCAAAAGGAGGCGCCACAGGGCTGCGTAAGATGTCAGAAAGGATTATGTCGAAACGCTTGAACAAGGCAAAGATACTTGGTGATCGGTTTGATACTCTGAACGAAACTGGCCGGCACGATTTTCGCAAAGAACTCAAGAAGCTGCGCTACTCGGCAGAATGCGCCTATGACCTGCACGGGCGGAAAAACACTTTGCGTTTTGTGAAATCTCTAAAGGTCATTCAGGACCAATTGGGTGCCATGAACGATGCCACCGTCGCGCGCGAAATCCTTGAAACGGAAACAGGCGAGCTTCCCGACGGGTCACCCGCGAAGACCGCAGCAAAAGCAACGATACGGAAACAGACCGAACAAGCGACCATCGATAGAAAAAAAGTGGCAGAGCTTTGGGCCAGCTTGGCAGAGAAAACGCCGATCTAGCCTAGGCCAAACTGTCCATCTTGCTGGCAAGTTTAACGTCGAGCTCGCTTAGCCCACCCGCGTCATGGGTGGTGAGCGTGACGGTTACGGTCTTGTACACGTTGAACCACTCCGGGTGATGGTTCCATTTCTCGGCCCAAATTGCGACTTGCGTCATGAACCCGAATGCTTCGACGAAATTCGCGAATACAAAGCTCTTTTGGATTGCATCACGATCTTCGGCCATCGTCCAACCTGCTTGCAACAGGGGCGCAAGAGCATCCGCGCGGTCGGCATCGCTAAGTTTTTCAGTCATTCCTGTTCCTCGATCTGGGCCTTTTTGAAGGGGCCATACTCGGTCAATATTTCGATCTCTTCCGTCACGGCTTCGCGTTCCGCTTCAAGATAGCGCGCAATGGCGTTCGCAAATCCCGGGTCACCGACCCAATGCAAGCTGTGCGTCTGTGTCGGTAGGTACCCGCGGGCAAGTTTATGTTCCCCCTGCGCGCCGGCTTCGACCCGCAGCAGCCCGCGCGCGATCGCAATGTCGATGGCTTGATAGTAGCATAACTCGAAATGCAGACATGGATGGTGCTCGACGCACCCCCAGTAACGCCCATACAGGGTGTCGCGCCCCACAAAATTCAGGGCACCGGCCACGTAGCGTCCGTGGCGTTGGGCCAATACAAGTGCCACATCATCCCGCAGCGTTTCCTGTACGATGTCGAAGAACTTGCGGGTCAGATACGGTGTGCCCCATTTCCGCGCTCCGGTGTCCTGATAAAAAACCCAGAAGGCCTCCCAATGCTCGGGTCGCAGATCGTCGCCGCTGAGCACTTCGATTGTGCCGCCAAAATCCTGCGCCTGCTTGCGTTCTTTGCGGATGTTCTTGCGTTTTCGGGACGACAAGGAACCAAGGAATGCATCAAAATCAGCATAGTCGCTGTTGAGCCAATGGAACTGTTGCGTTGCGCGGGACATCAAGCCGATTTCGGCGCCGTCCGCGGCCTCGTCCGCTGTGCAAAAGGTGACATGCAGCGAACTTACGTTGTTATCTGCGGCAAGTTGAACGGCGCCTTGGACCAGCGCCGACAGGCCAAAGGCCTCAAAACCGGGTTTGACCAGAAACCGACGTCCGGTCGCGGGTGTGTGTGGCACCGCGATCTGAAGTTTGGGATAGTACCGGCCACCTGCGCGTTCATACGCATGCGCCCAGTTGTGGTCGAAAATGTACTCTCCCTGACTGTGGGACTTTGCATAAAGCGGTGCGCACCCAATCAACACGTTGTCCAGATATGCCGTCAGGTATTGCGGTTGCCATCCCGTGCCTGCACCTACAGACCGGCTGCGCTCCAACGCCCACAGAAAACGGTGGGTCGTGAACGGATCATGAGGCGGTCCGCCATCCGCCGTTTCCGGGCAGGCGCACGCGTCCCATTCGGATGCCGAAATGTCACCCAAGCTTGCAAGCACACGGATTTCTACCGCTGTCTGACTGTGAGGTTGTGAGTCGTCCATAGCGCTCCTCGACACGAGCCATAATTTGGCTTCGTACACGGAATGTTCAAGCTCACTTGGACGCCAAGTATCCTTCAAAGGTCACATTGTCGGCAATGCGCCGCGCCTCTGCCTCTTGCTCGGGCGACCGGATCGTCCAGCACAGCACAGGTGTTCCTTGCGCTTTGAGTTCGGCCACACGATCCCGACCCAGATCGCTGGCCTGATGGCTGATGAATTCTGCCCCAACGCGCTCAAAGTCGCGAATGTCGCGCAGCCGCTCTCGCGTTTTCAAGGACAGGGGCAGTTCACCGGATGCAAAAGCGGCGGTCGTCAACCCGCGCGGCAAGTCTGGCCGCAATCGCGCCATTTCCGCGACGCTGTGTGGATTGAACGACATGACAGCCACCGGCCCTTTGTATCCCTGCAAAGCGCGCGCGGTCGCCATTTCCAAGCGACCAATGTCTGGGCCCATTCCACCATCTTGGTCCTTGAGCTCAATAAGAAGCGGGACTGTACCTGACACAATCCTCAGAACATCACGCAGTGTTGGGATTGTTTCTCCGTCCCCGTGCTTGAGGGCGATGCTCTGCGCTTGTGCGCAGGTCACTTGGCGTATTGGGCCTGACGCGTGCGTCAGCCGGGACAAGTCGTAGTCGTGAAACACCATCGCATGGCCATCGGCCGAGAGTTGTAAATCAATCTCGATCCCGTAGCCGGCATCGACGGCAGCCCGAACTGCGGCGCGGCTGTTTTCCGGCCGCATGTCCGCGATGTCATGCAGCGCGCGGTGCGTGATCGGGATGTGCAAAAAAGATGGGTCCAACATCTATTTCACGAGATTTGAAAGATACCTTCGATTTCCACCGCGACGCCAAATGGCAGCGATGCCGCCGAAACAGCGGATCGTGCATGGCGCCCGGCGTCTCCCAGAACTTCGACCAAAAAATCGGATGCGCCGTTGATCACCTTGGGTTGGTCCCCGAAGTCAGCGGTGGAGTTCACGAACCCCGTCAGTTTCACGACCCGCACCATGCGATCAATGTCGCCGTCACACGCAGCCTTGAGTTGCGCAAGCAGGCTGATTGCGCACGTGCGCGCCGCGGCCGCGCCTGCCTCGATGCTCATGCCGTCGCCCAGTTTTCCAATAATCATACCATCTGCGTCGGCAGAGATTTGGCCCGAGATGTGCACAAGGTCCCCGACCTGCACAAATGGCACATAGTTCGCGGCGGGAGCCGGGGCATTCGGCAACTCAATACCCATATCTGTGAGTTTCGCTTCGATACTCATGGCATCACACTCCAATTGGCTGGCCTTGTTGGTGGGACGCTAGCGGCCATGGCAGACTTGTGAAAGTCGGATTTTAGTTTTCCCGGAACGCCCGCACGAAATAGTCGGCCAAGGGCTTAACCAGATACCCAAGCGGGGTGCGATCAGCGGTGCGAATGAACGCCTCGACCGGCATACCCGGGATCAAAACCGCGCCTTCAGGCAGTTTTTCCAGCTCACCTTCATCCAGAAACACTTCGGCGCGGTAGTATGACAGCCCGGTTTGCTGATCCGTGATCGCGTCGGCCGACACGTTCGTGACGGTGCCGTCAAGTTCTGGCGTCAACCGTTGATCCAGCGCGGACATCCTCAACGTGACCCATTGGCCAAGATAGATTTGGTCGACATCCGTCGGCTCCACCCGTGCGGCAATGACCAACGGACGGTCCTGAGGCACAAGAAACAGAACGGGATCCGCCGGGCGGATCACCGATTGTGGTGTCTGGAACTGAAGGCCGTAAACGATGCCGGAAACCGGTGCGCGGATGTCCAAACGATCCAACTGTTCGATCAGCGCGCGCCGCCGTTCGGCCAATTCGAGCTGGCGGTACTGCAATTCGCGCAGTTGAGTGATCGCCTCTTCTCGCTGTCTGGAGTCCAGTTTCAGAATTTCGATTTCGATCTCGGTGATGCGCCCATTGGCTTGCGCCTCGCTGGCGATCAACTCGCCGAGTGTACCTTCGAGGTTAGCGGCTTCTCTCTGAAGGCCCAGAACACGAGATGCTTGCGCCAGCCCCCGCTCCAGCAAGCTTGTCTGATCGGCAAGTTCCTTGTTGATCAATTCTGATTGACGACGCACAGAGGTTTGCTGAGCGTTCAAGCCGCTGATTTGGTTGTCGATTTGCGACCGGCGCTTGGTCAATTGTGCAATTTCTTGGTCTACAGATGCCCGGCGGGCCGCGAATAGGCGCTTTTGTCCGTCGAGTAGCTCCTGTACTTCTGGTCGCTGCTGGGCGGCCGTCAGCAACTCTGGAGCGAAACTGACAACATCGGCCTGATCGCGTTCGGCCTCCAACCGGCCGACGCGCGCCATGATCTCGTAAAGTTGGCCTTCCACGATCTTCAGCTCGGATTGAAGGTCCGTAGGGTCGAGCCGCACCAGCGCGTCGCCTTGGACAACGATATCGCCATCATCCACCAAGATTTCCCGGACCACGCCACCGTCAGGGTGTTGGACGATCTGGCGATTGCGATCGACTTCGATTTGTCCAGACGCCACAACCGCACCGGCGATGTTGGTGACAACTGCCCATGTTCCAAATCCACCGATGAGAACCAGCAGTGCCAATAATCCAACCGCAACATATGTCCGCGCAGGCCATGCTGCTTGGGTCATTGCACACCACCCATGGATTTGCTGCTTTTGATCACAGCATGGTTTTGGACGGTTTCAGACAGCACCTGATCCTTGGGTCCAAAAGCTGCGCGCATGCCGCTGTCTAGCACCAACAATGTATCGCATTCCTGTATGGCCGCCGGGCGGTGAGCCATGATCAAAATGGCCCTGTTTTCTGATTTGTAGCGTCGTATGGCTTCGTTCAAGGCTACGGAACCGGTGTTGTCCAGGTTCGAATTCGGCTCGTCCAGAATCAACACGACCGGATCACCATATAGCGCTCGCGCCAGTCCAATTCGTTGAATCTGTCCGCCCGAAAGGCGCATGTTGGCAGCATTCACGCGCGTGTCGTAACCATCGGGCAGCTTCAGGATCATCTCATGCGCCGCAGCGTTTTGCGCGGCGGCCACGACTTTTTCCGGATCAGGGTTCAAATCCAGCCGCGCGATGTTTTCCGCGATTGTTCCGTCGAACAACTGCACGCGTTGCGGAAGATAGCCAATATGTTGCCCCAAAACGGCGCTTTCGTATTGGTCCAGCGCCGCACCATCCAGCCGAATACTGCCGCCTGCAGGCCGCCACACACCGGTCAACGCACGAGCCAAAGTGGATTTGCCTGCGCCGGATGGGCCGATAACGCCCAGCGCTTGCCCCGGTTGAACATCGAAGCTGAGATTCTTCAAAGAAGCGGTTTTTTCCCCCGGCGGCAAAACGGTGAGATTGCGCACGTCGATTCTGGCCTTGGGCACCGGCAAGCGTGTACGACCCGGTTCACGTGGCACTTCACTCAGCAGCTCTACAAGACTGGCCCAACCTTGTTGTGCCCGCGTAACAAGGGCCCATTGATTGATCGCCACTTCGATAGGTGCAAGCGCCCGGCCCATAAGAATGGAACCGGCGATCATCGCACCGGGTGTCAACTGTCCCTGCAACACCAGATAGGCGCCGAGCCCCAGCATTGCGGACTGCAGGAAGAGCCGCAGTGTTTTGGTCATAGACAGGAACGTGCCGGTCACGTCTCCTGCATTGATCGAACGCTTCAGGCTTTCTGTTCGCAATGTGTTCCATCTTGCGAACGCCGCGTCCCGCATGCCCATGCTTTCCACATTCTCGGCCTCGGTCCGGATTTGTTCCGACATCAACGCACCGGCCTGTGTGGCTTTGTTGGCCTCAAGTGATGGCTGCTTTGAAAACGCCTGATTCAGCAGGGATACAATGATCAGCACCGCGCCGCCGGCCAGCGCCAAAAGCCCCAGCCAAGGATGGAACAGAGCGATGCCAGCAAGGAACACCGGGGTCCAAGGCAGATCAAACGCCGATGACATCACGGGCGAACCGATCAACCGCTGAATGCTCTCAAGGTCCGCGAGCCCGGTTTGCGCCGGTTTCGACGGCCCGATCGAAGATCGCCGCACCATGGCGTCGAACACGCGTAGGTCCAGATCGGACTGAAATCGCGCCGCGGCGCGCGCCATGATGCGCCCCCGCGTGTAGTCCAGAACACCCATCACACCGTACAAAAAGACAACCAATACCGACAGCGCGATCAAAGTGGCCTCTGACCGGCTACCCAAAACCCGGTCGTAGACCTGCAGCATGTACATGGGTCCGGTCAGCATGAGCAGATTTGCAAAAAAGCTGAAAATCGCGACAAACCAGTACAAGGTCCGGCTTTTTCGCCTGACTTCACGCAGTTCTGTCTGCCCTTGGATATGGTTGTGATTTGCCATGTCTATCAATACTCGAATTGTGTAAGTATGAACCAAACGCAAGAATTATTCTGTTGATTTGCCCATTTCATATTCCAATAGACTCAATCGGACACTAAGTGATGGCCACGAGCAGACGATGGCCAGACAAGATCGGAACACACATATGGCCGAACAGTCATCAAGAGTTGCAAGAGTTACGGCC
>CAWUIW010000007.1:0-32698 GCA_963922515.1 uncultured Rhodobacterales bacterium | reverse complement strand
CATCTTGCGTATAGCAAAATAGTGGAAGTTAAAGCTTAAGCCAGGCGTAACGTAGGTGTTTGGCGCCTGTTCGTGGGGCAAAACGATACTAAGACCGATAGACCGCCCGCCTGCCTCCGCTGCGCCGCGGTTTCCGGCCTCCATCACGCCGGGGCCGCCCCCCGTCACAATAATGTTGTCCCCGGACTGCCCCGATTGCAGCGATTGCTCCGTCATCAAACGTGAGAATTTGCGCGCTTCTTCGTAGTAATGGCTGAGGTCATGCAGCGCGCCGCGACCCGTCGCGGCGCTGTCGGGGTTAGGTATGCGGGCGCCGCCAAAAAGCACAATGGTGCTGTCCACACCTTCTTCGTCCAACAGCATCTCGGTCTTTAGCAATTCCAACTGCAGCCGCACGGGGCGCAGCTCTTTGCGGCACAGAAAGTCATCGTCGGCGAAGGCCAACGCATAAGATGCACTGTCCGTTTGGGGTGTGTGCGGCACCTCGTGAGCGGTGGTCCGATCTTCCCGTGCATCACGGAAGCGGTTTCGCGTGTCGTCTTTCATGTGCCTTGCCAGGTTAGAGTGCATCAATTGCCACCAGTGACACGTCACACTGCGCCAGTCTGAGCGTGGTCCACAAGCGAAATTCAGGTGATTGGCGGCTGTCTGTAGTGTTCCGACAAAAGAACGCGCATTGTGCTGGCGACGGCGTGCGCTTATAGCCCGGGGCCAACATAGATCGCCTTGGGGAAACGCTCAGATGTCAAATGATCAGCTTGAAACCGCCATCGAGTCCGCTTGGGACGCCCGGGATACCATCACGCCCGCAACCACAGGCGAAACCCGCGAGGCCATCGAAGACACGCTGAACGCGCTTGATAGCGGATCACTGCGCGTCGCCCAAAAGCAGGACGACGGGACATGGCACGTCAATCAATGGGCCAAAAAGGCGGTTCTGCTCGGATTTCGACTGAAAGATATGGAAATTCAGACTGGCGGCCCACAAGGCGGCGGCTGGTGGGACAAGGTCGACAGTAAATTTGCAGATTGGGATGAAAACCAGTGGCGGGCGGCCGGTTTTCGGGCCGTGCCGAACTGCATTGTTCGCAAGTCTGCTTTTATCGCGCCAGGCGTGGTGCTGATGCCGTCATTCGTGAACCTTGGCGCCTATGTCGACAGTGGCACCATGGTTGATACCTGGGCGACGGTTGGCAGCTGTGCCCAGATTGGCAAGAATGTGCATCTGTCAGGCGGCGTTGGTATCGGCGGTGTATTGGAACCAATGCAGGCGGGTCCGACAATCATTGAAGACAACTGCTTTATCGGTGCCCGCTCGGAGGTCGTCGAAGGTGTCATCGTGCGCGAAGGTTCGGTCTTGGGGATGGGTGTTTACATTGGCCAGTCGACCAAAATCGTGGATCGGGCCACGGGCGAAGTGATGTATGGCGAAGTGCCGCCATACTCGGTGGTCGTGTCCGGCTCGATGCCATCGACCGGCGGTGTCAGCCTGTATTGCGCCGTGATAGTGAAACGCGTTGATGAAAGAACGCGGTCCAAGACCGGGATCAACGAGTTGCTGCGCGACTGATACGGTCCCGTCACGCGGCCAGCAGCCGGCTTTCGAACGCGCGCAGCGATCTGCGCGCGGCCGGACCGTAGCCAAAGCCGTTCAAATCATCCAAATCCGGCATCAGGCGCAGGATTTCAGCCTGCGTTTCGGCGTCAAAGCTGCCAACCGATAGCGCGGCCGGATGGTAACTCTCGCTCGCCAAGCCATTGCCATAAACAATCTGATGTTCGTCGAACAAGATATGCACATACTTGACTGCGGAGCCGTCTGCACGTCGCCAGATCGACTTACCGTCGACCAGGTGCTTTGCCTTTACCAAGACCTCGAAGGAGCCAAAGTAAAGTTCGGCCAAGACAGACGACACAAGCACCCGATGGTTGGGTGAAAACTCCACGGCGTCATGGGTGCCAAGCGCATCGGCTTCGAACCGTATGGGCGCGTCAAGACCATGCGCAAATACGTCGGTCTTGCCAATCCACCGCACGGGTTGTGGGCCATTGTCCCGGGTCACAACCCTATCTCCAATCCGAAGGTCTTCGACAGGCTTGGCGCATGTGTCGGTCAAGATCAGCGTGCCAGCCACAAAGCAGGCTGTAGTGGTCAGGTTGATGAACCCGACATCAGAATTCCCGACCGTATCCTCGACCGTATAGGACAGGATATTGTTGCCGTTGTCCCCATCGCCCGTGAAGATCAGCGTGCCATCCATGCCCAGCGTCACGGTCTCGCCGGTCGAGAGCAAGACGCTGTCGCCCGGTTGAACGGGTTGGCCATTTATTTCGGTGATTGTCAGCTGCAGACTGTCAGCACTGAAGTCATTGGCCAGAACATCAAAGCTCTCGGGTCTTGTACCAGAGATGTACACTGTGTCGTCTCCGGCCACCAAGACTGACTGAACAGAATCCCCCGCAATCAACAAGTTGCTGTCATAAATGCCGTCGCCGCCGTCGGCGATCGCGATCTTGATGGTGTTTTTTGCCTCTGGCTCGACTGTCGCCTTCAGCGTCATCGTGACCGTCAGACCGTCCATTTCCGTGTTGAACGGATCACTGTCCCGTGGGTTATCAAGATACAGGTTTTGATTGCTGGTCGTATTGATGTTGTTGATCGTGATGTCACCATCGCCAACGGTGAGCTCTGCCTTCTCTCCGTTGACAAAGACACCGACCGCGTCGTTGAACCCCGAATTGACGTATTCAAGGTATTCTTCAGATGAAAACACGACCTGCATCGTGATCTCTGAACCTATCGGCACAAAATCCACTTCCAGAATAGCGGCGTCATAGGTTTGTGTGTTTGCGATGGCCGTCAAATCGGCATCGCCCGGATTCTCGTGGTCGGTTGACGTGCCGGCCGAGCGGTTCGGATCGCCCGAGCTTTGTGTGAAATCCGCGGCTGTCCCAGTTGAAAGGATCACACCAGTGGAGGACGGTGTAATGTTCGGCGCGACCTGATCGCCGTTGCTGTAAATGCCAGATGCGCCCGGCGCGCCGGTATATGTCGCATCAAGGACTTCAATACCCTGCCCGAAGATTGCCTCGGCCATGTCGACAGCCGACGCCGATGTATCAATAGGAAGCTCGTTTGCCGCATCCATTCGTCATCTCCTTCGCCTGGATTGCGGGTGGAGATGTAAAAAACTGCCGATCGAGACGGCAGCGATCAGAAGGCTTGTGCTGGATACATTTCGGCTAGCGTTACCTGCGGAAGTATAGCGTGCGCGATCATTGACCTCGTGCTGGTCGGTGAGTAGAGCCGGGCCATGACCCAAAAAAAATCACAGCGGCAACAAGTATACACACTCGCAGTTGAAATCGGCCGCAAGACCGGTGACGGCCTGCCAAAAAATGCCACGGGCGCCGCGCTGATGGTCTATGCCTCGGGCATTGATGAGGCCGAAGCCGTACGGGAAACGGTGGCCATTCTGAAGCAGGCAGACACGGCGCCGCTTGACGTCACAGGCTACGGCACGGTTTCAGATCTTGAAGCGGAAGGGCACGAAATCAGCGAAGACGAGCGCGCGTTGATGCAGCGTGCACTGGACGAAAACGCCGTGATCGTCGCGCAAGTTACCCCGTTTTTTGACTGACCTTAGGGCCGGTTGCCAAACCATTCCCTGTAAATGGTGTCATAGGTTCCATTTTCGCGCAGCGCGAGAAGGGCCTGATTCACATCTTCGACCAATGGGCTACCAGTCGGAAACGCTATGCCATAGTTTTCGCGTAAGAACACCGAGCCGGCCAAAGCCCCGATATCCGCGCCTTCGTGGGCCACATAGTAGGACAGAATTGGGGCATCAAACACCACAGCATCTATGCCGCCGTTTTCGAACTCTGTCAGTAGCTCCTGCAGTCCGGCGAAACCTGCGTAGCTGATCTCTCGGCGATCCAGAAAACCGGCGGCCGTCGAGCCGCTGATCGTTGCAACCTTTTGCCCGTACAGATCGTTTACGGAGTTCACCGAACCTGTGATCGCTTCCACCGTCATGGCAGCCGTAATGTTCGCCACAAAAATCGAAACGACAAACAACGAAGAAATCACAAGTACAACGGCAAACAATCGTCCAAACACTGTGCGCGGCACGCGTTCTTCAAAGCCGCCATTGACCACGAGGTTGAGCGCCCACCAAAATGAGGGAAACCAAGCTTCTTTGGCGGGACGGTCGAAATAGGGCTGCGCGCGCCTTTCAAAGAACCACATGACCATGCCGCCGCCTACGAGCAGAACAAAGGCAATCCCGATCGCAAGCGCCAGGTCTGGTGAAAGTACGGCACGTAGCAGCGACAGATCGGTGCCGGATTGTTTTGGAATCATGATCTGCAGGCCGGATTCAAAAATCGGCTGGCTGAAATCCATTTCGCTTTCGCGAGCGGCGGTGATCGAGATATTGGCAATCGCCAGATCAACTTCGCCGCTTCTGGCAGCATCCAGCATGTCCGAGAATTCAGATTTGCGGTCCACCGAGTAGGCATCCCATTCCAGCGCGTCGGACAAGGCAGCCAGTAGGTTCATGGAAAAGCCGGTGTCTACGCCGTTTTCCACCATCGAAAACGGTGGACGTGTCACTGTGGCCACATCCAGTGTCTGTGCCGAAACCAACGGTGCTGCCGTTATCAGCATAACTATGAAGACTAGAAGACGTGTGTACATATCATCCGGCTTTTCCCAGCACGCTTATTGGCTTGTTCCACGTTCGGCAAGAACGACCCGGCGCTAAGCAATGCGTTCTTCTGCCAAGGCAACCGCATCAAAGGCCCGCAGAACCGGATAAACCGATGTTGCATGCTCAGGCAGGGCGTTGCGGTGATACCGGGCCAGCAAGCTGGATCTGAGGAGTTCAGGCTTCCGCCGCAAACGGCCGATGAACATGCTTTCCAAGGCTGCACCGGCAACATCGATTTCCTGATGCCCGGGCAAAATGACCTGGCAATATGTGACAAAGCCGGTAGGCGACGCAGCCGCCACAGCCGCATGCCCCGCGGCAAGGTGTTGTGCCGGAACCAGTACCGCTTCGTGCCCGAACATGTACTCGACTTCAGATCCCGAGATCACCAGCCGTTGATTGGGCGCAGTTATGATGTTCTGCTGCAGTCCAAAAAATGGTGCGCGGACTTGAACGGGCGCAAAGCTGCCGCAGGCCGGAACTGTTCGGCTGACGGAATACAGAACAGGCACAGCCTGTCCGTCACCAGTGATCACCAGATCACCGCGCTTCAGGTTGCGCACAGGCTTGTAGCCGTCGGGTGTGGCAATCGGACTATGTGCCGCCAACGTTGGCATTGGACCAACCGGTTCGATCGCATCGGAGACGGCAAAGTAAACGAGATCCGGTGAAACGAAACAATCGCCGTGGTTCTGCGCCATGATCGAAACGTCTTCGGTCCGAAACGGCTTTGACACCGACAAAGGGCGCAGAATGGTGGTTTCCTTTTCAGGCCGTTCCACGGCCAGTTGAGCCAGCCCAGTCGGAACATCCCACGAATAAGACAGTCGCAAGGTGTCCATGCGACCCGCGTCTGTCGCATTGATGACCTGGTGAACAACGTCACCCGCGTGATCCAAAACAAAAATCACACCACCACCAGGTATTGCCTGAAGGCTCAGACGCACAGGATCATTACCGCCACGTTCAAACTGCAAAAGGTGCTGTGGCTTTTGGTGTGGTGACAGCCGGGTTTCGATCAGCAGTGTCCCGCGATGTAAGAAACCATCGGGCGCAATATCTGCGCCACCCGACAAACCTTGCGGATCAAACAATCCCAAGGTGTTCGTCGTCAAAGAGAGCCAAGCCATCGCGACCCTTCTACCCAACACTTCCGCCCCGGCAGATGGCGGATACTATTTATTGACAGGGTCCTGCTCAGAACCTCAACCTTTTGTGGTTGTATCACGAAATCAGCACCTTGTATGCAGCAAAAAAAGTCGCCCAATCCCTTGTTCGCGCTTTGCTTAGGCTACAAAACGGGACCGCGTCTTTCAGGAGAGTTTACATGGCAAACGTGGATCCCGTAGAATTGACGGCCGCCCTGGTTCGCTGCCCGTCCGTGACACCCAATGAAGGGGGTGCTTTGCAACATCTGCAACACGTGCTTTCGGCGGCGGGTTTCACGTGCCATCGGGTTGACAGGAACGGTGTGTCCAACCTCTTTGCGCGCTGGGGCGAAAAGGGTCATCCAAGGACTTTTGGCTTCAACGGGCACACCGATGTCGTGCCGGTTGGAAACGAAGCTGACTGGACGTTTCCACCATTCAGTGCCGAGCTTCGGGACGGATTGATGTACGGACGCGGAGCCACCGATATGAAAAGTGGCGTGGCAGCTTTCGCGTCCGCGGCCATTGCCTATGTCAAGACCACGCCGCCCGACGGGGCCGTCATTCTGGCCATCACAGGCGATGAAGAAGGGCAAGCGACCGACGGTACCACTGCACTTCTCGACTACATGGAGGACAGCGGTGAACAAATGTCGGCCTGCCTTGTCGGAGAGCCAACTTGCCCACACGTTCTGGGCGACATGATCAAGATTGGACGCCGCGGGTCGCTGACAGCGCAGATCGCGATCACTGGCACACAAGGGCACGCAGCGTATCCGCACCTTGCGCGTAATCCGGTACCGGCGATGGCGCGATTGATGGACCGTCTTGCCGCGCACGAATTGGATTCGGGCAGCGACCACTTTGATCCGTCAACGCTGGCGGTCGTGTCGATCGAAACAGGAAATGCCGCAAGCAACGTGATCCCCGCGACGTGCCGCGGAACCGTCAACATCCGCTTCAATGACCTGCACAGCGGCGCGTCGATCTCGCAATGGCTGGACAACGAAGCCAAGGCCATCGCCAAGGCCTTCAACGTGGACGTGGACGTCGCGATCAAGATTTCCGGCGAAAGCTTTTTGACACCACCGGGCGACTTGTCGGACCTTGTTGCCGCAGCGGTTACAGCTGAAACTGGTATCGAGCCTGTCCTGTCCACAACCGGCGGAACGTCTGATGCCCGGTTCATCAAATCTCATTGTCCGGTGGTGGAGTTCGGACTTGTCGGCAAAACCATGCATCAAGTCGACGAAAACGTACCCGTTGACGAAATCCGGGATCTGACAGCCATTTATGCGCGCATTTTACGTGACTATTTTTCGTGACCGCGGGGCACAACATGCCCGGCCAACGCAAAATGTATCCCAAGGGTGAACCAACGCTGGTCGTAATGGTCAAGGAACCGCGGCCCGGCCGGGTGAAAACCCGTCTGGGACATGAGATTGGCATGGTGGCAGCGGCTTGGTGGTTTCGGCACCAAACAGGTTCACTCCTGCGACGTGTGCGTGATCCAAGGTGGCGGGTTGTATTGGCGGTCAGCCCTGACCGAGAGGGATTGAGCAGCCGCGTCTGGCCAGCTGAACTGCTGAAGCGGCCGCAAGGCCGGGGCGATCTTGGAGATCGGATGCGCCGGCAATTCAAGCTGTCCGGGCAGGGACCCGTTTGCATCATTGGAGCGGATATTCCGGGCGTTGAACGCCGACACATCGCCACAGCATTCCGCGCCTTGGGCTCTGCCGATGCCGTGTTTGGCCCTGCGCCCGATGGTGGATATTGGCTGGTCGGTTTGCGTAATCCGACTCTTGCCACCCCGGCTGCATTTTCGAGCGTTCGGTGGTCGTCGAAGCATGCATTGGCAGACACGTTGGCATCTATTCCAGGCTATGGAACCACGTTGATCGACACGCTGAGAGATGTCGACAGGGCCGCCGATTTGCTTGCTTAGGCGATTGTTTTCCACATGACGGTGCGCTGGTGTCGTGGTACTGCAACGTCATGAGCAGACTGCCGTCAAAAACAGAAATCTTGGACTGGATTTCTGCAAACCCCACATTGAATTCAAAGCGCGACATTGCCAAAGCCTTTGGCATAAAAGGTGCAGAGCGGATCGAACTGAAGCGCTTGTTGAAAGAACTCGAAGCCGACGGGCAGCTTGAAAAGCGTAAGAAGAGCTACGGCGATCCCGAGCGCCTTCCACCGGTGAGCGTGCTTCAGGTCAAAGGCCCGGATGCAGACGGTGATTTGTTTGCGCGGCCGTTAGAGTGGCATGGCGAAGGCATCGAGCCAGTCGTTTTGATCATACCTCGGGCCAGCGATCCGGCATTGGGTGCGGGTGACCGGATTCTGGCGCGATTGACCGTCGTGCAAGATGCCGATCACAACTATGAAGCGCGCATGATCCGAAGGATAGGAACGCATTCCCGCCGGGTTTTGGGGGTCTTTCGCAAAACCTCGGAAGGTGGCCGCATCGTTCCTATCGACAAGGCAATGTCACAAGAATGGCTGGTGGCCGACGGCGACAGGCTAGGTGCGAACGATGGAGAGCTGGTTGAGGCTGAACAAGCCGGGCCCAAGGGTCGCCTTGGATTGCCGCGAGCCCGAGTGCTCGAGCGCTTGGGAGACCCGACCGCACCCAAAGCGGTTTCATTGATTGCGATCCACCAACACGGCATTCCCGACGCCTTTCCAGCCGAAGCCATCGCAGAAGCGGACAAAGCTGCTACGATCGAGCTTGGCAAGCGAGAGGACCTGCGAGAGCTACCTCTGGTCACGATCGACCCGTCGGACGCACGCGACCATGACGATGCTTGTTATGCCCATGCTGACACAGATCCGTCGAACCCCGGAGGTCACATAATCTGGGTCGCGATCGCAGATGTCGCGGCTTATGTGCGGTCCGGTTCGGCACTGGATCGCGAGGCGCGCAAACGCGGAAACTCTACCTACTTTCCGGACCGCGTGGTGCCCATGCTGCCGGATCGCCTATCCGGAGACCTGTGCTCGCTACACGAAGGTGTGCCGCGTCCATGCCTAGCCGTCAGACTGCAGATCGACGCGGATGGCGCCAAGATTTCCCACAGGTTTTGCCGTGGTCTGATGCTGTCTGCCGCTTCGTTGCACTACGCCGAGGTGCAAGCAGCGATCGATGGCGATACAAACCCGCGGACAGAACCGCTGCTGAACCCTGTGCTGAAACCGCTTTACGCAGCTTACGCGGCACTGACCAAGGCGCGGGCCGAACGGCAGCCCTTGGATCTGGATTTGCCGGAACGTCGGATTGAACTGGATGAGGCGGGCAAAGTGACCTCCGTCCGCTTCCGAGATCGGCTGGACGCCCATCGATTGATCGAAGAATTCATGATTCTGGCCAACGTCGCGGCAGCCGAGACACTGGCCGCCAAACGTTCTCCGCTGCTGTTTCGCGTGCACGAGGAACCCGATCCAGCCAAACTGGACGCGCTCCGAGAAACGGCCCAGGCCGCCGGGCTGACGCTTGCCAAAGGACAAGTCCTGCATACGCGGCACCTGAACCAGTTGCTCAATGCCGCGGCAGGCAGCGAAGATGCCGAGTTGATCAATATCTCTACGCTACGCGCCATGACGCAGGCCTATTACAGCCCGGACAACTTCGGTCACTTCGGTCTCGCTCTTCGCCAATACGCCCATTTCACGTCGCCAATCCGTCGGTACGCTGATCTGATCGTTCACCGGGCGCTGATTTCGGCCCACAAGTGGGATCACGACGGGCTGTCGTCCGATGACATCGACCGGCTGGAAGACACAGCGACCCACATCTCTGACACCGAGCGTCGGTCGATGATTGCAGAGCGCGACACGACGGATAGGTATCTTTCGGCTTACCTGAGCGAACGTGTCGGCACCGAATTCGAAGGGCGGATCAACGGCATTGCACGATTTGGGGTTTTTGTAAAACTGGACGAAACCGGTGCGGATGGACTGATCCCGATACGGTCCTTGGGTCGAGAGTATTTTCACTTCGACCGCGACTCCGGAACGTTGATGGGCTCAGACACCGGCATGATCGTTTCGATTGGCCAGCGAGCAACTGTACGCATTGTCGAAGCTGCCCCGATCACAGGGGGCTTGGAGCTGGAGCTTCTTGAACTGGACAATGCAAAGTTGCCAAAAGGGCGCCCCAGCCCGGCCGGGCGCGCACCGCGCAGAATGCCAGTTCGCAAAAGACGCAAAACCGACAAGTCAAAACGCAAAGTAACCCGCAAACGGCGCTAGAACGCGGGTGTTGCGTCAGAACCGGCCCGGGGCCCAGTTGCACGTTGCACGGGATCGTCGCAACTGCGAGAAGCCGCCAACCCGGAAACTGATTGCTTTTTCAGAATCCATTTTCGCGCTATCGTTGTGCCGAGCAAACAAGAATTACAGGCAGTTCACCATGCGATCTTGCGGTTTGGCAGGTTTTCTTTTGGCGTTTTTTGTCCAGAGTGCTTGGGCAGCGCCGACAACATCCATCCGCCCAGCGCACCGCACCGATTTGCCGACGGGCCCGCTGCTTGCAGAAAGCACGGTGCCACAAGTGTCGCGCACAATCCGGCCCGGGTTACGCCCCGACTTCCTGGCGGACCGCCCAGCCCCGAACCCGGGCGCGATTCCGACCGCCCTGCCCGGATTTCACATCTGGATTGCCGGTTTCAAGCAAAAGGCGGTGGCACAAGGCATATCACAAGAGA
Source organism: uncultured Rhodobacterales bacterium (assembly GCA_963922515.1). Lineage (GTDB taxonomy): Bacteria > Pseudomonadota > Alphaproteobacteria > Rhodobacterales > Rhodobacteraceae > JACOMT01. Next base: position 22,129 of record CAWUIW010000007.1, on the reverse strand, counting down.
CTGTGGATGCTGCTTTTCTGAATGTTGTGTACGATCAGGACATCATCAAACGTGATCGCAATCAGGCCGAATTTTCCAAAGCCATTTGGGACTATCTGGACACGGCAGTTTCCGATTTGCGGGTGCGCAATGGACGTACAGCGCTGACGCGATATGAAAGCACCTTGCGCGAGGTCGAGGCCACGTATGGGGTCGACAAGGAAATTGTTGTGGCAATCTGGGGGCTGGAGAGCGCCTATGGTTCGTTCCGCGGAAGCAACAAGATCATGCAGTCTCTGGCGACGCTCGCTTACGACGGGCGTCGGGCCGCGTTCTTCGAAGCGCAACTGATCGCCGCGCTCGAAATCCTGGATGCCGGTGACACAATCCCAAGCAACATGACAGGAAGCTGGGCGGGCGCTATGGGGCACACCCAATTCATGCCCACTTCCTATCTGGAGCATGCGGTTGATTTCACGGGGGATGGGCGGCGTGACATTTGGTCAGACGATCCGACAGATGCCTTGGCGTCGACGGCCAATTACCTCAAGGCGTTTGGGTGGACCAAGGACCAGCCGTGGGGAGTGGAAGTTCAGCTACCAACCGGTTTTGACTACGCATTGGCAGATCGGAAAATCAAGAAACAGCCCATGACATGGGCACGGCTTGGTATTGTGGACATGGCGGGACAGCCCGTTCGGGAGCGCGCTGAAGCTTCGATCCTGTTGCCGGCCGGGGCCCAAGGCCCCGCCTTTATGATCTTTGACAATTTTGCCGTGATCGAGCGGTACAACGCGGCGGACGCTTATGTCATTGGCGTTGGCCATCTGGCTGATCGCATAGCCGGCCAAGACGGTTTCCAAAGAAGCTGGCCACGCGCGGATCGCACACTGAGTTTTTCGGAGCGCAAGGAATTGCAGCTGCGCCTGACAGCAGCTGGGTACAACACCTATGGCATTGACGGGCGGATCGGGCCCAAGACGATCGGCGCAGTGCGAGCCTATCAGCAGTCAAACGGACTAGAACCGGACGGCTATGCGTCGGCTCGGTTGCTGGATCGGTTGCGTTAGCCCGGGCTCATGCCACGCAACCGTTCAGACCGGCGGCGCAGCAATTCAACGACTGTCAGCAACGCGATAGAGATCACCACGAGGATCGTTGCCACCGCCAGAATCGTCGGGCTGATCTGTTCGCGCAATCCTGTGAACATCTGCCATGGCAGGGTTTTTTGTCCGGCGGACCCGACAAACAAGACCACCACAACCTCATCAAACGAGGTGATGAACGCGAACAGGCCACCGGAAATCACACCGGGCAGGATCAGCGGCATCTGGACCCGGAAAAACGTTGTTACAGGGTTGGCCCCCATATTCGCAGCGGCTCGTGTCAAGGACCGGTCAAAACCGACCAGAGTAGCGGTGACCGTGATGATCACGAACGGTATGCCCAACGCGGCGTGCGCCAGCACCACGCCCATATAGGTGCCTTGCAAGCCAATCCGCGAGTAAAAGAAATACATGCCTGCGGCGGAAATGATCAGCGGCACGATCATCGGCGAGATCAGCAAGGCCATAATGATCTGCCGCCCCGGTACGTGCGGTTGGCTGAGCCCGATAGCGGCCAAGGTGCCGAAGCCAACAGACAGCAAGGTTGCCGCTGGCGCGATCATGACCGAGTTTCGCAGCGCGTTTTGCCAATCAGAGTTGGTGAAGAAATCGTCATAGTGCTTGAACGAGTAACCTGCAGGATCAAAGCGCAGCATTTCCGGCGTGAAGGTAAAGAAGTCTTGCGCGTTGAAGCTAAGCGGCATGACCACAAGGATCGGTGTGATCAAAAATACAAAGATGGCGCCGCATATCACCCGGAAAGTGTAGTGCCACAAAACCTGTCCTGCTGTCAGGTATGGGGCCAATCGCGCCCGATACCGTCCCTCGTACAGCCAGAAGGTGAACCAACCAAAGAACCAGCCGAAAAGACCGCCCACGATCAAGCCGGGCATGCCGCCCATAACTGACCCGACCAAGGCAAAAACCGCCAGAATGGTCCAGCGCATTGCGGTTTCCTTGTTTGACAGGGTGGTCGCAATCAAAGCGTACGCAGCCAAGAGCGCTGCGCCCAAAACAACGCCAAAAAACGGATTTCCCTGAGCGGTTCCGATAAACAAGCCTGCAACCGCACCAGCAGCGGCGACAACAGGTACGTAAAAGCTGGCGGGCTTACGAGAAATCGGTGTCAGTGCCGTCATGGCTCACCCCCCAAGCTTCACGTTGTCGATGCCGACAATGCGGTCGTACAACCAGTATAGAACCAAAACCACCGCCAACAGGATTGCGCCCAGCGCCGCCGCCAAACCCCAGTTCAATGAGCTGGAGATGTGATAGGCAATTCGGTTCGAAATGAATGTTCCGGTTGTGCCGCCCACAATCTCTGGCGTGATGTAGTAGCCAATCGCAAGGATGAAGACGAGGATCGACCCCGCCCCGATGCCCGGAACCGATTGCGGAAAGTAGACACGCCAGAACGCCGTCCAATTGGTGGCGCCGAGGGACTTTGCAGCGCGCAGGTAACTTGGCGGTATCGTTTGCATCACCGAATACAACGGCAGGATCATGAAGGGCAGCAAGATATGGGTCATCGCGATGATCGTGCCAAACTGATTGTTGATCATGATCAGCCGGGCTGCATCATCCACAAGACCCAGCCAGACCAGTACGTCGTTCACGACACCTTGCTGTTGCAGCATCACCTTCCACGCAGACGTGCGCACCAGAAGCGACGTCCAGAACGGCAACAAGACGAGGATCATCAACAGGTTCGCCGTGCGCATCGGCAAGTTGGCCAACAGCCACGCGACCGGGTAGCCCAAAAGAATGCAACTCAGTGTGATCGCCAAGGACATTACCAAGGTGCGCTGAAACAGCATAAGGTAAATCTGCTGATTTTCCGGCCGCATCTCGGGACCGTCCAGGCCCTTTTGCATGTCCACCGCGTTCAGGAAATACCCGCTGGTGTAGTTGGGCGAATAGGTTTGAATGGTGCGCCATATGTCCGGATCAACCCAGTCTTCTTCTGCATCTTCGAACTGTTCCGCCAATGAAACCGGGGTGAAGCCGGCGACAGCGGCGGCTGCCGCGGCAATCCGTGGATCCGTGGCGCCTGCGCCGCCGGTATCGAGCAAATCAAGATACAGGGTGGTGAACAGAAAATCCTCGATGTCCTCTTCCGCGGGATCGTCACCTTCGCTGCGCAAGTAGTCCGTCCAACGGTCCCAGGACCGAGCAGTAAACGGCAGTGCGGCCCGGTTTCCCGCGTCCGCCAGCATCGGGACCCAGGTCGCAGGGTCATCCCACCCGGCGTCCAAAGCATCAAATTGTTCGGTATAATTGTCGGTGTCGAAGCGGCCTACACGGCGGCCGGATTTGCGAAAAAGCGATGACGCGCCCGTTTGTTCATAGTTCAGCCGGGTCCCAAGCCGGGTGTGCAGCTTTTGTTCTTCGGCGATGAACAGATCAACATATAGCGCTGCAAACACGGCTTCGCCGGGAACGGTGTCACTGTCCGCGTCCCAGCTTTGCAAGGCAACCACGGTTTCCGGAAGGGTTTCGGAAACGATCTGATTTTCGACAGACCGAAACAGCATGTCCGCGATCGGTGCGATAAACGTGATCAGAACGAACAACAATAGCGGGGCGATCAACGCCAGGGCGCGCAGCTTTTGCATCCGTAATGCGCGGGCAAGGCTGCGCTTAAGTGGCGTACCGTCCGCTGCTAGGACAGGTCCAGTTTGCTGTTCTGACGTCGCGCTCACGTCACACGCCCTCGACGACGAGGATCACGCTATTGGCTGTGCGGTGCCGGATCTTTGCAACCTCTTGGTATTCTGGGTCGTGGTAGGCCGCCAAGGCCTCTTCGTAGGATGGAAACTCGATCACGACGTGGCGGTCCAGAACTTCGCCTTCCATGACCTCTGATCGACCACCGCGAATGACAAATTTGCCGCCTTTGGCGAGCAAGATCGGCGTGTCTTTTTCCACGTACTCCTTGTACGCCTCAGGATCGTTCACCGTGATATGTCCGACAATGTAGCCTTTGGGCATGTCGTTCCTCCGCTCCGGCAGAAAGTGGCGGGCCCGAAAAGGCCCGCCACGTCAGTGGTTTATTGTGCCAACCACGCCTGAAATTTGGCGTCGATGTCATCGCGGTAGTCAGCCCAGAACTCGTAGTTGTAGAGCAACGTGTTGGCCGCGTTGTTTGGATCGGTCGGCATGTGAGGTGCCATGTCGATGCCCAGATCGGCATGCTGCCCAACCAATGGTGCAGACGACAAACGCGCCGGGCCGTAGCTGATGTATTTCGCTTGATCCGCCAGGCGCTGGGTGTCGGTTGCGAAATAGATGTAATCAAGCGCACGCGCTTCGCGTTCCGGTGTCAGGCCGGTTGGAATGATCCATCCGTCCAGATCGAACACCTGCATGTCCCAGAGCATGCCAACAGGCTGGTTTTGCTCTTCGATCACGCTGAACAGGCGACCGTTATACGTGGACCCCATGACGACTTCACCATCTGCCAGCAGCTGCGGCGTGTCGGCACCGGCCGACCACCAGATCACGCTGTCCTTGATCGTGTCCAGCTTGGCCAGCGCCTGTTCCTGACCTTCTTCGGTTTCCAGAACGTCATAGATGTCGTCCTTGGCCACACCGTCGCAGTACAGAGCCCATTCCATGTTGTTGATCGGGCGCTTTTCAAGCGAACGTTTGCCGGGATAAGTCTCCAGATCGAAAACAGCGCAGATCTCGGTCGGGGGTGTGTCGCCTACCAGATCAGTGCGGTAGCCAAAGGTTGTCGAATACACAATCTGCGGGATAAAGCAGTCGCTGACCAGCAGATCACCGAAATCATCCGAGGCAGATGTGCCATCAGGGGCAGCGGCCAATTGCTCGTCCGCGTCGATTTCCATCGCCAGCCCTTCGTCGCACAGACGAATGGCGTCGGCGGCAACAACATCAACAACGTCCCAAGTGATGTTGCCGGCTTCGTTCATCGCACGCAGCTTGGCCACGGCTTCGGCGCTGGAATCATCGTTGATGATGCTAACGCCGGTCATTTCGCTGTAAGGCGTGTGGTACGCGTTTTGTTGCGACGAAGAATAGGCTCCGCCCCAGCTTACAATTGTCATTTCACTGGCCATATGGCCGTCGGCCGCAACCATGCCGGCTGCAACTGTCAGCGCAGTTGTTGTCATCAGTGTCTTGGTCAGTTTCATTCAGGTCTCCCATGTGTGCCCGTCTGGGTTCCCGATCCGGCGTGTCGGGCTTATCATCCGGATCGGTTGTAAAGCTTGCGCCAGTAAGTCACGCGTCCAGCGCGCGGCAGTCCTCTGGCAACCAGCCTATTTCGATTTGCTCTCCCGGCTTTAGGCGAACCTGATCTGGGGCATTCCGGGTCTTGATGATGAACTCATCGTTGCCCGCGACCCGCAGCCGTGTTCGGAAGATGTCACCCATATAGATGAACTCCAGTACTTCAGCCTTGAGCGTGTGAGCATCGTCGCGCAGGCGATCCTTGTTGTATTCAACCCGTTCGGGGCGAATGGACACGCGCGTGCGTTCCCCGGCCGCCGTCACATTCACGGGCTTGCAATCGATCAACTCACCATCGTCCAATTGCACCAGCGCCGTACCGCCAGAGAGTTCTTTTACGGTGCCCTCAAGCGTGTTGTTTTCCCCAATAAACTGCGCAACGAAACTGTTTTCCGGCTCTTCATACAGTTTGTCGGGTGGCGCCAACTGCTGGATCCGCCCATCATCGAAGACAGCGACGCGGTCAGACATGGTTAGCGCTTCGGTCTGGTCGTGCGTAACGTAGACAACTGTAATGCCAAGATTGTCTGCGATCCGTTTGATTTCAAACTGCATGTGTTCGCGCAATTGCTTGTCGAGCGCGCCCAGCGGTTCATCCATCAAAACCAGGTCGGCTTCAAATACAAGTGCGCGTGCCAATGCGATCCGCTGTTGTTGTCCGCCGGACAGTTGGGCCGGCCGGCGCCCACCAAAGGCACCCATTTGAACCATGTCCAATGCGCGCGTCACTTTCTCTTCACGCTCGGAGCGGCCCATCTTGCGCACTTCCAGCGGGAAACTCAGGTTTTCGGCGACCGTCATGTGAGGGAAGAGGGCGTAGTTTTGGAACACCATGCCGATGCCGCGTTTATGCGGCGGGATATTGTTGATCGAAACACCATCGAGCCGGATGTCACCATGAGTTGCGGTTTCGAACCCCGCCAGCATCATCAGACAGGTGGTCTTGCCGGACCCGGAAGGGCCCAACATTGTCAGGAATTCGCCTTTGGGCATGACGAGGTTCAGATCTTTGACGACCAGATTCTCGCCGTCGTAGCTTTTCTGTACGCGTTCAAACTCGACGAACGCGTCCGCACTAGAAGTCTCGGCCAAGCGGCACTCCCCATTGTCGTCGGCAGATTGTCTCTGCACTTGCCGGTGAAGGTAAGCATATCCACAGCCGTAGACGCAACAGAGTCGCAAACAAAATAGGCGCTTGCGACAATCTGCTGTTCATTTGGGCAGTCAAGCCGCCGCGGAGCCATTTGGCGGGCGAGGAAATGACGAGCCGCTTTATTGGGTCAGTTGCGGATAGAGGCGGTATCCTGCGCTGACGAAGTGTGGTGCCACTTTCCCATTTGAACTTGCCGGATTATCGATCCGGTAAGCCTTTGATCTGCCTGACAGCGTTATTGGCCAAAACCACTCGCAGTCCAGTTGGGACAGCGAATGTCAGCAGTGTGGGACTAAGTGTGAATTCGCTGCGGCGGCACCAATGTCTGCTTCGTTCTATTCGATAGCGGCGTACGCTCTCTTCACATTGGCAAGAAATTCAAGGAAAGGACCGGGGCCATAGCTTGCTCTGGATACTCCGAGTGAAGCGACGACTTTGATCGACTTCTGTTCCCCCATCATCATGACATTAACCGGCAAACTTGCATTCTCAGTGACCTCGGAGATGAGCCGTGCGTCCGTGAGACCCGGCACAAAAAAGCAATTAGCGCCCGCCTGGGCGTAGGCCGCCCCGCGCTCCAGCGCCTCTGCCAAATGGCCTTCGTGGCTGGCTGGATCGGTTCCGAGGAAGAGGTCGGTTCTCGCATTCAGAACGAGTGGGACACCTTCGTCAGCGGCAACAGCTTTGATTGCGCGAATGCGTGCCGTTTGAACAGAAATCTCATGCAATCCATCGCCCTTCACAACTCTGTCTTCGAAATTGATCCCGACGGCTCCGGCGCGGATGACCTTGCGGACGTTCTCGGCGACCTCATCGGGATCTGTCGCGTAGCCGCCTTCGAAATCCACTGTCACGGGCACGTCGACGCTGGCACAGATGCGCTCGACAATTCTTAAAACAAAATCAAGCGGGATAGCTTCGCCGTCATCATAGCCATGTGCTGCCGCCATAGACCAGCTCCCCGTGGCAACGGCAGGTGCTCCGGCTTCCTCCACAGCTTTCGCACCTCCAGCATCCCAGATATTGTAAAGCATCAGTGGATTACCCTTTTGATGCAGGTTTACGAGACGCGTTGCTTTTTCAGCCTGTGACATGATGAGTTCCCCTCGCCTCTTCCGGCAGATATTGTCGTTCGATTTCCAAAAGCTGTTGTTTTCGCCAAAGCCCACCACCGTAGCCGATCAGCGATCCGTCCGTACCGATGACACGATGGCAGGGAATGACCAAAGCGATCTGGTTTGCCCCATTCGCCCGGGCAACAGCCCGCACCGCCGAAGGCCGACCGATCCTGACAGCTACATCGCTGTAACTGCATGTTGCGCCTGCAGGTATCTGTCTCAGCGCGTCCCAAACAGCGCCACTAAACTCCGAGCCGTGATAAGCCAATGGGGTTTGAAATCCCGAAGAAGACCCCTTGAAGAAAGCAGAAAGCTCCTCTTTGACTTGCTGCGCAGGCTCTGTCCTCCCAATGCCCAGACGGCCTTTTGCAAAAGTGTTCAGTCTCTCGAGTTCTTTAGGCAACGACCTACGGTCGATGAATTCAAGGAGGTGAAGTTGGGACGTGCTGGTGACAGAAACCATGTCGCCGAGGGGCGTTGGAACCCAATCTGCAAAGAGTAACGGGTCGGCCGACAGGGTGCCGGGCGCTTTTCCGAGCAACTTCAGGAACGCGGCCCGAAATGCACTGGCGGAATCAAAACCAGCTTCAAGCTGGCCCTCGATCACTGCGCCGCCATCAGCGAGTTTCTCAAACCCGTCCCTGAGCCGCCTTTGCCGAGCCATCTCAAGGAACGTCATACCAAACTGGCGTTTGAAGCTTCTTCTGATAGTAGAAAGATCGAACCCCATCCGTTCGATATCCCTTTCCCTCCAACGATAGTCCGGGCGCTCATCCAAGGCTGCGAGCAAGGCTGCAATCGCAGGGTCAGCCAACGCCATAGGCTCAAGAGGATGGCAACGCTTGCACGCCCTGTATCCAGCCTCGATACATTCACCGACAGTTCCAAAGAATGTGCAATTCTCTTGCTTAGGTTTGCGGGCTGGACAGGTCAGGCGGCAAAAGACGCCGGTAGAAGACACACAGACATAGGCCCGCCCGTCATAGGAGGCATCTCGGGCCAAAAGAGCTTTGTAGAGCGTATCGTGGTCGGGAAGATCAAACAGCATGCTCGTACAATTAGCACACGCAACAACCGGTGCCGCCGAAGATCAGGCGTCTATTCAAAGTATTTAGATGCCGCACAAGCGGACCTTGGTGCAAAGCGCAGCATTTGGCAAAGGGGGCTTACAGGAGCCGTTTTCCGCACCGCAGAGAGACCCGCGACCTTAGCCGCAGGATTCCCGCCCCTATACTCAACTGGCCCCTAATTGGCTGCTTTTAGCAGGCCGTCTTCTTTGATCTGCGCATAGCCTTCATCCAATGCAATGCGGGCGCGGGCGATGAGTGTATCGATCTCGTCCGGCGTGATGATCAGCGGCGGCGAGATGATCATTCGGTCGCCCACATGTCGCATCACCAGATTGTTGGCAAAGCTCCGTTCGCGGCAAATGTACCCGACTGTACCGGGCTCTGCCGCGAATCTGGCGCGCGTTTCCTTATGCGGCGTCAGGGCTATCGAGCCCATAAGCCCGACAATCTTGGCCTCGCCGACCAAGGGATGATCGGTCAATGCTTCCCATTTGTCTTTCAGATACGGGGCGGCCACGTCCCGAACGTGGTTGATCACGCCCTCTTCTTCGATGATGCGCAGGTTCTCCAAGGCGACGGCGCTGGCCACAGGGTGTCCCGAGTAGGTGTAACCGTGGTTGAACTCTCCAGAACCTATCACCTCGGAAATCTCGTCGCTAACGATGGACCCACCGATCGGCTGATAGCCTGAGCTCAGGCCCTTTGCGATCGTCATGATGTCAGGCCGAATATCCAGCGTCTGGCTTCCGAACCAGTTTCCGGTCCGCCCGAACCCGCAGATCACCTCGTCGGCGATCAGCAAGATGTCATATTTGTCGCAAATCCGTTGAATCTCTGGCCAGTACGTATCTGGCGCCACGATAACGCCACCTGCTCCCTGAACTGGCTCCGCGATAAAGGCCGCCACCCGGTCTTCACCCAAGTCCAAGATCGCGGTTTCAAGCTCTTGCGCCCTGGCCAGACCGAACTCCTCGGGCGTCAGGTCGCCGCCTTCTGCCCACCAGTTCGGCTGATTGATATGGTGAATGTCCGGGATCGGCATGCCGCCCTGCGCGTGCATCCCTGACATTCCGCCCAACGAGCCGCTGCCAACCGATGATCCGTGGTAGGCGTTCTTTCGGCTGATGATGATCGACTTTGCAGGCTGCCCTTTCATTGCCCAGTACGTTCGAACCATGCGAATGTTCGTGTCATTCGCTTCGGATCCCGAACCGGCAAAGAACACATGGTTCAAGTTCTCGGGCGCCAAGCTGGCCAGCTTGTTGGCCAATGCAATCGCTGGCACGTGGGTCGTCTGGAAAAAAGTGTTGTAGTACGGCAGTTCGCGGATTTGCCGAGCGGCCACGTCGGCCAGTTCAGTGCGCCCGTATCCGATATTTACGCACCACAACCCCGCCATGCCGTCCAAAATCTGATGTCCATCACTGTCCGTCAGATAGACCCCCTTGGCGCGGACGATGACGCGCGCACCCTTGGCTGCCAATTCTTCGCCGGCCGTGAAGGGATGCATATGATGTTGCGCATCAAGTGCCTGAAGCTCTGCGGTCGGCAAATGATTTGTGATGGTAGACATCCAGTGGCTCCTTTGATCGGGGATGCCACAAGAATATGATCAAATTGTAGGGTGTCAATCGAATCAGGCGGGTTCGACCGGGTCGCCAAGACCCAGTGCAATCTGCTGCATCCCTTGTTCGATATCCTGCTCAATCGCCCGCACTGCAGCTTCACAGTCTTTTGCTTTCAGAGCACTCAGCAGATCCTTATGGCGATCCGGCAGGTTTTGCGTGCCGAACCTGCCACACACAACACGCAGAGACGGCCCAAACCGCAACCACAGCCGATCAGCCATTTCAGACAGAATGGGCGCATTGGCGATCTGATAGATCTCGTGGTGAAACCGATAGTTCTGTACCAGATAGCCGGCCACATCGCCTTTGACGATGGATGCATCTAACTCTGCGTCAACGCGTTTCAGCGTGTCGATTTGGCGATCTGTGATCCTTGCCATTGCACGCCGTGTCATCTCTGACTCTATTGATTTTCTTACATAAATGATCTGGCCGATGTCATGCACGCTCAACTCTGGAACGCTAACGCGACGGTTGCCTTGGAATACCAGCGCGCCATCGGAAATCAACCGCCGAATCGCTTCGCGCACTGGCGTCATGCCGACGCCCAAGGCATCTGTCAGCCCTTGGATTGTCACCGGCTGTCCCGGCGCCATCTCTCCGAACAAGATGTTGCCCCGCAGCGTGCGATAGACCAGTTCATGTGTTGGAACACTTGAACCCTCAATGCCAACGATCTTTGCCTTGTTTTTCATCAAGTCCAATTTCACTGCCTCCGCCTGCACACAACTACGCTTGCGACCGTTCCCGGTGCATGAAAACATAACGGTTGTTGATCGCGGGTGCAAAACTTGATCAAATCGGACAAGGGCCGTCAGAAAGAAAGGCCCAGTTACGGGAGTATGCTATGAAGTTTCCAATCACGACCATGACCGCTGTTGTCGCCCTGACCGCGTCGTCCGCGCTGGCGGACGAAGTGAGAGTTTACAACTGGTCAGATTACATCGACGAGGACCTGCTGTCGAAGTTCGAGGAAGAAACCGGCCTGACACTCATTTACGACGTGTTTGACAGCAATGAGCTGCTTGAAACCAAAATGCTCGCGGGCGGTTCGGGCTATGATGTCGTGGTTCCAACCGGCACATTCCTGCAACGTCAGATCACCGCCGGTGCGTTTCAGCCATTGGACAGATCGAAACTACCAAACCTTGAAAACATGTGGGATGCCATTGAGGCGCGGACTTCTCAGTATGATCCGGATAACGCGTATTCGATCAATTACATGTGGGGCTCGACCGGGCTTGGTGTGAATGCGGGCAAGGTTGCAGAAATCCTTGGCGAAGATGTGGATCGGTCGTCGATGGACCTGATACTGAAGCCGGAAAACATGGCAAAGCTCGCAGAATGCGGTGTTCATTTTCTGGATGCGCCATCCGAAATCATTCCTTTGACGCTGAAGTATCTTGGCGAGAACCCGGACAGCCATGATCCAGACGTAATTGCAATGGCAGAGCCGGTTTTGATGGCGGTTCGACCTTACATTCAAAAGTTCCATTCTTCGGAATACATCAACGCATTGGCCAACGGTGACATCTGTGTTGCCGTCGGTTGGTCGGGCGATGTTCTGCAAGCCCGCGACCGTGCGGCAGAGGCAGATAATGGCGTCGAAATCGAATACCACGCCTTTGCCGAAGGGTCCTTGATGTGGTTCGACCAGATGGCTGTGCCGGTTGATGCACCGAACCCGGAAGGTGCACATACGTTCCTGAACTTCATCATGGACGCCAACAACATGGCAGCGGCGTCCAACTACGTCTATTACGCGAACGGTAACCTCGCGAGCCAGGAATTCCTGGAAGAAGACGTGATCGGCGATACGGCAATCTACCCGGACGCGGCGACGCTGGAAAACCTCTACACCACCACACCGTACCCCGCGAAAACGCAGCGGACGGTGACCCGGCTGTGGACCAAAATCAAATCCGGAACCTAAAACCATTGAAACCGGGGCGCACCAGTGCCCCGGTTTCGTACAGCTTGTAAGATGAGGGACATCCCGTGTCTGAACCCGTGTTTGCCCCTTGGGATGACCCCAACAAAAAACCCCTGATCCAATTTCAGAATGTAACCAAGCGGTTTGGTACGTTCACGGCCATCGGGGATTTGAACCTTAACATCTATGCTCGTGAGTTCTTTGCTTTGCTGGGTCCGTCCGGTTGCGGCAAGACCACCTTGATGCGGATGCTCGCCGGGTTCGAAACGCCGACCGAGGGCACGATCTTGCTGGGTGGCGAAGATATTGGCCCCGTCCCACCGAACCAGCGCGCGGTGAACATGATGTTCCAATCCTATGCGCTGTTTCCGCATCTTTCGATCTACGAGAACATCGCCTTCGGCCTGAGGCGCGACAACATGGCCAAAGATGCGCTGGATGCGCGTGTCGCTGAAATGCTGAAGCTGACCCGGCTAGAGAATTTCGCCCGCCGGAAACCGCACCAAATTTCAGGCGGTCAACGCCAACGTGTTGCCTTGGCCCGATCGCTGGCCAAGGCGCCCAAGCTGCTTTTGCTCGACGAGCCCTTGGGCGCGCTGGACAAAAAGCTGCGGGAAGAAACCCAGTTTGAATTGATGGATATTCAAGAAAAAACCGGGACCACCTTTGTGATCGTCACTCACGATCAGGAAGAGGCCATGACCGTAGCAAGCCGGGTAGCCGTGATGGATGCGGGCAAACTGATGCAGGTCGCGACACCGTCCCAGATTTATGAGAACCCAAATTCCGTTTATGTCGCGGACTTCATTGGCGATGTTACCATACTAGAGGGTAAGGCAACGCGCTCGGGTGACGAATATGCCGTGAACTGGGCCGAAGGGCAGCCCCCAGTGCGAGTCAAATCCCCGCTGACGTTGGACAACGGCCAATCCTGTTTTGTCGCCATCCGCCCGGAAAAGGTGGAAATCCATCATGAAAAGCCAGATGACGACAATGTCCTGCAGGGCAAGATCATCGATATCGGCTACCTCGGCAACATTTCGACCTACCACGTTGCGCTGGCAGACGGCCGCAACATTCGCGCGCAGTCTTTCAACACGGAACGGGACACCCGTCAGCGTTTTACCTGGGATGACCCCGTTTGGGTCAATTGGACGTCGAATTGCGGCGTGTTGTTGGAGCACTAGCATGCGGCGGGCAATTCTTATCGCCATACCGTACTTGTGGCTTCTTGCCCTGTTCCTTGTTCCCTTTCTTATTGTCTTCAAAATCTCTTTGTCTGACGCGGCGATCGCGCGCCCGCCCTACCTGCCCCAATTCAGCTGGGAGTCGGGCATCGGCGCTTTCCTTGCAGAACTTGACTTCGAAAACTTCGTTTTCCTGACCGAGGACGACCTTTATTGGAAAGCCTATCTGTCGAGCCTGCAGATTGCGGTGATCTCGGCGTTTTTGACCCTGCTTGTTGGCTACCCGATTGCCTATGGCATGGCCCGGGCACCAGAAGAATGGCGACCGACGCTGATGATGCTGGTCATTTTGCCGTTCTGGACGTCATTTCTGATCCGCGTCTATGCGTGGATCGGTATTTTGAGCCAGGAAGGGTTTTTGAACCAGTTCCTGCTGTGGACCGGTGTGATTTCTGACCCCTTGACGATCCTGAACACCAACACAGCGGTCTATATCGGCATCGTCTACACGTATCTGCCCTTTATGATCCTGCCCATTTATGCCGCGTTGGAGCGTTTGGACGGATCATTGATCGAAGCGGCGGAAGACTTAGGATGTTCCCGATTTCAGGCGTTTTGGCTGGTGACCTTTCCGTTGTCCCGGAACGGCGTGATTGCAGGCTGTTTTCTTGTCTTCATCCCGGCGTTGGGCGAATTTGTCATACCGTCATTGCTGGGTGGGTCCGGGACCCTGATGATCGGCAAAGTGCTTTGGGAAGAGTTCTTTTCCAATCGGGACTGGCCGGTCGCGTCGGCTGTGGCGATCGTACTTTTGCTGATCCTGATCATTCCGATCGTTTTGTTCCAGAGAAATCAGCAAAAACAGGCGGAGGCCGATCAATGACCCGGCTGTCCTCGTTCAATGTGGTGTCATTGACCCTTGGGTTTGCCTTTCTTTACATCCCTATGCTGATCCTCGTGATCTACAGTTTCAACGAAAGCCGCTTGGTCACGGTCTGGGCAGGGTTTTCCACGAAATGGTACGGCGAATTGCTTCAGAACCAGTCTTTTTTGACCGCGGCATGGGTCACGGTGAAGGTGGCCGTGTTTTCGTCGACAATCGCCACGGTGCTGGGCACGATGGGCGCCTATGTGCTGGTTCGCGGCGGTCGCTTTTTTGGGCGAACGCTGTTTTCCGGCATGATTTACGCGCCATTGGTCATGCCCGAGGTCATCACGGGCCTGTCGCTGCTTTTGCTGTTCATCGGGATCGGTCTGGACCGTGGTGTTCTGACCATTGTGCTTGCGCACACAACCTTTTCGATGTGCTACGTTTCCGTGGTCGTTTCTTCGCGACTGGTCACTTTTGACAGGTCACTGGAAGAAGCCGCATTGGACCTTGGCGCCACGCCATTGGAAACCTTTCGATTGGTGACTTTGCCGATCATCGCGCCCGCGGTGATTTCGGGTTGGTTGTTGGCGTTTACCTTGTCGCTGGACGACCTGGTGATCGCGTCCTTCACATCGGGTCCGTCAGCGACAACACTGCCCATTCGGATTTTCTCGGCCGTACGGCTTGGGGTGACCCCTGAAATCAATGCGTTATCGACGATCATGATCGGGATTGTGACCGTAGGCGTGATCTCGGCATCCTTGGTATCGAAACGCGCGACGGTCCGTCGCCAGAAAGAAGAACAAGACGCGGCCCGCGCAACATGAGGCGCATCTTTTCGGAACACGCATATGGCGCCGGCCCGCGCAATACCTGCTGGTGGGACGAAACGATCGCCGCGCCGCTGTGGGACGTCCCCACCGGAGAGATCAAAGTTGACGTCGCCATTGTCGGAGGCGGTTTCACGGGGATATCGGCGGCATTGCATCTTGCAAACACCGGGACACAGACCGCTGTTTTGGAAGCGAACACACCCGGTTGGGGCGCGTCGGGGCGCAACGGGGGATTTTGCTGTTTGGGCGGCGCACGCATCTGTGACAGCGCTCTTGCACGTGCCTATGGGGAAGCGGACGCCAAAGCCTATCGCAAAGCAGAACGGGATGCCGTGGCCCTTGTGACTGATTTGCTGTCGCAACATGGGATCGATGCGGATGTTCATTCGAACGGCGAAACGCTGTTGGCACACACGCGCGGGCATTTCGCCGCCATGGAAAAAGACGCCGCCGCGCTGGGGGCCAAGTGGAATTGTAACATCGATGTCATTGCGAAACGTGACCTTGCGGCCAATGGCATGGGTGGCCCGTTTCACGGTGCCACAACCCTGCCGATCGGGTTTGGGCTGAACCCCCGCAAATACCTGTTTGGTATCGCGACCGCAGCAAAGGCTATGGGCGCGAAACTGTTTCAGAACAGCCCCGTTCACAAGATTGCCCGCCAAGACGGCCGATATTGCTTGGCGACCAACCTTGGAACGGTGCGCGCAGACGCGGTGATTATCGCAACAAATGGCTATTCAAGCGAAGATGTCCCGGACTGGATGGCCGGACGGTATCTGCCGGCGCAATCCAATGTTCTGGTTACGCGGCCACTAAGCGAAGCGGAGTTGGCCTCACAAGGCTGGACCACGTCCCAGATGTCCTATGACAGCCGCCACTTGCTGCACTATTTTCGCTTGATGCCAGACAATCGGTTCTTGTTTGGTATGCGCGGCGGCTTGGCCACACACCCTGCCGCGCAAGCGCGCGCACGGGCCCGTGTGCGACGCGATTTCGAGACGATGTTTCCCGGCTGGCGGCAGGTTGAAACAGCGCATTCGTGGTCCGGTATGATCTGTCTGACTCGGAAGGCCACGCCATTTGCCGGTCCGGTCCCCGGGCGCCCCGGGCTTTTCGCGGGATTCGCCTATCATGGAAACGGCGTTGCGATGGGCAGTTACACAGGCCGCGCGCTTGCAAGATCGGTGTTGGGCCAGCCGACCGGATTGCCCAAAGCCATGACCGCGACACCGCCCAAATTTCCTTTCGGGAGCGCCCGAAGGGTTTTGATGCCGCCACTGTACCTTGGTCTCACCCTGGCAGATGCGTTGGGCTGGTAAGGTCCCGAATCTCGAACCGGGCCGCTTCAGCATAGTCTTGATCGCCGACCGTTTCGCGCCAAGCACAGTATGCGACCATGCGCCAGCCGAACCAGGGGCGCAAAGCGCGATACCGGGCGACGCGTTGCGGGCTGGGATAAGCCGACAAGAACATCAGTTGCTCATCCACAGATAATGTCTGGCCGCGGTACAGATACTGCATCGCCGGTGACAGAAACAGCGCAAGGTCTTCGCAGGGGTCACCCAGTGCGGGGCATTGCCAGTCGATCAGCCGGACACCCTGGTCATCTACCAGCATATTGCCGGGAACAGGATCGCCATGGATCAGACAGAGGTCCGCCGCAGGCGCAACATGTTCGGTTGGTCTCAACCCCATCACTGTGTCGCGCAATCCTTCGGCACAGTGCGACAGGATCAATAGGGTTTGGACAGCAATTTCCCGGCTTCCGCGAACCGTTCGCCGCAGACCGTCCCAAGGGCTAGTGGCATGCAGTTTTGCCAGTACACGGGCCACGGCCCTGACATCCGATGTCCAGCATTCTCCCGGCACATGCTCATAAACCAACCAACGGCCCGATCGTGTTTGGCCCGAAGCCAAGGCACGTGCCGCAAGGTCTTTTGGATGCAGATGGTGAAGCGCGGCCAATTCCGCATCCGGTTGATTTGGAAACAGCGGATTTTGATCATCCGCGCGATAGAGCTTCAAGACAACGTCTGCCGCGGACCCAGCTGCAGTTGCATGCCAACTTAGGTTCGTGCGTCCCCCTCGCAGGGGGGCAAACACGGCGTCAGCATCAATCACGCCGCGTGCGCGCAAATGGTCCACAACATCGCGTGGTGGTGTATTTTGGGGGTGCATCAACAGCTGGTCGATCAGTTTCTACGCCTGGTAGGCACCTATACCAACAGAGTCTGCGTGAATACCCGTTATGCGGCGCTTTCTACGTGGTTTGCGCGCAGAACATTCTTCTGCACCTTGCCCATCGTGTTTCGCGGCAGCGCTTCCATGATCTTGTACACCTGTGGGTGCTTGAAACGCGCCAGGCTCGCCTCGATCCCGGACCGAACCTTTTCCACATCGAGTTCGGCGCCCGGCATTGGCACCAAAGCCGCGATGATCTGCTCTCCGAAATCGGCGTGTGGAACGCCGTAGACGGCGCTTTCATCGATCCCTGGCACGTCGTTCAACAGATCCTCGATCTCCTTTGGGTACACATTGTAACCGCCGGTGATGATCAGATCCTTTTGTCGACCGACTATGCGCAGATACCCATCCGCGCCGATCTGGCCCAGGTCACCTGTGATGAAAAAACCGTTCTCGCGCAGCTCTTCAGCCGTTTTCTCAGGCATGTTCCAGTAGCCCTTGAAAACGTTTGGTCCCCGCACTTCGATCATGCCGATGTCCCCGTCTTCCACGGCTGTGCCATCGGGTTTGCACAGCCGGATATCAACCCCTGACAAGGTCATGCCAACCGTACCGGCGATGCGCGCACCCTCATAAGGGTTCGAAGTGATCATGTTGGTTTCGGTCATGCCGTACCGCTCAAGAATGCGGTGACCGGTCCGTTGTGAAAACGCATCATGCGTTTCCGCAAGCAGAGGCGCACTGCCCGAGATGAACAGCCGCATGCTTGAAACGGCATCCGGGCTTAACCGTTCGTCCGTCAGGAGCCGCGTGTAAAACGTTGGCACGCCCATCATCAACGTGGAACGCGGCAGTGCTTCAAGCACGGTATCCAGATTGAAACCATCCATAAAATTGATGCATGCACCAGCCAGCATGCAGGTGTTTACAGCTACGAACAGCCCATGGGTGTGAAAGATCGGCAACGCGTGTATCAACGTGTCTTTGCTTGTGATCCGCCAGAGATCCACAAGCGTTTCTGCGTTCGACAACAGGTTGTCATGGGTCAGCATCGCGCCCTTGGACCGCCCGGTGGTGCCCGACGTGTAAAGAAACGCAGCAAGGTCGTCCGGCCCGCGCGCAACGGTGGTGAATGTGCCGGGCTTGCTGTCCGCCAAACTCTGAAGGGTTCCGGTGTTGTCCTTGTCAATGGTCAGCATGGTTGCGCCCATCGTCTTGGCAACTGGCGCAATTCCCTCTGACTTGTGACTTTCACAGATCACCAACACTGGCGTGGCGTCATTTATGAAATATGTCACCTCGTCCAGGGTGTAGCCCGTGTTGAGCGGCAAAAATACACCGCCGCACTGCACCGTCGCAAGGTACAGGGCCAGCATGTCTGTCCGCTTGGGGGCCTGCACCAAGACCCGATCGCCCGGACTTACACCATGATCGACCAGAACATGTGCAATCTGTGCGGCACGCGCCGCAAACACAGAGTAGCTCAATTCGCCCGGTCGACCGGGTTCGTCGATCAAAAGAAAACGGGCGTCCGGGTTGACCTGATGTTTGATCAGGGCGTCGTATAGGTGGTTGGTCATGTGGCGTTTGCTGTGTTTTGAGAGTGGTAGAGTTTGCTTTTCGACTTTGCCGCACGCGAGGCAGAGACCGCGCCACCAGAGGCGAAAACCTCGTGGTTGGACTCAATGCTCTTCAAATCGTACAGATAGTTCACCATTGCGCCGCTTGACGAATTCAAACCGTTTTTCGTCAGGTCCGCATCCGCATGTACGTCGTACACCCGGGCGCCATTGCCCAGATGGAACCGCGCCACCGGATCCAGCGGCATACCTTGCTCATCCTTGATGTTCAGCAAGAAATGCGACGCGATCGCCTCCACTTCTTGCGGATCAGCGCTTTGGGACAAAACGCGCTCGGCCACATCGTCCGCATCTTGGTCGCGCAACCAAGTGTTCAGTCGTGGAATGGGCGAAAGGGTCACAAATGTTTCCAGCTGGGGTAATTCTTTACGCAGCTCGTCGACAACCTGCTTGATAAGCAGATTGCCAAACGAGATGCCGCGCAGACCCTTTTGGCAGTTGGAAATTGAATAGAAGACGGCGATCTTGGTGTCTTCGGCCAAGTGCGGCTCACGTGTTTCGGCCAAGACATCACTGATTGAGGATGGGATTTCGTTTGCCAGCGCCACTTCGACAAAGATGAGGGGTTCTTGCGGCATGGACGGGTGAAAATAGGCAAAGCATCGGCGATCCGGCGGATACAGGCGCCGCCGCAGATCTTCCCAATCACCGATCGCATGCACCGCTTCGTATGCCACAATCTTGTCAAGGATAGTTGCCGGCGTGTCCCAACTGACTTGCTTGAGAACCAGAAACCCCCGGTTGAACCAGCTGCGCAGCAAATGAACGAGGTCAAGGTCCGTGCGCTTCAAAGCTGGATACGCAGCCAGTTCTTGCATCAGGTCCACGCGCATGTGCACAAGGGCCTCGGTCGCGCCGGTAGATTGATTGATGCGCCGAAACAGCTCTTGGCGCGATGGCTCCGCTGCTGTGGTCAAAGCGCGATAGTCCTTCATCGTTCCGGAATGCAGGTAAGCGTTGGCATGGTCGCGCAGCGCGACCACGTCCAATTCAAGACTGTCGTTGAGGAATTGAAAAAAGGCCAAGCGTTCTGATCGATCCAGCGTTGTGTAGCGCGCGACAATCGCGCTGGACAATTGAAGCGACGACACCTCGCCCTCGCCAGCCAACAGTGCTGTACAAAGCGCCTCGATAGACCGTTTGTCGTGGGCGCGACCGGGTCGGCGTGTTCGATCGAACAAGCCCGTCAACATGTCGCCCAAAAAACTTGAGTTGGCCAAGGCGCTACCCGCTCAGATCTAGATGAGTTTTGCCGTCTGACCGGACAGACCCAAAGACACCATCACCTGACCTTCGTTTATCAGCCATTTGCGCAGCACGAAACTGCGCACGCCCGCCTTGTGCATAGGATCGTTGGCTGCCAGCTCTTTTGCCTCCTCCATATTGGCGGCACGCAAAACAAGCATACCCATTGCTTGCATCTGGGTGCCGGTTTCATCGGAAAGCGGACCCGCGAACATCAGTTGTCCGGAAACTTCCAGACTTCGAATATAGGCAAGGTGATCTGGCAGGACTTCCATGATCTCTGCGGGATCTGCAACAGGCGTTGACACAGCCACATAAACCTCGAACGCCAGAGCGCCCCGTTCCTTGGCATGCGCTTTGTACTCTTCCCACGCGGGCATATCAGATCTCCGGATGCTGGAAAAATTATCGATTTTATTTGACCTGCGATCACATTATCGCCAAATATTCCTGAAAGCAATGCGGAGAATACAATGCGATTCTTGGTCGGTCATTCAGGCGAAGGCAATACGGCATACATCGTTGACGGGGATCAAGCTTATGATTTGTCGTCGAAATTCCCCGAAGTCGGCGCCGATCTTTCGGAGTTGGCGCGCAACCCGTCCTTACGTGAACGCGTCCGTTCCGCTACTGGTCTTGGGGATCCAACGCCCGTAAGTGCGATTGTTCCGGCGTTGCCGATTGCCCGGCCAGGCACGGTTATCTGCCTTGGGTTGAACTATGTGGACCACATCAAGGAAGGCGGATACGAAATACCGAAGTATCCCGCCTTGTTCATGCGCGGCACACAGTCGATCATGGCATCGGGCGCGCCGATGGTGCGGCCGGCTTGCTCTGAACAACTGGACTACGAAGCCGAACTCATGCTGATCATTGGCGTCGGCGGGCGCCACATTTCAGAAGAAGCGGCACTGAACCATGTGTTCGGATATACGGTGTTCAACGACGGCTCTGTCCGTGACTACCAACGCAAAACTCACCAATGGACGCCCGGAAAGAACTTTGACTCGACCGGTGCAATCGGTCCCTTCGTTGTCACACCGGACGAACTGCCTGCCGGTGCGGCGGGTCTGAACATACGAAGCCGGGTTGGAAGCGAAATCCTTCAAAACTCGAACACCGCGAACATGATCTGGTCCGCAGCGAAGACGATCGCGGTCATTTCCGAATACACCACTTTGCGCCCAGGCGATCACATTGCGCTGGGCACGCCACCCGGCGTCGGTCACGCAAAAGAGCCGGGGCCCAGATGGCTGATTCCCGGTGAAACCATCGAGATTGAAATCGAAGGGATCGGTGTATGCGCAAACCCGGTTGTGGATGAATCAGATTTGACCGCAGCAAAGGCCGCGGAATGACAATCGAACCCCGTCTTCAGGCCCAAGAGGCTGTTCGCGCCTTGCGTGCTCGGATCGACCGCATTGGTGACACTGAAATCGATATGATCTTGCGCAACGCGCGCTCGCATTATGCATGGACTGATCGGCCCGTTCCGGAAGCGCTGCTGCGAGATATCTACGACATCACGATTTCTGGCCCCACAAGCATGAACACCTGCCCCGCGCGCTTTGTATTCGTCACCAGCCATGACGGCAAAGCGAGACTGGCAAAGGCGCTCAAGCCAAAAAACGTAGAAAAGATGATCAAGGCCCCGGTGACAGTGATTGTTGCGTGGGATCCGAACTATTGGCAGCGCTTGGATTTTCTGTTTCCGCACGAAGACCGCAAACCGATGTTTGCTGGCAATGCCGATTTTGCCGAAGTCACAGCATTTCGAAACTCTACCCTGCAAGGCGCGTACTTCATGATTGCGGCAAGGGCGCTTGGGTTGGACGTGGGCGCCATGTCAGGTTTTTCCAACTCAATCGTCGATGAAGCATTCTTCGCCGAAAGCGGCTGGAAGTCGAATTTTCTGAGCAACGTGG
>CAWUIW010000006.1:0-33416 GCA_963922515.1 uncultured Rhodobacterales bacterium | reverse complement strand
TATCTCGGCGATCAAGGCTATGCGGGGCGACAGTTCGATCACGGCATGTCCAACAACCAGTACCATTGGCGTCCCTGGCATCTGCCCGAAGAGCACCATGCGACCAACTGGGCCGCGCGGCAGATGGCCCGTCAGATCCAGCGGCGCTATCCAACCCGTCCTGCCTTTTGGTATCTGGGGTTTCGGCACCCGCACCCGCCATTGGTCCCGCCTCAGGCCTACATAGATCTGTATCGCACCATTGAGATGGACGCGCCCTATGTCGGCGCATGGGCCCGGTCGGACGATCTACCCTTTCCGATACACGCATTGAAGGCGCGCACCACGCTCTACTCGGACGAGCAGATGCGTGAGGCCAAGCGCGCGTTTTACGCGCTGTGTTCGCAGATTGACCACCAGATCCGTTATCTAATCGGGACGCTGCGGCTGGAAGGGATTTTGGATGATACGATCATCCTCTTCACCTCCGATCATGGGGACATGTTGGGCAACCACGACATGGCGGCCAAGCGGGTCTTTTACGAGTCCTCGGCGAACATCCCGATGATCCTGATGCCAGACAAAGGCAATCCTCGGGTCCCTGAAGGGGACGTGGATGACCGCCTTGTCGCCTTTGCCGACGTGATGCCAACATTGCTCGATCTCGCTGGGATCGATGCACCAGACACGGTCCAGGGCGTGTCGATGGTGGGCGCGGTGCAACGGACCCGCATCTACGGTGAATGTGGCGAGGATGATCATGCCACACGCATGATCCGAGAGGACCGTTGGAAATTGATTTATTATCCAGTGGGCAACTATTTTCAGTTGTTCGACATCGACGCGGATCCCCGAGAGATGACGGATTTGGCCCGGGACCCGCAGCATGCGGCAATTCTCGCGGACCTGTCGGCGAAACTCGTGCCCGAGCTCTACGGCTCCGATCTCGACTGGATCACCGACGGAAAACTCACCGGCAAGCCCGATCGCCCCTACCATTGGGCGCCCCATCGCAGCTTGAACAGTCAGCGGGGCGATGGCTGGCCACCAGGGCCGGTGGTGGACATTCCGCAGATTGAGTGGACCAAAGAACGGAAGGGGACGCACCCCTCGAACAGTTAAGACCGGGGCAGGCGTGCCTCGCACCAGGGAGGAAGACAATGAAACGAACAACACTTTTGGCGGCCGCGGCCGTCGCAATCTCGGGGTCGGCCGCGTTCGCGGAGTATCCTGAAAAGAACATCGAGGTCATCATTTCCTATGGCCCCGGATCGAACACGGACACCGGCGGACGCCTGTTCATGAACGCTATGGTCGATGTGCTGGGCGGCGGCGCCAACTATGTTCCTGTCAACGTGGCAGGCGCCGGTGGCACCATCGGAACGGCCCAACTCGCCGCGGCGGGCGCTGACGGCTACACTCTGGGATACAACCCCATCGCGACGGTCACCGTTCAGCCCCATTTGCGGCCGTTGCCGTACGGCAAAGACAGCTTTGCGCCGATCTGCAAAGTGACAGAGACTCCCACGGCGATCATGGTCGACCCCGAAGGTCCATACCAGACGATGGATGACCTGATGGCTGCCGCAAAGGAAGGTAAGGTCGTTGGCGCGGGCCCTGCGCCGGGGTCTCTGCCGTTCATCGCGGCGATGTCCGCTGTCAACGCTTATGGCGCTGAAGTCACCTATCTGCCCGTGGGCGGCGGAGCGAAGGCGGCTGCCGCGGTGTTGGGTGGTGATGCCACCATGTCGACCGACATCTACTCGGCGGCTGAGAACCGTGGGCTCAAGGCGCTCGCCATCCTCGCGTCAGAGCGTCGACCCGATGCGCCGGACGTACCGACGATGAAGGAACTGGGCCATGACGTCCAGTTGTCGATCTGGTACGGCCTGTTTGCCCCCGGCGGCACACCGGAGGACGTCATCGAGACGTTGTCGGCCGCCTGCGCCGAAGCGGTTTTGGACGAGGCGTTCATCGCGGGCATGGACGCAGCGAACCAGAATATCGACTACCAGGATCGCGCGGCTTTTACCGCATTTTACGAACAGCAATATGCCAACAATCGCCAGTTGTTGGTGAATATCGGCCTGCTTGAGTAACGCTGCACGAGGTCGCGCCGTGGACAATCCTAGAACCGACATCGCCCTCGGCGCGGTCTCGGGCATCATCGGCCTTGCGCTGCTGGTGCCAACCTATCGGGAAGGCGCCAGTGTCTTTCTGCTTCCAGGAGATATTTCGCCCTACTTTACCCCGAAGATCTTTGTCTTTGCCTGGATCGCCTTGTCCCTGGCCATCTTGATCAAAGGACTTGTCGGGTTGCGTCAGTGGTCCGGGACCGCGGCCCAGCACCGCTGGTTCGCCATCCTGGGCACCTTCGCCGTGGCGCTGGCGGCCACGGCACTGATGAAGCCCGTGGGATACCTCTTTGTGGCACCGGTGGCAGTGTTCGTCAGCGTCTTGCTCCTCGGTTACCGCAATCATCTGTTGAATGCCGCGGTAGCGGTCATCGTGTCTGTCGGTCTTTACCTGATGTTGGGGGAGTTGGCCGGGCTGACCTTACCCCGCGCCTTCTGGCAGGGCTGATACCATGATGACGGAAACCTTCAGCACTGCTCTTGGCCTCGCTCTCGATCCGCTCGGACTTTTGATCATGCTCGCCGCCACTATGCTGGGCATGATCGTCGGAGCGTTGCCGGGGTTGGGCACCGTAACGGCACTGGCCATGGTACTGCCCTTCACCTTTGTGCTCAGCCCGGCTTACGCCATTGGTATGCTGCTGGCGATTTACGTCAGTTCGGTCTTCGGCGGCGCCATCCCGGCGGTGCTCATAAACGTACCCGGCACGCCTCAGTCTGCGGCGACCTCGTTCGAGGGCTATCCGATGGCGCAGAAGGGCGATGCGCCGCTCGCGTTGGGCTGGGTTACGGTGGGGTCGACCATCGGTGGTCTCTTCTCAGCCGTCGTGCTGATGCTGGCGGCCCCGCAGCTCGCGCGTCTTGCGTTGGAATTCGGGGTGGTCGAAACCTTTGCCCTGATTGTCTTTTCCCTCACCACGATCGCCTGGGTCAGCGCGGGCAACCCGCTCAAGGGCCTGTTGGCCGGGATTATCGGGCTGTCTCTTTCAACCTTCGGAATCGACGAAATGAGCGGCACGCCGCGCTATACCTTCGGCAACTTCTCATTGACTGCAGGGTTCCACGTGGTGCCGATCCTGATCGGGCTCTTCGCTGTATCCGAAGTTTTTGCCTCGGCTGGCAAGGGGGCGACCGCCTCGATCCAAAGCGTCGCCAAAGCCGGCTTCAAGGTGGCGCCGTTTCGCGAATGGTGGTCGCTGAAGATGACGCTGCTTAGATCGTCGGCCATCGGCACGTTTTTGGGCATTCTCCCCGGGGTGGGCGCCACGGCGGCCTCGCTGATCGCCTATGGTCAGGCACGGGCGGGCTCGAAGAACAAGGACAACTTCGGCAATGGAGAACCCGAGGGGCTGGTGGCGTCGGAGAGTGCCAACAATGCTGTCACGGGCGGCGCGCTTGTGCCCACTTTGGCCCTTGGCATTCCCGGCGACGCAGCGACCGCGGTGATGCTGGGAGCGTTGATCATCCATGGCATCAACCCCGGCGTGCAGCTGTTCGCCCGGAATGGCGAGCTGGTCAGCTTCATCTTCATTGCGCTCTTCATCGTCAACATCATGATGCTTGTAGTGGGGGCCCTGACCTCGCAGCTCTTCACGCGGATCCTGAAGTTGCCGCATGCCCTGATCATGGGCGGTGTGGTCGCGCTTGCGCTGGCGGGATCTTATGTGATCCGGTCGTCGATCCTCGACGTTTGGGTGGCTATCGTCGCGGGGTTCGTTGGATTGCTCTTGCGCTATGCAAACGTGCCGCTTGCGCCAATCGTAATTGGCTTCATCCTAGGCCCGACGCTTGAATCGAGCCTGCGGCAGAGCCTGATCTTGAACAAGGGCGATGCGCTTAGCTTTTTTGAAAGCCCCATCGCCAGCTTTTTCTTTGCGGTGACGGCTCTGGTGGTGCTGTGGCCGCTTATCTCGCGCCTATGGCGGAAAGCACCCGCAGAATGACCCAGCCCGACGTCCTGCTGATCGTCACCGACCTTTGGCCAGCGGCGCTTCTTGGCGCTGCTGGGTACCAGGCTAATTGGTCAAGGCTCTTTTCAAACGCCCGCGATCTCCATCCCGGACGGGTATTCCTATTTTGTCGAAACGTCTGATGTAGTGCCGATCTGAAAGGGGCCAAAATGAGAAACAGTATGAAAACTGCCGTAATCGGCCTCGGCGCCATGGGATACGGCATGGCTCAAAGCCTGTTAAGGGCCGGGAACGAGACCATTGGCGTGGACATCAATGCGGACACTGTTACCCGGTTTAAGGCGGAAGGCGGGTCGCCCATGAACCTAGGCGAAGGGGCGGGAGCGCTAGATGCGGTTGTCGTCGTGGTCCTAAACGCCGCGCAGACACAGAGCGTGCTCTTCGGGGAAAACGGCGTGGTTCCGAGACTGCGTGACGGCGCAGTGGTCATCGCCTGCCCGACTGTGCCCCCGGCCTTCGCTCAGGCGATGGAGGCGCAATGCGCGGCACGTGGCGTGCTCTACCTGGATGCACCGATATCAGGCGGCGCTGGCAAAGCCGCCTCCGGGGAGCTGTCGGTGATGGCCGCCGGAACGCCAGAAGCTTTTGCGGCCGCCCGCCCTGTTCTGGACGCCACGGCCGAAAACGTGTTCGAACTTGGTGCGCGGGCCGGGCCGGGTTCGGCCATGAAAGCGGTAAACCAGCTTCTGGCTGGCGTGCATATCGCCACAATGGCCGAGGCTTTGACCTTCGGCATGACCCAAGGCATCAGCCCTGAAAGGTTTGTCGAGGTCATCAGCAAGTGTGCCGGCAGCAGTTGGATGCTTGAGAACAGGGCGCCGCACGTGGTCGCTGGCGACTATACGCCGCTCAGCCAGATCAACATCTGGCCCAAGGATCTCGGAATTGTTCTGGATATCGCCAAGTCGGCGGGCTTTTCTGCGCCGATCGCGGCTGCAGCCGTTCAGCAATATATGGTTGCCGTCGGTATGGGGCTGGGCGGCGAAGACGATGCCGCCGTTGCAAAGGTCTATGCGCGCAATGTCGGTCTGACCTTGCCGGGAGACGAGACATGAAGCTCGGCAACATCGATAACAACTTCACCGGGTTCAGCAATCTCACGAACACGTCGGTCAGCAGCGGTCACAGCGCTGAGCTGGGACTGACCGCTCGTCGCAGGATAGACGTCGTCGGGCGACACGGATGACTCACTTTGCACGCATTTGACCGCGGTGAGAAAATCCCGCTGCGAACTGAACTATGAGGTGATGAGATGGCAATAGAGTTTCTAAAGAAGGGCAAGCCCGAAGCCGACCGCGCCGAAGACGATGCCAAGACAGCTGCAGTGGTCGCGGCGACGCTGAAAGACATCGAAACCCGTGGCGACGCGGCGGTACATGAACTGGCGATAAAGTTCGACAATTACGACCGTGACAGCTATCGCCTGAGCGAGGGCGAAATCGAAGAGATCATCGCCAAGGTCAGCCCGCAGGACATGGCCGACATCAAGTTCGCGCAGGAACAGGTCCGCAAATTCGCGCAGACACAGCGTGACAGCATGTTGGATATCGAGGTGGAGACGCTTCCCGGTGTTATCCTTGGGCACAAGAATATTCCTGTGCAGTCCGTGGGTTGCTATGTGCCCGGCGGAAAGTTTCCGATGGTCGCGTCTGCGCATATGTCCGTCGCTACGGCTTCGGTCGCTGGTGTGCCACGGATCATCGCGGCGACCCCGCCGTTCAACGGCGAACCGAACCCGGCGGTGATTGCCGCGATGCATATGGGCGGCGCCCACGAGATCTTTGTTCTTGGCGGCATTCAGGCTGTTGGCGCAATGGCGCTGGGTACCGAGACCATCGACCCGGTTCACCTTTTGGTGGGGCCGGGCAACGCCTTTGTGGCTGAAGCCAAGCGCCAATTGTTCGGTCGCGTCGGTATCGATCTTTTTGCGGGTCCAACTGAAACCATGGTCATCGCTGACGAAACCGTCGATGCGGAACTGTGCGCCACGGATCTTTTGGGGCAGGCCGAGCACGGCTACAATTCTCCGGCCGTGATGGTGACAAACTCGCGCAAACTGGCTGAAAGTACCTTGTCCGAGATCGGCCGGTTGCTAAAGATCCTGCCGACGGCGGGCACTGCTCGTATCAGCTGGGAAGACTACGGCGAAGTGATCCTGTGTGACACACACGACGAGATGCTGAAGGTCGCGGATGACTATGCCTCCGAGCATGTTCAGGTGATGACGGATCGTGACGAGTGGTTCCTGGAACACATGACCTGCTATGGCGCGTTGTTCCTTGGCCCGCGCACCAACGTCGCCAATGGCGATAAGGTGATCGGCACCAATCACACGCTCCCGACCAAGAAAGCCGGTCGCTACACCGGTGGGCTTTGGGTGGGTAAGTATCTGAAAACACACAGCTACCAAAAAGTGATTACCGATGAGGCGGCCACCATGATCGGGGAATACGGCTCCCGTTTGTGCATGCTCGAAGGCTTTGTTGGCCACGCCGAGCAATGTAACCTGCGTGTGCGCCGCTATGGCGGTGTCAATGTGCCTTACGGTGAAGGCGCTCCGTATAGGGAGGCCGCAGATTGAGCGAAACCAACCAACGCAACAAGGCCACCGCTAAGGTATTCTGGGACCGGGCAGATACCCGCCCGGTCGATGATATCTTAGGGGGCGCCCAGCTTCGAAAGGCCCCGAAGGCGTGTTGCGCGCCTTCTCGGCAAGATACGCGTGATGAAGCCGCACCCGAGAGCGCCAACATTTTGCCCGCCGGTCCGAGCGGTGCGGATGTCCAGGCTGTAAAAATCCCAGGTGAAACCGCTTACGTCGGAACTCAGGTTCCAGGATTTCCCAATGATGGCGAAGACCCGCTGCGCCGCAAGAAAATCGCGGCTTTTCGGATCGGCGAAAGAGCGGTGACCAACTAGCAATTCGCACGGTTCGTGGCCGACACCGGGTACCAGACCGAGGCAGAACGGTTCGGGTGGTCTTTTGTTTTCTGGGCACAAGTCCCGGACGCCGTTGGGCCGACGCAAGCCATCGTCGACCATGAATGGTGGCGCCGGGTCGACGGGGCAAACTGGCGGGACATCAACGGGCCGGGCACCATGGATGCAGTCTGGCGTCACGATCACCCTGTGGTACATGTTTCGTGGCACGACGCCCGCGCGTACGCAACCTGGACCGGCGGGCGTCTGCCCTCGGAGGCGGAGTGGGAGCATGCTGCGCGAGGAGGCCTGGGAGACGTGAAGTTTCCATGGGGCGATGAGAATCCGGACGATCTGAATTTTCAACCGTGTAACATCTGGCAAGGCACCTTTCCAAAGAACAACACGGTAAAAGACGGGTATGAAACGACCGCTCCGGCCCGATCTTTTGCCCCTAACGGCTATGGTCTGTTCAACATGGTAGGCAACACTTGGGAATGGACGTCGGACTCATTCAAGATCCATTCACTCAAAAAGCCGGTCCGACAGCGTCTTGACGGTATGAAGGGGTACAAGGTCAGCAAGGGCGGTTCCTTTTTGTGCCACCGGTCCTATTGCTATCGTTACAGGATTGCGGCTCGGTCGGGCAGCTCGCCAGACAGTTCGACCACCCATCATGGCTTTCGAGTCGTGTGGCCAGTCGATGACCGAGATGGAACACCAAACGCCACATGACCAGAACGGGCAATTGGCACGACAGATCAGGCCAGAAACAACGTATGCTACGCCCGCGGATACTCTTTCAGAATTCGTCTGACTTTTACCACCGCCATGGCGATGAACCTCGCTGGAATGTGCCAGCATATAAGCCCGATCCGCGCTTGAACCTCGTGTTTGCTTTTCCTGGTGATACGGTGTTCGAGAAACTTGCGGCTTAAGGATTGGACTTTTGCCCATTTGATCGCTTTGAATGTCCGGTTTAGGGAAATCGTGCAGACACGCGGCCGGGTATTCAGGGAAACGGTCAAGCAACCGCTGTGGGTGTCGCCGCATCGGCTTCGGGCAGGTCTGCCCCGCGTCTTGCTCATTGCCTGACGAGATCTCGCAGGGCTCGAAACGAACGGCCGCTCTTAACGCCGCAGCGCCGTACTCAAGATGATGCATACGCGGCACAACCTTTGCGGCAAGCGCCTGCAGCGAAAATCTCTAACTTACAGGTTGGGCTCTTTCCAGACATTCTCTGCGTTGCGCACCAACGGCAGCTCTGAACCGACGCCTATTGCTAACACCTCTGTACCTTGCCTTGGAGGTTCAGGCACAGGAAAACCTAAGATCAAGTTCGGAAAGAGATTTTTGATCCGGGACTCTTGGGCTGTTTGACCAAAGATTTACATGCGTAAGCCCACGTCAATATGAGTGAACGAAGCCCAACGCCACAAGATGTAGCCGCTATGCTCTCGTAGCGGCTATAATTTCGTAAACGGCTGGGGGAAACACCGCGGCTTTTGTGTTTTTGGGGGTGCACATCCACTCATGGCCACACGACCCGCGCACATTCCCGTAATCACGGCTTGAATGTTGGCAGCCGCGGCTTTTACGTTACATCACCAAGAAGAAACCTCGTCACCAGAGCTGCAGAGAGGACCAATCGCATGAGGAAGCCAAAAGCCCGGTCGCGCGCGATCGCAATCGCCATTCAACCAGACCGAAAATTGCCTTTGGTGCTCGCCTTTTCGTTGGCCTTGATCTTGGGACTTGCTCAAATGCTGCGTGCAGACGGGCATGACGACCTGATCGTTTCTCACGGATACTCATTCTACGGGGATCTGACCTATCCGGCGGATTTCGAGCATTATGCGTACGTCAATCCCGATGCGCCGAAAGGCGGCGAGATATCCTATTCTGCGTTGGGTACATTCGACTCGATGAACCCTTACTCGCGCAAAGGTCGCGGCGGCCAACTCAGCTGGATTATGTACGAAAGCCTGCTGGGCGATGCGCCGGCTGATGCCTATGGCGAGGGCTATGGTCTGCTGGCAGAAAGCGTTGAATACCCGCCTAGCAAGGAGTGGGTCATCTTCCGGATGCGCCCGGAGGCCCGTTTTTCCGATGGCAGCCCGGTGACCGCACATGACGTGTTGTTCAGCCATAATCTGTTGCTGGAACAGGGCCTGCCATCCTATGCCGCAGCGGTCAAAAAACGCATTCCGAATGCCGAAGTGCTCGATGACTATTCCATCAAGTTCTACTTTGCCGACGGTATCTCTCGACGCAGCTTGATCGATCAGGTCGGTGGTGTGCCGGTGTGGTCCAAAAAATGGTTTGATGAAACTGGGGCGCGGCTTGACGAGGCGCGTCTGGAAACATCGCCCGGCTCAGGGCCCTATATGGTTGATACAGTGGACGTGAACAACAGGATCACCTACCGCCGGAATCCTGACTACTGGGGCAAAGATCTGCCAATGAATCAGGGTCGGCACAATTTCGACAGCATCCGTATCGAGTACTTTACCGATGACACACCTGCTTTCGAAGCTTTCAAGGCCGGTGTTGTCACGTTCCGTACAGAGTCCGATTCGAAGAAATGGGCGACACAGTATACATTTCCGAAAATCGAAAGCGGTGCCGTTGTAAAGGCCGACCTGCCCGATGGTACGCCGCCGACGCCGACTGGGTTTGTGTTCAACCTGCGGCGCGACATCATGAAGGATATCCGCGTCAGAGAAGCGCTTGCGTTGGGATACAACTTTGAATGGACCAATGCGTCGTTGCAGTATGGGCTGTTCAAGCATCGCGCGTCTTACACCCAAGATACGCCACTAATGGCCACCGGCACGCCGGATGGAAACGAACTGGCATTGCTGGAATCGCTTGGCGAAGTCGTGCCTGCCGAGATGCTGACAACCGACGCCTTGGTGCCGCATACATCAAGCGAAGATCGCCTGACCGACCGGCGCAATCTGCGACAGGCCATGCGCCTGCTGGACGAGGCCGGTTGGCCCGTCGGTGATGATGGAATGCGCCGCAACGCGGTGGGAGAACCACTCAAGATTACCTTTTTGTTCAACACATCGGCAGAAGGCACGCTGAGTTCGGTGGTCGAAAACTACATGACTAATCTGCGCGCCATGGGTATCGACGCCGTGCTTGAAAAGGTCGACCCATCACAGTTTACCTTGCGTCGCCGGGACTTTGATTACGACATGATCTACGGCGCATACGGTTCTTTCCTAGGTGCAGGCACCGGGTTGCGCCAACGCTTCGGTTCTGCAGAGGCGGAGTTTTCTCTGTTCAACCCCGCCGGTCTGGCCAGCCCAATGGTAGATCAGATCATTGATGCTGCGCTGTTTGCCAACGATAAAGACGATGAAGAAACTGCCTTGCGGGCTTTGGACCGCGCGCTGCGCCACGAATTCATCATGGTGCCGGTTTGGTACAACGACAGTTATTGGGTGTCGTACTATAACCAGTACGAATACCCCGCAATCCTGCCGCCACTTGAACTCGGCCAGTTGGACTTTTGGTGGTTCAATGCTGACAAAGCGGCCGAACTTCGTGCCTCCGGCGCGCTAAGGTAACCGCCAAATGGGCGCCTACATCCTTCGGCGATTTTTGCTGATCATTCCCACCCTGATCGGGATCATGATTGTGAACTTCGCGCTCACACAGTTTGTGCCGGGTGGGCCGGTAGAACAGGCGATTGCGCGAGCACAGGGCCAGGGAGATGTGTTTGGCAGCTTTGCCGGGGGACAGGGCGATGCCGGTGAAGTTGGTGAGACCAACGAGTTCACCAGCGAATATGTCGGGGCCCGTGGGCTGCCACCTGAGTTTATCGAGCAGTTGGAACGGGAATTTGGCTTCGACAAGCCGCCGCTGGAACGGTTCCTCAATATGATGTGGAACTACATGCGGCTGGATTTTGGAGAGAGTTATTTCCGATCCATC
This sequence comes from uncultured Rhodobacterales bacterium, assembly GCA_963922515.1. Classification (GTDB taxonomy): domain Bacteria; phylum Pseudomonadota; class Alphaproteobacteria; order Rhodobacterales; family Rhodobacteraceae; genus JACOMT01. Next base: position 22,468 of record CAWUIW010000006.1, on the reverse strand, counting down.
AGCGTGGTCGACTTGGTTCTGGAAAAGATGCCGGTGTCCATTTCGCTTGGGCTTTGGTCGACCCTGATCGCATATCTTGTCTCTATCCCCTTGGGCATCCGCAAGGCCGTTCGAGACGGTACACAGTTTGACACCTGGACCAGCGGCGTCATCATCGTTGCGTATGCGATCCCGGGGTTTCTGTTTGCGATCTTGCTTCTGGTTCTGTTTGCAGGCGGGTCCTATTATCAGATCTTTCCACTTCGTGGGCTGACCTCCGACAACTGGGAGGATCTCAGCTTACTGGGCAAGATCGGCGATTATTTCTGGCACATCACTCTGCCAGTGCTGGCCAGCACGATCTCGGCGTTTGCCACGCTTACCTTGTTGACCAAGAACAGCTTTCTTGACGAGATAAAGAAGCAATACGTGATGACTGCCCGTGCCAAAGGGCTCAGCGAACGACGGGTCTTGTACGGTCATGTATTCCGCAATGCGATGCTGATTGTCATTGCTGGTTTCCCGGCGGTGTTCATCGGCGTGTTCTTTTCGGGCTCGTTGATCATCGAAACGATCTTTTCGCTTGATGGTTTGGGTCGGCTTGGGTTCGAGGCCGCCTTGCAGCGCGATTACCCGGTCATTTTCGGCACGCTTTTTGTCTTTGGTTTGATGAGCCTGGTGATCGGGATCTTGTCGGACCTGATGTATGTGCTGGTTGATCCGAGGATCGACTTTGAACGGCGGGAGGGGTGAGATGACAGATCAAGCGTTGCCTCCGTTGGAACAAGACAGTGCGGCACAAACCGCGCCGCCAGTGCGAAAGTCGTGGCTATCACCGCTCAGCCAGCGGCGCTGGCGTAATTTCAGGGCCAATAGTCGGGCCTATTGGTCGTTGATGGTGTTTTCGGTTTTGTTCGGTCTTTCGTTGTTTGCCGAATTCATCGCCAACGACAAACCAATCCTTGTGTCTTATCGCGGTGAGATCTACGCGCCGATATTCAAGTTTTACCCCGAAACGGCCTTTGGCGGTGATTTCCAGACCGAGGCGATCTACAAGGATCCAGAAGTGGAATGCCTGATCATCTCGGGTGGACTTGATATCTGCTTCGATGATCCCGAAGGCATTCTGCTGGATGCAGAAGACGGCGTCGTTGAAGGAGAGCCCATTGAAAAGGGTTGGACGATCTGGCCCATCATTCCTTATTCGTACAACACAACCGTTGATCGACCCGGTGCGGCCCCCTTGCCGCCGAATGGGCAGAACTGGTTGGGCACAGATGATACAAAGCGTGATGTGCTCGCACGAGTCATCTACGGGTTTCGGCTGTCGATCATATTCACCCTTGTGGTGACGGCTGCTGCAAGTGTGATCGGCATCGTAGCCGGTGCGGTTCAAGGGTATTTTGGCGGCTGGCTTGACCTGATTTTCCAGCGGATCATCGAAATCTGGTCATCGACGCCGTCCTTGTATGTGATCATCATCATGTTTGCGATCTTGGGGCGAAGTTTCTGGTTGCTCGTCGTCCTGATGGTGCTTTTCAGTTGGACAGCACTGGTCGGTGTGGTTCGGGCAGAGTTCCTGCGCGCGCGCAATCTGGAATACGTCCGCGCTGCCAAGGCGCTAGGGGTGAGCAACTGGACCATCATGTTCCGCCACATGTTGCCAAACGCGATGGTCGCAACACTGACCATGCTGCCTTTTATCGTGACCGGTACAATCGGGGCGCTGGCTTCACTGGACTTCCTTGGGTTCGGCTTGCCGTCCTCCGCTCCTTCATTGGGGGAACTGACGTTGCAAGCAAAGCAGAACCTTCAAGCGCCCTGGCTGGCGTTCACAGCCTTTTTCACCTTTGCGATCATGCTGTCGCTGCTGGTGTTCATATTTGAAGGTGTCCGCGATGCCTTTGACCCGAGAAAGACATTTTCATGAGCGCCCTGTTGGAGGTTCGCGACCTGAGGGTCAGTTTTCGCCAGGATGGCGGCGTCACGCACGCCGTGAAAGGGATCGATTTTACCGTCGACCGCGGGGAAACTGTGGCCTTGGTGGGGGAAAGCGGATCAGGCAAGTCGGTTTCGGCTTTGTCTACGGTATCGCTGTTGGGAGACAGCGCCACCGTCGCCGGATCGGTCAAGTACAAGGGCGAGGATCTTATCGGAGTAGATGAAACCACGTTGCGCTCGGTGCGTGGCAACGACATCAGTTTCATTTTCCAAGAGCCGATGACATCGCTGAACCCGCTGCACACTGTGCGCAAGCAATTGGCTGAAACGCTTGCCTTGCACCAGGGTTTGACGGGCGCCGCCGCAGACAAACGCATCGTGGAACTTATGGACAAGGTCGGCATTCGCGATGCGGCGGACAGGATGGACAGTTACCCGCACCAGCTCAGCGGTGGACAACGGCAACGGGTCATGATCGCCATGGCTCTGGCCAACAAACCTGACATCCTGATCGCAGACGAGCCAACGACGGCGCTGGACGTTACGATACAGGCACAGATTTTGGATCTTTTGGCTGATCTGAAATCCAGCGAAGGTATGGCGTTGCTGTTCATTACGCATGATCTTGGGATCGTACGCCGGATCGCCGACCGAGTGTGTGTGATGCAGCATGGCGAAATCGTTGAAACGGGTCAAACATCGGAAATCTTCGAAAACCCGCAGCACCCGTACACGCAAATGCTGCTGGCAGCGGAACCCAAAGGCCGGCCAGAACCCGTGGCCGTCGACGCTGAAGAAATTGCCAGTGCCAACGGCTTGCGGATCTGGTTTCCGATTCAGCGTGGTTTGCTGAAACGAACAGTGGGTCATGTGAAGGCTGTCAACGACAGCACATTTGTTGTTCGCGCCGGTGAAACGCTGGGGATTGTGGGCGAATCCGGGTCAGGAAAAACCACTTTGGCTTTGGCCATGATGCGGTTGATCGCGTCGCAGGGCGAGATCCACTTTCGCGAGAAAGACATGCGAAAATGGTCTACCCGGGAACTCCGGGCGATGCGCAAGGACATGCAGATCGTGTTTCAGGACCCGTTCGGCAGCCTGAGCCCGCGCATGACCTGCCAACAGATCATCGCCGAAGGTTTGGGCGTGCACCATGTTGACCCGGGTCGGCCCGCGCGCGAGCTTGTGGCAGAGGCGATGGTGGAAACGGGCCTGGATCCGGGATCGATGGACCGGTATCCTCATGAGTTTTCGGGTGGGCAACGTCAGCGGATCGCGATTGCCCGCGCCATGGTTTTACGCCCGAGACTTCTGGTGCTGGACGAACCAACATCTGCGCTGGATATGACAGTGCAGGTACAAATCGTGGATTTGTTGCGCAAATTGCAATCCACCTACGGGTTGGCCTATCTGTTCATCAGTCATGACCTGAACGTGGTGCGGGCGATGTCGCATAACGTCATTGTCATGAAACATGGGGATGTTGTCGAATACGGGTCAGCCGACCGTGTCTTTGGCGATCCCCAGACAGATTACACGCGTCAACTCATGGCCGCTGCTGGTTACCAGCGCTGATCAGATCGCTGAACTGTGCCCGACGCTGGCACTGTCATACGCGTCGAAACACCGTGCGATCATGCGTGTCAAAGGCCGTACGTGCTTGGGTATGAACAGCCCGTCCTGCGATATGTCCAACAGGCCGGGAAACACAGCGTCTGCTTGCGCAAAGATCTGCTTCAGGGCGTTTGGCGAGATGCCAAATGTCCCGGTAGTTTCGGACGCACTTATCCGGAAATCGCACATCAAAGCTTCGATCAACCGCGCGCGCAACCTGTCCTCGGAAGAAAACGCATGCCCCCGTGCCGTTGCAAACTGATGGTTGTGAATGGCTTTTGTGTAGGCAGACGTGGCTGCTTCGTTCTGCGCATATCCTTCGGGAAAGCGGGAAATAGACGATGCACCAAGCCCGATGAGAACCGGTGACGTGTCATCCGTGTAGCCTTGGAAGTTTCGCCGTAATTGGCCGGTTTTCTGGGCGATGCTCAGGCCATCTTCAGGAATGGCAAAGTGATCGATGCCGATCTCGTTGTAGCCATCCCAGACGAGCAGGCGCCGTGCCGTTTCAAAAAGGCTCAGCCGTTCCTCGGGACTGGGCAACGCTTCTGACGGGATCAATTGCTGTCGCTTGGCCATCCACGGCACATGCGCGTACCCATAAAGCGCGATGCGATCGGGTGTCAGCGACATCAGCTTTTGCACAGTATCCGTGATGCGGCCGGGGGTTTGATGCGGCAAACCGTATACCAGATCTGCGTTCAAACTGGTGATCCGCTGCGCGCGAAGCAACTCGATTGCCTCTTTGGTTGCATCAAAGCTTTGTGGTCGCCCGATGGCATCTTGGATCAGGGGATCAAAGTCCTGAATGCCAAGCGACGCGCGGTTCATACCGGCCGCAGATAAGGCTGCAATGCGTGGCTCATCAATTTCATTGGGGTCAATTTCAACCGAAAACTCTGCGTCTGGCGCAAACGGCAAAGCCGCCGCAATGGCACCGGCCAAATCCGCGATCATGCTTGGAGACAGCAAGGTTGGTGTGCCGCCCCCCCAATGTAGACGCGAAAGCCTTATGCCCTCAGGCAGGTGATCGGACAGCAGAGCAAGTTCCGCCTTGAGCGTTTCCAAGTAGGCGGCGACAGGCGCAGCGGTCGGGCTACCTTGCGTCCGGCACGCGCAAAACCAACACAGTCGCCTGCAAAACGGCACATGAATGTAGAGCGATATTTGTGACCGAGGGGCAATGGCCCTGACCCAACGCGTGAAGTCATCAAGCCCGACTTGGGGTTTGAAATGCGGCGCCGTCGGGTAGCTCGTGTATCTTGGCACACGCGCGTCAAACAATCCCAACCGCTCTAATTGCGGATACGTCAACATGTGGATAGGGTTAAACGGGCGGGCCTGCGCCTGCTTTGACCCAGATCAATCGCGAGCTGACAATGCAATCACCAGCACCCACCTTGGACGTCCAGTGCGCAGATTGCCCGATTCGCCACAGGGCGGTTTGCGCACGGTGCGAAGCGGACGAACTCGAACGGCTGGAAGAGATTAAGTACTACCGCCGATACGAGGCGGGCCAAACCCTTGTTTGGTCTGGGGACTCTATGGATTTTGTTGGTTCGGTAGTGTCTGGCATCGCTACATTGCGCCAAACAATGGAAGACGGCCGCACGCAAATGGTTGGGCTGCTGCTACCTTCAGATTTCGTGGGCCGGCCGGGTCGGCAAGGATCAATTTATGATGTCGTGGCAACGACCGACATAGTGATGTGCTGTTTCCGAAAAAAACCCTTTGAGCAATTGATCACCACCACGCCCCATATCGCCCAGCGATTGTTGGAAATGACGTTGGACGAGCTGGATGCGGCGCGTGAATGGATGCTTGTGTTGGGTCGCAAAACCGCGCGGGAAAAGATAGCAAGCTTGATGCTTATTTTTGCGCGCCGGGATGCCGAGCTTGGACGTGCGCACTCAGCCAGCTCGGCCGTATTTGACCTGCCGCTGACCCGCGAAGCGATGGCTGATTATCTGGGGCTGACATTAGAAACCGTGAGCCGTCAGATTTCTGCTTTGAAGCGCGATGGCGTCATCGAACTGCAGGGCAAACGGCATGTCACCGTGCCAGATCTGGCCGTGCTCATGGAAGAAGCCGGCGATGATAGTGATGGTGGCGTTCTGAATTAAGCAGATCGTCCACCAGCACAGTGTTTAGTGAGCCATGAGGATCGGCACCTTCGACTGCTCAAGCATGTTGCGTGTGGTCCCGCCCAGGATGGACTGGCGGAGCCTGGAGTGCCCGTAGGCCCCCATGACAATCAGATCCGAGCCTGCATCTGTCGCTTTCTGGTGCAGAACATCCGAGATACGCGGCAGCGTTTTCCGAACAACATCGATTTCGCATTTCACGCCGTGTCGCGACAGCATCAATGACAAAAGCCCCCCGGGGTCAGATCGTTCTGGCCCATGCGCTGGCGGATCAATGACGGCAATCTGCACCAGATCGGCCGCTGCCAGAAACGGCAATGCCTTGCGAATGGCGCTGAGCGCTTCGGCGCTTTCGTTCCAGGCCACAAGCACCTTTCGAAACGCGAAGTCGTTTGGTGCCGCGTCCGGCACGACAAGTACGGGTGTCCGCCCGTCGAACAATGCAGCCTCTAGCACCAGTTCGATTTCGGCGCCGCGGTCTTCGCCATAGGGCATCGGGGAAACAAACAGATCTGTGAACCGCGCGCGGTGGGCCACAAAGCGGCCGGTATCCATCATCGAAGCCACTGCATCGTCAACACCCCATCGCAAACCTGTTGCAGCCAGGTTTTTTTCTGCCAAGCCCGCCAGCGCTTCGGCTTCCTCGCGCGCGCGGTTGAGGCTGTCTTCGATCAGCACGGCGGTGGCTCCAGCATAGTAATAGCCAACCTGCGTGCGATCGATGCCAAGGCACACCGCATCGGCGTGTGCGTCATGGGTAGCTGCCAAGGCGCTGAGCGCCGTCAGGGGCGCGTTCATGAGCTTTTCGTTTGTCAGGACTGAGAGAATTGATTTGTAGGACATGCGGACCTCCACGCTCCGATATCACGAGACCAAAATCGCGGATGCGACCTTGTGCCTTTGTGAGTGACAGAGAATCCGTGGCATCGTGTTGACACAGATCAAAGCCACCAACGCGATGGTTTTGCATGAAAACTACGTACCAGACTTGTCCGATTAGGAATGACCGACACAAGGACATGGGGCGAAGGGACAAAATATGTTGAATTATCTCAAGCTGATCGTGTTCGGCCTGATCACGATTTTTGCCATGATCGCGGCGAATTATGCCCGCGATTTGGCGTATCAGGTCCATGCTATTTTGATCATGCTCATTTCAGGCGGCCTGTTTTTGTACACGCTGCGCCGCACCGATGAGCCAGACACATCACCAAATGTCGAGCACGAATATCTCGACAGTGTGATCCGCGCGGGCGTGATCGCCACTGCACTTTGGGGCGTCGTCGGGTTTCTGGCAGGCGTGTTCATTGCGTTCCAGCTGGCCTTTCCGGGGCTCAACTGGGAATGGACACAAGGAATGGGCAATTTCGGGCGCCTGCGTCCTTTGCATACTTCGGCGGTGATTTTTGCGTTTGGCGGCAACGCGTTGATCGCAACATCCTTTTATGTTGTGCAACGAACAAGCGCGGCGCGATTGTGGGGCGGTAACCTGGCATGGTTCGTGTTCTGGGGCTATCAGCTGTTCATCGTGTTGGCCGCGACCGGGTATCTTCTGGGCGCGACGCAGTCGAAAGAATACGCAGAGCCCGAGTGGTACGTGGACCTTTGGCTGACCATCGTCTGGGTGGCTTACCTGGCGGTTTTTCTTGGCACGATTATCAAGCGCAAGGAGCCGCACATCTACGTCGCCAACTGGTTCTTCCTGTCATTCATTGTGACGGTGGCCATGCTGCATGTGGTGAACAACCTGTCGATCCCGGTATCGATCTGGGGATCGCGTTCGGTTCAGGTGTTTGCAGGCGTACAAGATGCCATGACCCAGTGGTGGTACGGCCATAACGCGGTCGGCTTTTTTCTGACCGCCGGGTTCCTGGGGATGATGTACTACTTCATTCCCAAGCAGGCCGAACGGCCGATCTTCAGCTACAAGCTGTCGATCATTCACTTCTGGGCCCTGATCTTTATCTACATCTGGGCGGGGCCGCACCATCTGCATTATACGGCTTTGCCAGACTGGGCGTCGACCTTGGGCATGGTGTTCTCGATCGTGCTGTGGATGCCCAGCTGGGGTGGCATGATCAACGGTCTGATGACCTTGTCGGGGGCATGGGACAAACTGCGCACCGACCCGGTGATCCGGATGATGGTGATCAGCCTTGGCTTCTATGGCATGTCCACGTTCGAAGGCCCGATGATGTCGATCCGCGCCGTCAACGCGCTGAGCCATTACACAGACTGGACCATCGGGCACGTGCATTCCGGCGCATTGGGCTGGAACGGCATGATCACCTTTGGATGCCTGTACTTCCTTGTGCCGGCCTTGTGGAAACGTGAACGGCTGTACAGCCTTTCCCTGGTCAGTTGGCATTTCTGGCTCGCGACGATCGGTATCGTGCTCTACGCGGCATCGATGTGGGTCTCGGGAATCATGGAAGGCCTGATGTGGCGTGAAGTGGACGCAAACGGGTTCCTAGTTTGGGCCTTTGCCGACACCGTTGCTGCGAAGTTCCCGATGTATGTTGCGCGCGGTTTGGGTGGGATCATGTACCTCGCTGGCGCCATCATCATGTGCTACAACCTCTGGATGACCGTGAAGCGGGCGCCGGCCAAAGAGGCCAGCCTCGGTACTGCGGTTCCGGCTGAATAAGGAGGGCCGGCGAGATGGCTATTCTCGATAGACATAAAATCCTCGAAACCAACGCCACTTTGTTGCTGATCTTCAGCTTCCTTGTGGTGACCGTGGGGGGGATCGTTCAGATCGCCCCACTCTTCTACCTTGAAAACACGATCGAAAAGGTAGACGGCATGCGGCCTTACACGCCTCTGGAGCTGCAGGGGCGCGAGATCTACATCCGCGAAGGCTGCTATGTGTGTCACAGCCAGATGATCCGCCCGATGCGGGACGAGGTCGAGCGGTATGGCCATTATTCGCTTGCGGCGGAATCCATGTATGACCACCCGTTCCAGTGGGGCTCTAAACGTACGGGCCCGGATTTGGCCCGTGTCGGTGGACGGTATTCTGATGACTGGCATGTGGACCATTTGCGCGACCCGCAGTCGGTGGTGCCGGAATCGATCATGCCGAAATACGGCTATCTCGAAGAGACGCTGATCGAGCCCGCCTACATGGACGATCTGCTCAGGACACACCGCATCGTGGGCGTCCCCTATTCGGATGACATGATTGCCAACGCGGCGGCAGATTTTCGGGCACAGGCCGATCCGGATAGCGACTTTGACGGTTTGTTGGACCGGTACGGTGAAGACAGCGTGAACGTTCGCAACTTCGATGGGCAACCTGGGGTATCCGAGGCCGACGCGTTGATTGCCTATCTGCAAATGCTGGGCACACTGGTCGATTTCTCGACCTTCACGCCTGATGCGAGCCGATAGGAGGATACCATGGAGGAATACACCTTCCTGCGCCAGATGGCCGACAGTTGGGGACTTCTTGCACTGTTCCTGTTCTTTGTCGGCATGGTTGTCTGGGTGTTTCGGCCCGGTTCCACGGCGGCTTACCGCGATACGGCCAACATCCCGTTCCGACACGAAGACGCCCCGGCGCCAGAAACGAATGGCTCAAAACCCGCCGAAGAAAAGGAGGCGCGGAAATGACAAAACCATCCAAGAAATTCGAGGGCGACCCGGAAACCACAGGCCACGTTTGGGATGGGATCGAGGAGTTCAACAATCCCTTGCCCCGGTGGTGGCTTTGGACCTTCTACGCCACGATTGTTTGGGGTGTTGCCTATACAATCGCGTATCCGGCGTGGCCGCTGGTCAATAAGGCAACTGCTGGGCTTCTGGGCTATTCCACACGCGCGGAATTGGCTGCAGATCTCGATCAGGCCGAGGAGGCGAACGCGGATATCAACGCGCGTCTTGCATCGGTTGAGCTCACGGAGATTGCTGGAGATCCGGAGTTGAATACCTATGCCGTGTCCGCGGGCGCTGCCGTGTTCCGGACGTGGTGTGCGCAGTGTCACGGTTCGGGAGCCGCTGGGGTTCAGGCCTCTGGGTATCCCAACTTGCTGGATGACGACTGGCTGTGGGGCGGGGACATTGAAAACATCCACTACACGATCAGCCATGGCATTCGTAACGAGGATGATTTCGATGCGCGCTGGTCCGAAATGCCGGCCTTTGGCGAAATCTTAGAAGAGCAAGAAATAGAACAGGTTGTGAACTATGTTCTCGAACTGTCGGGCCAAGAGCCGCAAGATGCGTCATTGGTAACTGCCGGTGCGGACATCTTTCTGGATCAGTGCTCGTCCTGCCACGGTGATGAAGGGCTAGGTGATCCGGAATTGGGCGCGCCAAACCTGGCAAATGCGGTTTGGCTTTACGGTGGCTCGTACGACAGGATCAAAGAGACTGTCACGTACAGCCGTTTTGGTGTGATGCCACCGTGGACACAACGCCTAAGCGAAGCTCAAATTCGCGCGGTTTCGACATATGTGCATCAGCTTGGCGGCGGTGAGTAACTGTTTCTGATCGCGCAAATCTTGGCCCGCCGGACATCCGGCGGGCCTTTCTTGTTCGTTAGAACTTTTGATCTTTCGCGACCCACCAATGCCCTTTGGGCAACCAACGACGCTTGGGCTTTGCGCTGTCATGGGCTTGAAGCTTGACCCCATGCACGTCTGTACGTGTTGCGGTCATGAAAGACTGGGCGTAAATGTTGAGCATGGTCCTGAACTCCTGTTCGCAAAATTCCTTTTGTTTTATTGGCAGCCTAAGCCCAAGAATGCGACTCAAGGATAATTCCAAAATGTAAGGCAGGCTTAAGTATGGAATGGCGTGATATGCCGCCGCTGTCATCGCTTCGGGCCTTTTCGGCCTTTGCTGAAACCGGCAGTCTGACCGAGGCCGGCGATATGTTGAATGTCAGCCATGCCGCCATCAGCCAGCAATTGCGCGGGCTTGAACACCATCTGGGCGTGGCTCTGTTTGACCGGCGGGGGCGTGGCTTGCGCTTGACAGAAGACGGGCAAGCGCTGGCGTCTGCGGTCAAGCTGGGGTTCGGCGCCATTGGGGCCGCCGTGGCGCAACTGAAACAGGTTGAACAAGACCGACCCGTTCATGTGTCGGTAACGCCCAGTTTTGCCGGCGGATGGTTGATGCCGCGGCTCACAGAGTTTTCCGAGCGCCATCCCGATATCAGCCTGCGGATCGATCCCTCGCCTCAGGTTGTACCATTGGAACCAGGAGGCATCGATGTCGCATTGCGATTTGGCAGCGGCGATTGGCCCGGGCTGGAAAGCCAACCATTGCTTATGTCGCCCTTGGTCATCGTGGCGGCCCCCAGCTTGGTCGAGGGTCGGGTGATCCGGGAACCAGCCGATCTAGCGCGATTGCCATGGATTGAGGAATTGGGAACGACCGAGGCGACAAACTGGTTGAAAACACACGGGGCCGTCACCGGTGGGCAGCAGCGCCGCACCCAATTGCCCGGCAACTTGATGGTCGACAGCGCGCGCGCAGGGCAGGGTGTCTTGATCACGGTCCGCTACTTTGTCGAGGCGGACTTGCAGTCCGGACGGCTATTGGCGCTCTTTGAAGAGCGACCAGACGCTGGGTATCACATCGTGACGGGGTCAGGCGTCTTGCGATCGTCTGTTCGTGCATTTGTAATTTGGTTGGCGCGGCAAGCCGAACTCGGGGGGCCTGCGACATAAACCGGCATCCAAATTCTCCGGTTTGAGCCATATCAATGATGGCATGCCGAATTGAGCCCAAAAGGGTCAAAGCCTGTTTTCCGGTTTTGGAGAAACGCTGTGAGCGATACAGACCCAGCACCAAGTCTTTACGAAGCGCGCGAGCCTATTTTCCCGCGCCGTGTCTATGGCAACTTTCGTAATCTGAAGTGGGCGATCATGATCGTCACACTTGGTATCTACTACATCACGCCTTGGCTGCGCTGGGACCGCGGACCGAGTTTGCCGGATCAGGCGGTCTTGCTCGATTTGGGTGGGCGGAGGTTTTACTTCTTCTGGATCGAAATTTGGCCGCATGAATTTTACTTCGTGGCGGGTTTGTTGATCATGGCCGGTCTGGGCCTGTTCCTGTTCACATCGGCTTTGGGCCGGGTTTGGTGTGGGTATGCTTGCCCGCAAACCGTTTGGACAGACCTTTTCATTCTGGTTGAGCGATGGATAGAAGGAGACCGAAACGCCCGGTTGCGGCTGCACCGCCAAGCAAACTGGGATGTCCGCAAGGTGCGGCTGAGGCTGACCAAATGGGCTGTTTGGCTGTTGATCGGGTTGGCAACTGGTGGGGCCTGGGTGTTCTACTTTGCTGACGCACCAACGCTGCTGCGCGATCTTGTCACCCTGCAGGCCCACCCTGTTGCGTACACAACAATGGGCATCCTGACGCTGACCACCTTTTTCTTTGGCGGCTTTGCGCGCGAACAGATTTGCATTTACGCGTGCCCTTGGCCGCGAATCCAAGCCGCCATGATGGATGAAGATACGCTGACGGTCGGCTACCGCGAGTGGCGGGGTGAACCGCGCGGCAAGCACCGCAAAGCCGAAGGCGCGGAAACCTTGGGCGATTGCATTGATTGCATGGCGTGCGTGAACGTGTGCCCGATGGGTATCGATATTCGGGACGGCCAACAGCTGGAATGCATCACATGCGCCTTGTGTATCGATGCCTGTGACGATGTCATGGCAAAGCTTGGCAAACCACGTGGATTGGTGGATTACCTAGCCCTTAGCGACGAAGACCAAGAGCGGGCCGGTGAAGCACCGCGACCGGTTTGGAAGCATGTTCTGCGGCCGCGCACCATCATGTACACGGCGCTGTGGTCAGCGGTTGGCTTTGGGCTGGTGTTCGCCCTGTTCATTCGTCCGGAAATCGATATGACGCTGGCCGCGGTTCGAAATCCAACGCATGTCGTCATGTCTGACGGATCTATCCGCAACATTTACGATATGCGACTGCGCAACAAACACGGCGAAGAACGCGAGTTCCGGTTGCATTTGACCGGACCACTTGAAACCCGGCTGGAACTTGAAGGCGTTCAAGGCAATCGTGTGACCATCGACCCGCAAGCCACCAAGCTGCAACGTGTTTATGTGGTCGCGCCACCGGGCTCGCCCGCGTCCGAAGCGCACCGCACACCGCTGCGGTTCTGGGCGATTGACACGATCAATGACGAACGCGCGTACCGGGATGGTACATTCGTCGGGACAGGAGGGTGACCATGTCAGGAAAAGAATTCACCGGGCGGCATGCGGCTATGGTGTTTGGCGGTGCCTTTGCCATCATAATCTCGGTCAACCTGATCCTGGCGTATAATGCAGTCCGAACATTCCCGGGTTTGGAAGTGAAGAACTCGTATGTTGCATCGCAACAGTTTGATGAGAAGCGCGCGGCGCAAACCGCGCTTGGCTGGACCGTGCGATCCGACGCCGCAGACGGGTTGGTGCGTCTGTCAATCACCGATAGCAACGGCCAGCCGGTCGAAGTTCAGGCGCTGGATGCTGTTCTGGGGCGCGCAACCCACACAAAAGACGACATGCGACCGGATTTCGTCTTCGATGGTACCGCCTATGTCGCGCCGGCCGAACTGGCTGCTGGAAACTGGAACATCCGGATGTCCGCCTTGTCTGCGGATGGTACCCGATTTGAACAGCGGGTGATCCTGCATGTCGAGCGATAGTGCGTTGAACATCGCCTCGCCCGGGGCCTGCCCGGGCTGTGCTGCCGTGTCTGGCGAGCCCGTGGACGCACCGTCGACCGAGCCGGCCAACATCACGTTGTCCCTGCCGGGGATTCATTGCCAAGGCTGTATCAGCGGCGTCGAAAGGGCACTTGGCAGCCAACGGGGGGTGGCCTCGGCGCGAGTCAACCTGACCATGAAGCGAGCGATGATTTCAGCCTCGCCCGGCGTGACCGCCGAGTCCCTTGTAGCGGCACTGGAACGGGCCGGCTACGAGGCCCATGAATTGGATCCTTCTGCACTTTCCGCGACTCAATCTGATCAGGCGGGTCGGGATCTATTGATGCGTATGGCTGTGTCTGGCTTCGCATCCATGAACGTTATGCTCTTATCCATTTCGGTGTGGTCCGGGGCCGAAGACGCCACGCGGGATATGTTCCACTGGATTTCCGCTGCCATCGCACTTCCGACGATCGCATTCAGCGCACAACCGTTCTTTCGCAACGCATGGTCCGCTTTGTCGGTCGGCCGGTTGAACATGGATGTGCCGATCGTTCTGGCGATCTTGCTGGCCTTGGCGACGTCACTTTGGGAAACATCGTTGTCCGGTCAGCACGCGTATTTCGACGCGGCGTTGGCTTTGACCTTCTTTTTGCTGGTTGGCCGCTATTTGGACTATCGGACACGCGCTGTTGCGCGATCCGCGGCGCAAGAACTGGCCGCCCTTGAAGTGCCGCGCGCAATCGTTGTTCGTAATGGCGCAGAAACAGAAGTGCCCGCCAGCGAAATTCGTGTCGGCGATCTGGTCCGTGTCCGTCCAGGGGCAAGGATGCCAGTCGACGGGGAAATCGTCGATGGAGTGTCAGAGTTGGACCGGTCCTTGCTAACCGGGGAAACACTGCCCGTTTTCGCCGAGCTGCACACATCGGTCAGCGCTGGTGAAGTGAACCTGACCGGGCCGCTTTTGGTGCGCGCCACGGCCGTGGGAGCAGACACGTCCTTACACCGTATGGCCGATCTGGTTGCAGTCGCGGAAAGCGGGCGACCAAGGTATACGTCGTTGGCAGATCAAGCCGCCAAGCTTTATGCACCGGGCGTTCACATTCTGGCCGCGCTCAGCTTCATCGGCTGGTACCTTTATTCCGGCGACTTGCGCACAGCACTGAACATCGCTGCAGCGGTTCTGATCATCACCTGCCCATGCGCCTTGGGTTTGGCGGTGCCTGCCGTGACAACGGCTGCGTCCGGACATCTCTTTCGCAAAGGGCTTTTGATCAAGGATGCGACCGCGTTGGAGCGTTTGGCACAGATCGACACGGTGGTATTTGACAAAACTGGCACACTCACCTCTGGCACGCCCAGTCTGACAAATGCGCAAAACATCGCAACGAACCAGATGTCGATCGCTGCCGCACTTGCACATGCGTCATCCCACCCCTTGTCCGTTGCGGTGGCTCAAGCCGCATCTGCCGCTGCGGTGAACCCGGCCAGCATTGATGATGTCCGTGAAGTGCCCGGCTACGGGACAGAAGGCAGCTTGAATGGGAGCTGCGTGCGCTTTGGTCGTGCGTCATGGGTTGGTGCCACCGAAGCCCCGGGCACGACGGCTTGGCTACAGATCGGGGACGAGGCCCCTGTCGCGTTTTCGTTTTCTGACACCCTGCGATCTGGGGCAGCGGCCGCAATTGCCGATCTGAAATTGGCCGGCCTGGACGTACGCCTGCTCTCTGGCGATGCTACGGAGGCCGTGCGCCTGCTGGCCGAAGAGGTTGGTATCGAAAACTGGATAGCGGGGGCCTTGCCTGGCGAAAAGGCAGACATAATCAATGAGCTGCAAAGTGCGGGACGCCGAGTGTTGATGGTAGGTGACGGGTTGAACGATACCGCTGCGTTGACCGCGGCTCATGTGTCCATTTCGCCCGCGTCCGCGCTCGACGCCGCACGCGTCGCGTCGGACGTCGTGCTTTTGGGACAGGATCTGACACCATTGGCAGAGGCGTGCGCCGTTGCTGGCAAATCGACGCGGCGCATACGTGAGAATTTTCGAATTGCGACGGTCTACAATGTGATTGCCGTCCCTTTGGCGGTGGCCGGTCTGGCGACACCGTTGATCGCGGCCTTGGCAATGTCGCTCAGTTCGGTCACGGTATCTCTCAATGCCTTGCGAGTAAGATGAATGACAGTTTTGAGTTATCTTATTCCGATCTCTTTGTTCCTGGGTGTCGTTGGGTTGCTGGGGTTCGTCTATTCCGTACGTTCAAACCAGTACGATGACCCCGAAGGCGATGCGCGTCGGATCCTGAACAAGGATTGGGATGACAGGCCGAAACCATAAGTTTCGTCAAATTGATCGGTTTTTAATCATAAAAGCGCCGCAATGCGCTGCAAACCTGATGTTCATGGCCATGCCAACTGGCCAAAGTCTCTTTTAGATTGTTCGATTCGTAGCAGTACAACCTTTAGGCCGTCCAACGTGGTACGCAGTGCAGCATCGACTGACTATTGGGATCGCGTGGCAGAGCGCTATGCACGATCGCCTATTCGCGACGGTGCCGTGCATCAGCGCATGATCGAAAGGACTCGGCGCTATCTGGGACCGGGTGACCACGTTTTGGATCTGGGTTGTGCCACCGGTGCGAACGCGTTGTTGCTCGCCCCATATGCCGAGCGTTTCACGGCGATAGATATCTCGCATCCAATGATCAGTGTGGCCCGCGGCAATGCGCTGCGCCAAGGGATCAAGAATGTTCGATTTACTCAGGCGGACATGTACCGGTTCGAGGTTGAACCGGGTGGTTTTGATGCGGTTCTGGCAATTCGTATGCTGCATTTGGTCGAGGACCTGCCTGCGATGTTAAAGCGGATCAAATCGCTGCTTGGCCCGAATGGTGTGTTTGTTTCGCAAACAGTATGTTTGGCAGAGAAAAGCGCATACCTGAAGCCGTTCATTTCCATGCTGCGCGCCTTTCGCGGCGCGCCGCATTTGAGCTTTCTGGAGGGCGATGCGCTCAATACCATGCTGAAAGCCGAGGGTTTTGAAATTCTGGAATGCTCGCCTTTGCCCAAGGACCCGCCGACGCGATTTATCGTGGCGCGCAAACTGTAGCTTGACTGGCGATGGTCGACGCTACGATGGGCCGACCATGAAGCAGGTCACATTTCGCGCCTGCAGCCGCCGACACGCCAAGTCGGCGCTCTCGCGAGTCATCCCCAGGAAGTTTGCATCGAACCCACGTGGTGTTTGAACGACTTTGCGCAAGGTCCCATCCAACGTCGACATCTCGGACAGGGCAGTGCGAAGCAGCACCTTTTCGGCTTCGTACCGGCTGCCATACCGACCCACATTGATACCCCAATGCTGATCCCCGTCGGATGTCGACAGACGCGTGACAACTTCGGGTTCTTCGATTCTGTTGACGTTGACCGGTCGCGCCTCGGGGCGAACCGCATTTGTCGACTTCTGAGCCTCGGCGACGACGGCCG
Source organism: uncultured Rhodobacterales bacterium (assembly GCA_963922515.1). Taxonomy (GTDB): domain Bacteria; phylum Pseudomonadota; class Alphaproteobacteria; order Rhodobacterales; family Rhodobacteraceae; genus JACOMT01. The sequence goes on along the minus strand of CAWUIW010000006.1, from coordinate 5,638 downwards.
CCACACCCACTTGGATTGCACTTTCGTCAGCGTGGGCAGACTCTTCGATCCGGTCCGTATCGGTCTGGGCGACCAGAATGGGTGTGTTGAAACTGCGTGCTTTGGGCCGCATGCTGGTTTTGATCAGTCCGTTGACGCGTATGATTTTGCCGCCGGTTGACCCGTCACCTGCGTCAGCCAGATAAGCGGGTCGGTTGGGTTTTCGCAGGGCAACCTGAGAGGGTGCTCGGCGAAAGCCCAGATCAAGCAATTCTGCAACTTTGGCGTTTCGCGATGCCGTTGATTTGCCGCCGAATACGGTCGCGATAATGCGCTCGTTGCCGCGCTCGGCAGAGGCGACTAGGTTGAATCCTGCCGCCCGGGTGTAACCAGTTTTGATCCCGTCCGCGCCGCGATAGGCATCAAGCAGGCGGCGATTGGTGTTGTTCACGGTTTTCAGACCCGCATGCGTCGAACGGCGTGAAAAGATGTTGTAATACTGCGGGTAATCATAAAGCAGATGCCGCCCCAAGATGGTCATGTCCCGTGCTGTGGACATGTGCCCTGTTTCGGTCAGCCCATGTGCATTCTTGAACGTTGTTCGGGTCATGCCAAGCTGTTTGGCGGTTCGGGTCATCCGGCGGGCGAACTTGGCCTCGCTTCCTGAAATCGCTTCGGCGATGGCTGTCGCCGCATCGTTGGCTGACTTAACGGCCGAGGCGCGGATCAAGTAACGCAACGCTATCCGACTGCCCGTCTGCAACCCAAGCTTCGAGGGTGGCTCCGCCGCGGCGTTGCGCGAAATCCGCACTTTTTCGTCCAACGATATCTCGCCGTTTTGGACGGCTTGGAACGCGATGTAGAGTGTCATCATCTTGGTCAGTGAGGCGGGATGCAGCCGGGTGTCTGCATTGCGAGAGTGCAAGACTTCGCCGTTTCTGGCATCCATCACCATCGCTGCGTAGGGCGCGGACGCCGCGCTGAGTGGAATAATGACGCACAGCCAAAGTGCGCCGAAAAATAGAATGCCCATATGGGCCGGTCGAAGCCGCCGAACCTGCACGATGATTGCCTCTGTCTGCCTCAGGCCGCCAATTTTTTGGTCAACCAGTTATTCTTTTCCGACACACTACCACAGGTGGAATCCAAAGCAAATAACTTCATAGAATTCTGTGGGTTATCCGCCTAGGTAAATCCATTCAACATTTGGTATGCGGTCAAAAGTTGCGCACAACATCGGTGTCGCGCTTAATTCATTGGATTTTTCTTACCAAATCCGGAAGCGCCCCAAGGTGTTCAATCGAGTGAAATCTTGGGGAATGTGTGGGTGCTGGTGCCTTTTCGATTTCCCACTCCAGACCGTGCGGAACAAACACGCCCCATCCGCCGGCTTCGATCGCGGGCACAACGTCAGAGCGCATCGAGTTGCCCACCATGATGGCCCGCTCCGCACCGGAGCCATACCGCAAAAAGATCTCTTGGTAGAGTGCCGATGTCTTTTCCGAGACAATTTCAACACCGTCAAACAAATCGCCCAAACCCGACTGGGCCAGTTTCCGTTCCTGGTCCAACAGGTCGCCCTTGGTGATCAGCACGATGGTATGAGTCTGCGCAACTGCAGCAACCGTCTCTTGCGCGAATGGCAGCAGCTCGATGGGATGGCGCAGCATATCGCGTCCTGCATCCATCAATTCCGCTATAACCGAAGCGGGCACGCGCGCATCTGTCACTTCGATGGCGGTTTCGATCATCGACAGCACGAAGCCTTTGATGCCGTAGCCGTAGTGACCCAGATTGCGGCGCTCTGCATCCAGCAACCGCTCGGCCAAGTGGTCGGGGTCGGTATGGTTTTGCAGCAGTTCCGTGAACCGTTCTTGGGTTAGTCTGTAGAAACGTTCATTGTGCCAAAGCGTGTCGTCTGCATCAAAGCCAACGACGGTCGGTGCGGTTGTCGTCATTCGTGGGCCGCTTTCTCTTTTCTATTAGGCCAATGGCGATATATATACCGTCTAAGCCAGAATTGATGAGATCAGAGACGCGCGCGCATGCTGCTACAGCCAATCATGATGTCGGACAAGCCGAACGATGACGACGAAACGTCTGTCATCACGCAGACGCGTCCCAAAACAAAACGACCCCCTTTGTATAAGGTGCTGTTGCTAAACGATGATTACACTCCGATGGAGTTTGTGGTGCATGTTTTGGAACGCTTCTTTGGCATGAACCATGCGCAGGCTTTCGAAATAATGCTGACAGTTCACAAAAAAGGCGTGGCCGTTGTTGGTGTGTTCAGCCACGAGATTGCAGAGACGAAGGTGGGGCAGGTCATGGATTTCGCGCGCCGCCATCAGCACCCGCTTCAGTGCACCATGGAAAAAGAAGACTAGCCGCTTTCGATGTCTGTGCGTTTGAGCTTGGCTGTCGACGGTGGTCTGCCTGTCGCACCACACAGCACAGTGCGGGTTTACAATCCGCCTTCCTCGTACGATCTTTCCACGCTTTCGGATTTCTCGGTTTCGATCGTGCAACCGGTACTGCCGGATCATGCCGCTTGGGTCAGCCGGGGGTACAAAGTAGATGCCACCTGTCCAAGCGACAAAGTTGACTGTGCCGTTGTTGTTCTGCCGCGATCCCGCATCTACGCACAAGAGCTGGTGCACGCGGCTGTAACGACGGCCGGTCAGCTGGTGGTTGTTGACGGTAACAAATCTGACGGCGTTGACAGCATGTATAAAGCGCTGCGCCAACATGGACGGGTTTCATCCGCTTTTGCCAAGGCACACGGAAAGCTGTTTTGGTTCGATCCGGCGGACCTGGTCGATGCGCTTACCATGTGGGCGCCGGTTTGTCAGGAACATGCGGGCTACCACACGTGCGCGGGGATTTTTTCGGCGGACGGGCCGGATGCAGCGTCGACCCTGTTGCTATCTGCCTTGCCAAAGCCGCTGGGTCGGACGGTTTTGGATCTTGGTGCGGGGTGGGGCTACTTATCGGGCGAGCTGCTGAAATCGCGCGCTGACATCGTTGAGTTGCACATGCTCGAAGCTGACGCGCGCGCCATGTCATGTGCCCGAGAGAACGTTGCTGATCCCCGGGCCCATTTTCATTGGGCGGATGCGCGAGAATGGCGGGCGCCCATGCCCTTTGACACAGTGGTTATGAACCCGCCCTTTCACACCGGCCGGGCGGCGACACCAAATTTGGGTCAGGAATTCATCAAGTCCGCGGCCCGGGCGCTGCGTTCTGCCGGAACGTTATGGTTGGTTGCGAACCGACATTTGCCTTATGAACAGACCCTGCATGACACTTTTGCAACGGTTTCTGAAACAGCTGGTGATTCCCGGTTCAAAGTGATCCGCGCGAGCACCCCCAAGAAAGCCAGGCTCAGATAAACTGGCGTCAACAGGAGATCCAAGATGTCGTTTTCCATCACCGGCAAAACCGCGATCGTGACTGGCGCCGCAAATGGCATCGGCTTGGCGATTGGTCGGCAGTTTGCAGAAAAGGGTGCGAACGTCATGTTCGCTGATATGGACGAAGCCCGTTTGGCGGAAGAGCTGGGTGACGTCGCCGAAGAAGGCAATGTCCGATATTTTGCCGGTGATCTGCGCAAGAACCTGACCATAGCCAACTTACTTTCAGCGACAATTGACGCGTTTGACGAGGTTAACATTTTGGTCAATGGCGCGCGTCAGGTGGAAGTTTCTGATCCGCTTGATCCCGAGGATGACGCGGTGATGGATCTTTTGAACCAGAACCTGCTGCCTGCATTGCGCCTGTCGCAGCTCGTGGCCAAGCGCATGATCAAACAATCCGAAGGCAGAGAGGACCGCCAGGCCGGTTCGATTATCAACATCTCCTCTATCGCGGCGCGTCGCACGCATCCTGACCTGTTGGCCTACTCGGTCAGTTCGGCGGCACTGGACCAATTGACCCGTTCGTTGGCCGTTGCGCTGGCGCCGCACCGCATTCGGGTCAATGCGGTTGCCATGGGCTCTGTGATGAGTGCATCGCTGAAATCCACCTTGAAAGATAACAGGGAGTACCGCGAAGACATCGAGCAACACACGCCCCTGTCGCGGATTGCGGCCCCGGGTGAGTTGGCGGACGCGGTCCAATACCTGGCCTCCGAAGGGTCCGGTTTCATGACAGGACAAATCGTGACAGTGGATGGCGGGCGCACGCTGTTGGACCCTGTCGCCGCACCGGCGCATTAATCGGCTACATCTTGCCAACTCTCTGGTCTAGGGTGCTGTCAAATAAAGAGGACAGTGACGATGACTGAGACTTTTGCGCAGGAAAAGAAGACCGCGGCAGCCTGGTTTCGCAGCTTGCGCGACGAGATTGTCGCCGCGTTCGAGGCGCTGGAAGACAGCCATGCGCAGGGCCCATTGTCAGAGGCCGATGCCGGACGGTTTGAAGTCACCGAAACCAAAAGACAGTCTGACGACGGATCGGATGCCGGCGGCGGCTTGATGAGCGTCATGCGTGGCGGGCGTGTTTTCGAGAAGGTCGGTGTTAACGTTTCCGAGGTCTATGGCACGTTGGGCGAGCGGGCACAGATGTCGATGGCCGCACGCAAGGGCATTCCCGGCGTCAAGGAAGATCCGCGTTTCTGGGCGTCAGGCATCAGCTTGGTGGCCCATATGCAAAACCCGCACTGCCCGGCCGTTCACATGAACACCCGCATGTTCTGGACGCCGCATGCGTGGTGGTTCGGAGGCGGTTCTGACCTGAACCCTTGCATTGAATATGCTGATGATACCGCACATTTTCACGCAACCCAAAAGTCGCATCTGGACCCACATGGACCAGAGCATTATCCGCGATTGAAAGAATGGGCAGACGAATACTTTTTCATCCCGCATCGCCACAGGGCTCGGGGCGTCGGCGGCATTTTCATGGATGATCACTGCACCGGTGACTGGAACAGCGACTTTTCACTGACCCAGGACATCGGTCGCGCTTTTTTGCCTGCTTTCGTTCCATTGGTTGAAAAACGCCGGGTACAAAAATGGGACGACGCCAACAAGAACGCACAACTGATCCATCGCGGTCTCTATGCCGAGTACAACCTGGTTTATGATCGCGGTACCAAGTTTGGACTGGAAACCGGGCACGATGCCAACGCGGTTCTGATGAGTCTCCCTCCGCTTGCCAAATGGGTCTGACCCCAACATCACGAAACATCTAATATGCGTGATGCAGTTCACAGAAGGCCTGCGGGCTTTGGGCGATATTGGGTTCAAGACGAGCGGACAAGCTGCTCAGCCACATAACCCAGGAGACACCCCAATGCGCACCGTAGCCCTTCTTTCCCTGATGTTCATCGCCTTCGAAGCCCCCCGCATGGACTTCACCGGCCAAGGCCCCGACACCACGGCCCCGGCGCCGGTGGTTTCGACATCGAACCAGAATTCCTGAGGTCTCCTTGGGCCGCACCGACCCTCCCCAGGTCGTTGTCCCAAACGCGGTCCAAACCCCAAAGGGCAGGCAGAAATGCCTGCCCTTTTTGCATGTGCGGTCCGGTTGGGCCGGGTTGGAAAAGGCGCAGAAACTGTGATCGGGATCACAGAAGCTCACGGGAAAAAGCGGCAAGTTGAATTCAAGACGAGCGGACAAGCTGCTCAGCCACATAACCCAGGAGACACCCCAATGC
>CAWUIW010000005.1:0-34158 GCA_963922515.1 uncultured Rhodobacterales bacterium | reverse complement strand
TGCTGATCGAATGGCAGCCCGAACGCTACTACGACCGGTCCATCGGCGTTGAAAAGCGCAAGAAAATGTTCGCCGAGGTCGATCTACACGGGATGAATGACCGGGTTGATTTGGGGGGGCATTTCACCCAGACGATTTATGCAACAGCAGAAGAGTACCCCGCGTGGCGATCGGAAATTCGCATGTGGCACGACAATTGGATCGAGTTGGCGAGCCCGGCCATCGACCGCTCAGTTCGGCTTTTGCGCGCCTTGCGGCACAAGGGTGTTCCGGTGTTTGCCCTTACAAATTTTGGCATTGAAAGCTTTGACTATGCCGTGACGCACTACCCGTTTCTCGACGAGTTTGACCAGCGGTTCATCTCTGGCCATATGCGCGTGGCCAAACCAGACCCCGAAATCTATCGCCGCGTCGAAGCTGAAAGCGGTGTCGCGCCGCATAGCTTGCTTTTCGCCGACGATCGGCACGACAATATCGCCGCAGCCAACGCGCGTGGTTGGCAAACCCACCTGTTCGATGGCCCAGATGGATGGGCTGACCGGCTGGTTGCAAGCGGTTTGCTGACAGTTGAAGAAGCGTAATGACACCGCCATTCATCACACCGGAAGACGCAGAGCCGCATTTGGACTGGCTGCTTCTGACCGAGGCTTTGGCCGCAGGGCACAGAAAACCAAAAGCGGAAATCGGGGATACATTTTTGTACCGCGCCCCGGATACGCTGCTGTCTCGTGCAGCGTGGATCGATGGGTTGGGTTCGTTGGTAAAGACGGCGACAGTGTTTCCGGAAAACACAGATCTTCCCGCGATCAATGGCGCCGTTTCACTGTTTGACGACAAGACCGGCATGCTGTCAGCAATGCTGGATTTTCACTTGGTCACCAAATGGAAGACTGCGGGTGACAGCCTGCTGGCCGCGCAGCGGCTGGCACGTCCGGACAGCCGAAACATTCTGATTGTAGGTGCCGGGACTGTTGGGGCGTCACTGATCGACGCGTTTCACATCGGCTTTCCAGACGCCCACTTCCATGTCTGGAACCGCACAACGGGTCGCGCCGAGGACTTGGTCGCTTCTACCCCGCATGCGTCGCTTGCCAAGGATCTGGGAAACGCCGTTCAAACCGCCGACATCATCGTGTCGGCCACGATGTCAAAGACACCTGTCATTCGCGGTGACTGGCTGCAACCGGGTCAGCACCTGAACCTGATCGGGGCATATCGCCCGGACATGCGTGAAGTCGATGATCTTGCACTGACGCGGTCGCGGGTGTTCACCGACAGTTTCGACACCACGCTTGACCACATCGGTGAATTCAAGATCCCGATCGAAGATGGCGTCATCAACCGAGAAGACGTGATCGCAGACTACTACCAACTGGACAAGTTTGACCGGAGCACCGACGGCGACGTCACGCTTTTCAAAAATGGTGGCGGAGCGCATCTGGATTTGATGACATGTGCCCACATCCTTGAACGGTGGCAAAACGCGCAATGATCCTGGGCGTCCTTCTTTTGGCCTTTGCCGGTCTTCCCATTCTTCTGGAATTGCGCCGTCGACGCATGGGCACCGACTTACGCCGGCGCGCCGAGGGCCGGTTTGCAGAATTGTCCCAAGGCATCACTCATTACGATTGGCTGGGTCCCGAAGACGGCAAGGTCGCTGTTTGCGTCCACGGACTGACAACGCCATCCTACGTTTGGCGAGGTCTGGGCCAAGGTCTGGCCGGGCTTGGGTACCGTGTGTTGATCTATGATCTTTACGGACGCGGCTATTCGGACCGGGTCAAAGGTGACCAGAACAGCGATTTCTTTTTGCGGCAATTGCAGGACTTGCTGGACGATCAACGCGTCACCGGCAGGTTTGTGTTGCTGGGCTATTCGATGGGCGGGGCCATTGCCACGGCCTATGCAGCGCGGTTTCCAGACCGCGTCAGGCACCTCTTTCTCATTGCACCGGCCGGAATGGGAGACCTGACAAACCGCCGAACGCTGTTTGTGCGGGACACGCCTGTGATTGGAGACTGGCTGATGCTGCTCTTTTTCCCGCGCCAGCACCGGCGCGCCGTTGAAGCAGACCGAGGTGTGCCCAGTTCGGTGCCTGACATTGTTGACCGGCAATTGGAAGAATTGGGCAAACGCGGCTTTGTCGGCGCCGTCCTCAGCAGTTTTCGGCACATGCTGAAATCACCTTTGGAGCCAGAGCATCGAGCGATCTATGAAGCCAAGCTGCCAGTCAACGTGATTTGGGGCGAGGTTGACGACGTGATCCCTTTGGCGGCGATGGGCACTTTGACGCAATGGAACCGCACGGCGCAGCATCATGTCATCGCATCGGCGGGCCATGGGCTGACATACACGCACACGCCCCGTATCCTTGAGGCGGTTCGCGCCGCGCTTCAAAACCCGGACACCTAGTTAGGCCGGCGCCGCGGAAATCGGCCGCTCACGAATGGGCAAGTGGATCAAGGCACTGAACGCCCCAATCCCAACGCCAACCCACCAAACCAGCGTGTAACCGCCCGACGCATCATACAGCGCTCCGCCTAGCCAAACGCCCAAGAACGATCCCAATTGATGGCTTAGAAATACAAACCCGTACAGTGTGCCCATGTACCGCAAACCATAGATGTACGCGACAAGCCCCGACGTCAGTGGAATGGTGGCCAGCCACAGCATCCCCATCGCCGCTGAAAAGAACAAAACACTGGTTGGTGTGATCGGCAGCATGATGAACACCGCGGCGATTAACGTCCGTCCGGTATAAATCCCGGCCAACAGGTACTTCTTGGGAAACCTTTGCCCCAGCCACCCGGCCAGCAATGTTCCCACGATGTTTGCCAAACCGATCAACGATATGGCCCAGGCACCCAAGATGGCCGTGTTTGAAATCCCAAGATTATCCAAGGTTCCACCGGGCGTGATGGGTCCGCACAGTTCTGTCACGAATGCGGGAAAATGCGCGGTCATAAATGCGACCTGATACCCGCAACTGAAAAATCCGAGGAATATGAACGTGTATGACGGGTCGCGAAATGCCGATTTCAGCACTTGGCCCATCGACTGCTCCAGTTCGCCCTTGGTCGCCATGGGGGTGACCTTCATGAATGGCAAGGTGGCAAGCACCGCGACCATCAGCCCGGCAAAGATCAAAAACGTGGTTTGCCAGTTGACCAGACTCAGCAAATACTCTGCACCGGGTGGCCCGACGATCTGACCAATGCTGCCGGCTGCGGACGCTATGGCGAGCGACATAGACCGGTTTTCGTCTGAAGAGGCGCGCCCGACCACGGCCAAAATGACGCCGAAACCAGTTCCCGCGATGCCGAACCCGACCAACCAGGCATAGGCCTGGTGTTCAAACGGCGTGGTAGATTGCGCGGTCAGCGCCAACCCAACAGCATAAGTCAGTGCACCGAGAATGATGGCGCGCCGGTCGCCAATCTTCTCGGCTATTGCACCAAAGATCGGCTGCCCAATGCCCCAAGCAAGGTTCTGTATGGCGATGGCCAACGAAAACTCAGCCCGTAGCCATCCGAACTCCTCAGCGATCGGAATTTGGAACACCCCGAACGAGGCACGCACCCCGAAGCTGACAATGATGATGATGCAGCCAACCACCAGAACGGGCGTCATTAGGGGAGTGGATCTGGACATGGCAACCTCGTATGCGTCAAGCCGCGCCACCGTACTGCGCCACGGAACATGGTCAATCCAGCAATTGTGGACCGTTGTATCACGCGTTCTGATCGCACGGGCGCTTTCCATTGTAGATGGCGCGCGCTAAGCCTGCGCCTATGGCAGACTTAGCGGCTTTGTATTCCGAAAAAATCGTATCTGGTGCGCTCGCATCAGACCCGGCGCAAGAAGCCGTTCTGCCAGAGTTTGACCGCATTGCCCGGGCCCTGCGCAAGCCGGTGAAACGCGGGTTCTTCCGCAAGGCACCCGAACCCACAAGGGGACTTTACCTTTGGGGCGGGGTCGGTCGCGGCAAATCCATGTTGATGGACTTGTTCGTTGAAACCTTGTCTGACCTTGCGGTACGGCGGGTGCATTTTCACGCGTTCATGCAAGAAATCCATGCGGCCATGCACACGGTTCGACAAACAGGCGTGGACGATGCAATCGCACCGGTTGCGGCTGACGTTGCCGCGTCCGTCAGGCTGCTTGCATTCGACGAAATGCAAATCACAGATATAACGGATGCGATGATCGTCGGACGGTTATTCGAGGCGCTATTCGCCGACGGCGTGGTCGTGGTCACAACGTCGAACCGCGCGCCGGATGATCTATACAAGAACGGTCTGAACAGGCAGTTGTTTCTGCCTTTCATCAATCTGATCAAAGATCAGATGGTTGTCCACGAATTGGCCAGTCCTACGGATTACCGTCAAAACAGGCTGGGCGGCATGCAGGTCTATTTTTCGCCGGCCGGACCCGATGCACGCGCGACCTTGTCCGACATTTGGACCGATCTGAGCGGGGGCCCCGGCACCGCGCTGATCCTGAACGTCAAAGGGCGCGACGTGATCATACCCGCTTTCAGAAACGGCGTGGCCAGAGCCAGCTTCTATGAGTTGTGTGGCACACCATTGGGCCCGGCGGATTACTTGGCCTTGGCTGACACGGTGAAGGTTCTTTTGCTGGACGACATCCCAGAACTGTCGCGGAACAACTTCAATGAGGCCAAGCGGTTTGTGACTTTGATCGACGCGCTCTATGAGGCCCGCGTGCGTTTGATATGCTCCGCTGCGGCCGAACCGGAAATGCTGTACATCGAAGGCGAAGGCACGTTCGAGTTCGAACGGACGGCCAGCCGGCTGCGCGAAATGCAGGCCGAAGACTGGGGCCGGGCTTAGAGCCGGACGCTAGCCGTTTTCGCGCAAAACCTGACCAGCCAGATAGAGCGAGCCGCAAATCAGAATGCGAGCAGCTGGATCTTCGCCGTGTACCCGTGCGATGGCGGCTTCGACGCTGGCCGCGGGGTGCGCTTCTACCCCAACGTCGCGCGCCGCAGCGGCCGTTTCCTCAGCAGATAGTGTTGCGGTTTCTCCCGGGATCGAGACCGACACCAGGCCGGTCGCGCCCGAGGCAAGCGGACGCAGATATCCTGCGACATCCTTTGTCTTCAGCATCCCGCAGATCAAGTAAGTCGGTCGTAGCGGCAAATCCGCTAGAACAGACGCAAGGGCCGCCCCCGCCGCTGCGTTGTGGCCACCGTCAAGCCACAGCTCATGCCCAGCCGCCAACTCGACCAAGGGGCCATGGCGCAGTCGTTGCATACGCGCCGGCCATTCGGCATTTTGCAGCGCGCTGGTCCATGCAGGTTCGCCTAGCTTCAGGTGGCGCAAACCCGCCAAAGCCGCTCCGGCATTCGATACCTGATGCGCCCCAAGAAGATTGGGCAAAGGCAAATCGCATAATCCACTTTCATCCTCGAAAACGAGCCGCTCATGCTCTGTCCGGACGTGCCAGTGCTGTCCGTGAACCAACAATGGCGCACCGATCTTGGCCGCCTGCGCTTCAATCACGTCCAGCGCACCATCTTGTTGCGGACCGACCACGCAGGTGACGCCGCGTTTCAATATCCCTGCTTTTTCAAACGCGATTTTCTCAACCGTGTCGCCCAGAAACTGTTCGTGGTCCATTGAGACCGGTGTGATCACAGTCAATTCCGGGCGCGCAACAACATTCGTTGCGTCAAGACGCCCACCAAGCCCCACTTCCAACAAGGTAAAGTCGGCCGGGGTGCGCGCCATCGCCAACAATGCAGCGCACGTTGTTATTTCGAAATAGGTGATGTCTACGCCATCGTTGGCGGCATAACACTCATCGAGGACAGCGGTCAGCGCGGGCTCTGAGATCAAGGTGCCAGCCAGTCGGATGCGTTCGTGAAAACGCGCCAGATGCGGGGACGTGTACGCGTGCGCGCATCGCCCAACGCCTTCTATTCCGGCACGCAACATAGCAAGCGTAGATCCTTTGCCGTTGGTTCCGGCAATATGGATGACTGGGGGTAGCTGATCCTGAGGATTGCCCAATGCCTCAAGCAACCGCCAAACGCGATCAAGCGTTAGGTCGATCACCTTTGGATGCAACGCCATCATTCGATCAAGGATGACGTCGGAATTTGGGGCGCTCATTCCTTTGGCGTCTCGTCAGCAGCATCCGGGTCTGCCGGTGCTGGTTCCGCATCCGCCTCAACGGTCTCTGGTTCGGCGCGGGGGGGTGGCAAATCGCCTTGTATGGCTGGGGCCAGACCCAACAGCATGCGCGTGATTGTGATCAATTCACGCCGCAGTTCAGCGCGCGTTGTCACGCGGTCCAGCATACCGTGATCCAACAAGTATTCAGAGCGTTGAAAACCCTCGGGCAGTTTTTCACGAATGGTCTGTTCAATCACCCGCGGCCCAGCGAAACAAATCAACGCGTTCGGTTCCGCGATGTGCACGTCACCCAACATAGCGTAAGACGCCGTCACACCGCCGGTTGTCGGATGTGTCAGGACCACGATGTAAGGCAGTCCCGCCTCCCGCAGCATCTGAATCGCAACCGTGGTGCGCGGCATTTGCATCAGGCTCAGGATACCCTCTTGCATCCGCGCGCCGCCTGCTGCTGAAAACAACACCAAAGGGCGGCGCAGCTTCACCGCTTCTTCGGCCGCGGCAATGATGGCATTCCCGACATACATGCCCATGGATCCCCCCATGAACGAAAAGTCCTGCGCCGCTGCGATGATGGGCGTACGCCCAATTTCCCCAGCGGCAACCAGCATCGCTTCCGCTTCGCCTGTTGCCTTTTGCGCGGCTTTCATCCGGTCCGGGTACTTTTTTTGGTCGCGAAACTGCAACGGGTCGACGCCGGGTTCAGGGACCGAAACTTCGGTGAAAACGCCACCATCGAACAAGGCCAGAAAGCGGGCCCGGGGCGAAATCGCCATATGGTGCCCGCAGCTTGTACAAACGTTCAAATTGTCAGACAGCTCACGATGAAACAGCATGGTGCCGCAGGATTCACACTTGTGCCAAAGGTTCTCTGGCGTCTCGCGCCGCGAGAAGATCGAGTTGATCCTCGGCCGGACATAGTTTGTGATCCAATTCATCGTTTCGCCTTGTGCCCCATCCTGCGCTGCGTCACTTAAGCGCCTCTTTTGCGAAATGCAATCAACGTCGAATGGCCAATCGCGCCACCAGCCAGCAGACAATCAGCAATGCGAACTCGACCGGCAGCTGGCGGCTCATGGCTACTGTATCATCCATGCCAAATGGAACGGTGTACAGCGACAGGCCGTTCAGGCTGTCTGGTAACGATACGAAAAGCAGCGCGCCAAGGTTGTTGGCAAAATGCACGGCAATGGCTGGCCCAAGTGTACCGGCACGCGCTGTCAAATCTGCCATCAACACACCAAACACACCTGACCACAGCGCGATCATCAAAGCGTTTTCGCCGGCTTGGGCGGGAATGTAGTGACCTACGGCGAACAAGGCAGATGGCACCAGCAACCATACCAATGGTGATGAAAACCGCGCCGCCAACTGTTGTTGCAGGTAACCGCGAAAAAACACCTCTTCTGCGCTTGTCTGGATCAGCACAACCGTCAAGGACACCGGTAACAGCAGCAACCATCGTGCCAGCGGTAGATTGGCCTCTAGGTCCGCGGTGTCACCGTAGGGCGGCAGGACCATCAGCGCGACGCCCAACAGGCAAAGAAACCCAAAGACACGCACGAACTGTGACACCAGGACCGGCCACGGTCCGAACACTGTAACTGGGCTGCGGCCATGCAAGATCTGAGCAACCACAGCCACACCGACCGTGAGAAACCCAAAAGTCCCCAGCAGGATGATCAATGACCCCGCCGTGCTGCCTTGGGTCGATGGATCGGCCATCTGCCCGATCCAAAAGTCGGGTGCGATCGCCATCAAAACCGCCTGCAGCGCGGCGATCAAACCGAACACAATCGTCACAACACCGATGCACCCTGCGATCAATCGCCAAAGCTCGGGGCGGCTCCGGGCTGCATGCACAAGGACTTCGTGCCATGGATAGTCCAGCTTAAGCATTGGCATCCGTTTCCAGTTGCGTTGGTTTTTGCTGCATGCCCACGCGTTCCGCCACCTCGTGCAAGTTAATCCCCGATGCCCGGACGAGGACCGCAAGACCGGACAAATGCCCGGCCACGGTTTCAAGCAGCGCCAATGCCACGTGCATATCGGACTCGACCACGGATCGGAATTCTTCCGCGCCGATCCGAAGAAAATGTGATTGCTGTGTCGCTGTAAATTGCAACTGATGTGGCTCGCCTGTGATGATGGACAGATCGCCCACCAATCGGCCCGGATCGACTGTGGTCAAGGGCGGCTCATCGGGGGCCGAATCCGGCCAGCGCAATTCTCCTTGTCCTGAAACACAAAGGTACGCGGCATCGACGGGTTGATTGGGCGCGAAGATTACCTGCCCGGGCTCCGCCACGAAACGCTGCGCGGAAAAGGCCAAGAGTCTCTGGTTCTTTGAGCTGAGCTTTTCAAACAGCGGCGCACCGGCAATGATACGCAGTTTCTTGCGCAAATCGTCGGTGCCCGATCCGTCTTGAGGTGGTTCAAGGTGCTCTTCCAGCCCGTCGATTCGCCCATTTTTGATTTCAATGTGAATATCATAAAGCTCTGGGTGCTCGAAATGGTCTTCCATGAAGATCATGGTTGTTTCAGGCAATATCTCTTGCAGCTTGGCGCGGGTCGCCGAGCGATCCTTGCTGCTATGGCTTGCCAGCGCCTTATCCAAGATCAAAAGGTTGGGACGTTTGATGCCCGCGCGACTGAAAGCTGCCCGTTCTTGAATGACCGCGGGCAGATTGGCTCCACCCAAACCTGTGGGCATGTCATAAATGATCGAAGCCACGCGTCGGCGCAGATCATGCTCCGACAGAACATGGGCGACATGCTCCTCAATTTCTTCTGCATACGCCCCGGCCATAATCGAAATCCGCCCGAAGATCGCATTTTCAAGGACAGTCAAACGCGGGATGTAATTCATTTCGTCAATGGGCACGAACATGTCAGCCGATTGAGCGCGCAAATGCTCGGATCGCGTCTTCCTCAAGGCCAGGATCTTTCGCTTGTATCGATCAGGGAAGGCGGGACCGATTTGCTCGGCCGTCATCAGAAAGGGAATCGTCAGCAGCAACGCGCATTCATCGTCTGACAGGTTGTCTCGGCCAACCAACGCCTTCTTGTGCGCAATGTCGACAAGGTTGCGATATGTCTTTTCTTCCAAGCCCAGCTTGCGGAAGAGGGGGTGGTCCGTTCCGTCAATGCCAAAGGCATGTTCCAGCGTATCGACGACGGCCTGAGAAATCTCCAACGCTTCATCGGCGAGGTCTTGGTCGCGCAGCATTTGCATAAAGCCCCGTTTGCTGGCGAGCTCTTCGGGGCTCATGTCGCGGCGCGGCGCTGCAAACAAGAGGTTGCCGCCCAACGGAACGGCAGGGTTGAACTCATCCGGGTCAAACCTGTGTACAAACTGATCCAGTCCTCTTGACTGCAAGCGCGCATGCACAATGGGCCGCAGAGCAACAACATCGCGGGCCAGTGCTTTGTGCAGGTGGGGATCGAGGTGCGAGCGCAGTGTCCGTCGGAACATCGCCTCGTCAATGCCCATCGCTTCGACCAGCTTGAACCACCAATCACGAATATCCTCACGGTCTTCCAGCCCGGCAAGATACGGATCCACCCAATTCGCTGAAAGCTCATCTGTGCTGTTGCCCGTACGGCGCGCTTCGGATTTCTCGCGGCTTTCGCCCTTGGGATCCCACGTGACCGTCTGCGGCTTAATCCGCAGCGGCATCAACAGATTGTCGCCCAGGGTACCGTCAAAAAGGTAGGGCCGCGAATGTGCGTGCCCGATACGTGCGGCAATCACAGCTTGATGAAGAGTATCCAATGGGCGTCCAGCAATTGTCACTTGGCCATGTGCTGGCAAAACCTCGCGTGTTAGGAGTTCCGCAAAGGCACGGCGTTCCATCGGATTGGCGCTTTTGATGGCGACGCGGGCCCCGACCGGAATGTCCAGATTGATATCTTCCAAGATGGTGGCGCCGTCTTGGTCGTTAACCGTCACGCCTTCGATTTGGATATCGCCTTTCAGCGGCGGGATATCCGATGGTTCACCTTCGAAGAGTGCCTCTGGTATCATATTGTCCGGCGCAAATCGCTCGGTCACGATTTGCCACCGCAGCGACATGTCTTGCACCTGATTGTAGTATGTCAAAAGCTCCTTCCACGGCGAGGCGATGTCTTTATATGCGCCAAGCGCCGCGACCAGCGCGCCGACCGTGATCTCGCCTGTAATGGCAAGGTAACCACCAACAGAATAAAAGAAAAATGGCGTCAGCTGTGTGATGAAGTTGTTCAGGAACTTCATGAAGAATTTTTTCTGGTAAATCCGGAAACGGATCGTGAACAAGCGACCCAAGCGATCGGTGAACAACGCCAAGCGATACCGCCACCCGCCATTTGCCCGCAGGTCACCGATCCCGGCCGCCGTTTCGCCGATCTCGGACGCCAACCCGCGAATTTCCTTGATGCGATCCTTGTTCAGCAAGTTGATCTGCCGTTGCAGCATTGGGATCAAATAGGCTTGCAACGGGATCAAGGCGATGGATGCCAACCCGAACCAGATGCTTTGCGCAAAGAGAAACGCCATGATGGTCAGCATCTGGCCGGCCTGAAACACCGGCTGCGCCACAGCATCGCCCATGAGGCCGCCCATCGGTTCCGCTTCTGACGTGACCATCGACACAAGCTCGCCTTGGCTCGTCGACCGGAAATACGTTTGTGGAAAGCGCATCATGCGACCGATCAGCTGATAGCGGAACCGCCGCAACATGCGTTCAGCCAACACTCCCTTCATCGTGTTGATCCGCATCTTCATCAGGCCGCTGGCAAAAACGGTGGCCAGGAACAGACCACACAGCACCATCAAAAATTCAATTTGAGTGAATTCAAAACCAAAGTAGTCGACCGAGTCGGTGGTTGAACCGATCGCATCGTTGATGATCATCTTGGGCAGTTCGAGCGACGCATACAAAAACGGGAACGACAGCACCGTTACCAAAAGCAGCACGAATTGCTCGCGCTTGGAGTATTTCCAGATGAAGGCGAACAGCGTTTTTTCCATCGGGGGAACCGTATTTGGAATGATCGAAAGGTCACATCAGGTGCAAGGCCCGGGTCACCCGTGACAGTTTAGGGTAGGAGCGCACCGATGCGATTACAAGCGCGCGGGCGCTCTGCGTCCTGTTCGGGCTTGTACGCTCTTGGGGCCAAGGCTATTGGCTATTCAATGATGCGAGGGAGGTCCAGCCATGCTGCAGCGCAAGTTCGACAAATCCAAATTGCCCAGCCGCCATGTCACCGAGGGCCCGGAACGGGCGCCGCACCGGTCATACTACTATGCGATGGGCATGACCGAAGATGAGATCCACCAACCGTTGATCGGGGTCGCGACGTGCTGGAACGAAGCTGCCCCCTGTAACATCGCTCTGAACCGGCAGGCACAGGCTGTCAAAATGGGCGTGAAGTCCGCTTACGGCACACCGCGCGAGTTCACGACCATCACGGTGACCGACGGCATCGCGATGGGACATGAAGGCATGCGGTCGTCGCTGGCCTCGCGCGAAGCCATTGCTGATACGGTCGAACTGACCATGCGCGGCCACTGTTACGACGCTCTGGTAGGGCTTGCAGGTTGTGACAAGTCATTGCCCGGAATGATGATGGCCATGATCCGGCTGAATGTTCCTTCGGTGTTCCTGTATGGCGGTTCCATCTTGCCGGGCAAGGCACCGAACGATCCGGTTGTTCCGGCCGACTTCGCCAATCGGGACCTGACGGTTCAAGATATGTTCGAAGCCGTCGGACGGCACCAGAGCGGGACAATCTCGTCAGAAGCGCTCGAGGTCCTTGAGCGGGTTGCTTGCCCATCCGCGGGCGCTTGTGGCGGTCAGTTCACGGCCAATACGATGGCTTGCGTGTCCGAAGCCATTGGCCTTGCACTTCCCAACTCGTCTGGGGCGCCGGCGCCGTATGAAAGCCGCGATCAACACGCCGAAGCATCGGGCGCTGCGGTGATGAACCTGTTGGAAAAGAACATACGTGCACGCGACGTCGTGACGCTGAAATCGCTGGAAAACGCGGCGCGCGTCGTCGCCTGCACGGGCGGTTCGACCAATGCCGGCTTGCATTTGCCAGCCATGGCGCATGAAGCGGGGATCGAGTTCTTTTTGGATGATGTCTGCGACATTTTCCGGGACACGCCCTATTTCGTAGACCTTAAGCCCGGCGGACAATACGTGGCCAAGGACCTTTATGAAGCGGGCGGCGTTTATGTGGTGATGAAAGAGCTACGCAAAGCTGGCCTGCTGCACGAAGACTGCTTGACCGCATCGGGCCGTTCGATTGGTGAAGAGATTGATCGCGTGACATATGAGGCGGATGGCAAAGTCATCTACCCGATCGAAACACCGATCAGCACAACGGGCGGTGTCGTTGGCCTCAAAGGCAACCTTGCCCCAGAAGGCGCTATCGTGAAAATCGCCGGTATGGACGAAAACGACATCGTCTTCACCGGTCCTGCCCGCGTTTTTGAATGCGAGCAGGATGCTTTTGATGCGGTGCAAAACCGGGCTTATTCGGAAGGCGACGTGATCGTCATTCGCAATGAAGGCCCAGCAGGGGGCCCGGGCATGCGGGAAATGCTGGCGACCACCGCGGCGTTGTCAGGCCAAGGTATGGGCAAAAAAGTAGCCTTGATCACTGATGGGCGCTTTTCCGGCGCAACGCGCGGCTTTTGTGTCGGGCATGTTGGCCCAGAGGCCTATCACGGCGGACCGATTGCGCTACTTAAAGATGGCGACATGATCACGCTCAATGCGATCGAGGGATCGATATCGGTCGACCTCACTGATGAAGAGTTGGCAGACCGAAAAGCGGCATGGGCCGGCCCGAGAGAGACCATTTATGCCTCTGGCGCGCTTTGGAAGTACGCACAGTTGGTTGGAGCCACTTACAAAGGAGCCGTGACGCATCCCGGCGGTAGTGACGAAAAACACGACTACATGTCCTTGTAATGCGCAATTTCCGCCCGTTTCGGCGGGTGGACCCTCAAATTTGGGTAGAATTATTTTCGGTTTGGAAACAATTCCCCGCTTTATTTGTTGGGACTGGTTTCGTTAGATACGGTTGAGAAACAATACGATCGGGGCGGTTTCCGGGGCGTCTCTGACATGAGCAGAGTATACGACAGATTTTTACAGTCACGCGCATTGCGTCGGTGGCGCCTTGCGGCCCGACAGGCGCAGGATGTGGACCTGGCGACATTGCGGCGCCAGCGCTCTCAGGCGCGGCAACTGCGCACGCATCTCGACACCCTGATCCACGTGGCCGACGGGCAGCTTGCCCTTCCCATGATCGGATCGTCGAACTTTCACAAACCGCATGGCACGGATTGGACATGGCGACCCGACGGCTGGTGCGGACCGCTGCCTGTTCCAGGCATGTCATCCGTTCAAACGAAGTCTCAACTCGGCCATGACGTAACCCTTTTCCACGATTGTGAGTTTTCAGAGCTGACATTGCGCCAGATCCGGAACACACAAGAAGAGGATCTGGCGCCGTACGGTTTGCGGCTGGACGTTTTCAATTTCGATGGATCGTTTTTGTCGCTTGTGGTTGACCTGCCCAGCGAAGCCGTTGACGGACTGACCCGTAACCATCTTCTGCGTGTCGACGCCATCGTCGAACTGGAAAAGCCGCTTGAAATCTTTGCCCGGATGAACATCAAACACGGTCCCAATACTGAACAAATCGTGCGCGAGCTGCCCTTGCATGAAAAGAATATCACCGTCGAATTTGATCTTGCCTATTCGCGGTTGAACGAAAAACGCGTAGAGCGCGCGTGGTTGGATTTGATCTTTGAAGGCCCGCAAATGAACCAGGTCACTTTGCGCGACTTAACATTTATGCGCTTGCCGCGCGCAGCCATCTAGGGGGCGGATATGTCAGATCTGACGGTCACGAAACTGCGGATGCGAAACGGCATTTGGGAGGGCATGGTGACCGGAGGCTCGGCCGCCAACGCCAACCCGGCGATCAGGGTCACCTATCTGGACGAACCGCACGAAGGGGTCGAACTGACGGCTGGCAAGGAAGATGGCACCTGGCTTTTGCGCATTCCAGTCCCGGCGTCGGCCGTCTCGGAAGGCGTCCATACTTTTTTGATACGCGATGCCGCTTCAGATGAGAAACTGGCCGATTTCACACTGATCGCGGGCGAGGTGGCGACTGATGATCTGCGCGGAGAACTCGAACTGCTGCGCGCAGAATTGGACATGTTGAAACGGGCTTTTCGCCGGCACTGCGTTGAGACGCTATCGAGCTAGCGGCTATCCACGCTCAAACGCTTTGAACGCTTCGGCATAATCCGGATGCCACCGCGATAGCGCAGGCCTGTTTTCCAAAATGTCGCCCACGCTCCACGACACGCGGCGCCGGTCAAGATCTTCGGTCACGTCATTGTCCGGACACAACACGTAAAAGTCACCCTGTGACATCTGGCCGATAAAGTAGTCGACGGTTTGTTCGCTGGTCCATGCCGCGGCCGGCTTTTCCGGAATGATGCGGGCGATCATGCCCGTGTAGGTGAAACCAGGCACAAACAAGTGCGCCGAGATATCGGCATTGGCCGCGCGCAGCTCGTGCGCCAACTGTTCAGTCATGACTTTGACCGCCGCTTTGCACATGTTGTAGCCGGGATTGCCGGGCGGGGTGGTGATCCCCTGTTTCGATCCTGTGTTGATCACAACAGCCGGTCTGTCAGCTTCAATCATGCGCGGGACAAAACTGTGGATGCCATGCATAACGCCCAACAGGTTCACGTCGATCATTTTCTGCCAGTGCTCGGTTTCGCCCCAAGCGGTCGTACGCAAACCGATCCCTGCATTGTTCATCAGGACCGCCACGTCGCCCAGCGCAAAACTCTGGTCGGCCAGTTCTGCGATTTCTTCGGGTTCCGAAATGTCGGTGGGGACGGCGACAACAGCCTGTCCCTGTGCCATCTCCGAAATCTCGGCAGTGGCTTGGTCCAGCGCCGCTCCAGGCAAGTCGGCCAGCACAACACCAAACCCGGCTTCTGCAAACCTTTGAGCCGCCACGCGGCCAACACCGCTGGCCGCCCCAGTTACGACGGCTATGCCGCCCTGATCCTGTGCGCGAGTATAAGTCGATGACATGGCCGTCCCTTTCCACAAGTTTCATGAAAAGATAAGCACGCGTGACGAATGCAAAAGGGCCGGCTTAAAACACCGGCCCAAGAAATTTTCTTTGTACCTCAGTCGCGGGGCGTGATAGCCGCAAGCCCAGTCAGGATATCGATCGCGTAAGCGAGCTGGTAATCATCTTCCCGCAGTTCCGCAGCAGCCTCGGCCTTGGCGCGGTCTTCTTCGATTTGCCGGACTTCGTCTTGCGACAGGCTATCGTTATTCAGTCGCCCGCGCAGGTCAGCTTCAGACCGAGTGCTATCATCTTCTTCCTCTTCGACGGCATTCACGTCACGACGCGGTTGTTCCACGATGATGTCTGGCGACACGCCAAGCGCCTGGATCGACCGGCCGGACGGCGTGTAGTAGCGCGCGGTGGTCAACCGCATTGCACCATCGCTGCGCAGCGGCATCACCGTTTGCACAGATCCTTTACCAAAGCTCTTTTCACCAACAACGATCGCGCGCCGGTGATCCTGCAGCGCGCCGGCCACGATTTCGGAGGCCGAGGCCGAGCCGCCGTTGATCAAAACGACAATCGGTTTTCCTTGTGCCAGGTCCCCCGCCGTTGCATTGAAACGCTCACCATCCTCGGGCGCGCGTCCCCGAGTGCTGACAATTTCGCCTTCTTCAAGGAACGCATCTGATACCTTGATTGCCTGTGTCAGCAACCCACCCGGGTTGTTCCGCAGGTCAAGCACGATGCCCTCGACATTGTCCATGCCACCCGCGGCTTCGATCTGTTCTTTCAAACCCGCTTCGAGGTTAGGCATCGTTTGATCATTGAAGGTGGTGATCCGCAAAACAACGGCGTCCCCCTGCAGACGTGATCGCACCGCCGTGAGCTTAATCGTATCGCGAATGATCGACACGTCGAAGGGCTCGTTTTCGCCTTCGCGCACGACAGTGATCACAATTTCGGACCCAACTGGCCCACGCATCAAGTCAACAGCCGAATCCAGCGTCAGCCCCAGTATGCTTTCACCATCGACATGCGTGATGAAATCACCGGCTTCGATCCCTGCTTCTTCGGCTGGTGTGCCATCGATGGGCGACACGACTTTGACGAACCCTTCTTCCTGGGTCACTTCAATGCCCAACCCGCCAAATTCGCCGCGTGTTTGAACCCGCATTTGCGCCGCATCATCAGGCGACAGATAGCTGGAATGCGGATCAAGCGAGCTGAGCATGCCGTCAATGGCCGCCTCGATCAGTTCGCGCGCATCCACCTCTTCGACATATTGGGCGCGAATACGCTCAAAAATGTCACCAAATAAGTCCAGTTGCTCGTATACGTTTGCGGTGCGTTCGGATTCCTGTGCCAAAAGCGGGCCGGCAACCTGCGTTGTGGCAATGACGCCCGCCAGTGTTCCGGCCAGTGCGGCCATGACCATTTTCTTCATTTCGGCTTATCCATCCTTATCGGTTTGGAACCAGTCGTCTGGATCCACTGCGTCCTCGTTTTCTCTGACCTCTATATAGAGCGTTTCTGACCGGTCAGTTCCAGTGCCATCACTGCGTCGTGACAGAATTGCATCTATTTGCGGGGCGTCCCCACCCATAAGTCCAACCGGGGCGCCCGCGGGCAGAACCTGACCGATTTCACCATACACTTCGCCCAGGCCGGAAAGAACGAACATAAGGCCGGGTTGCGGTTCGAGGATCGCCACGTTCCCCATGTCCAGCAAAGGGCCAAGATAGCGCAACGTCGCGGTGGTAGGCGATGAAACAAGGGCACGCGGGCGGGTCGCAATCACCATGCCCGGCCGCACGATACCCGCGGCATCCGCCTCTCCAGCCCGGCGCAGAACAACGCCTTGCACGGGCAAATCCAACACCCCGCGGTTCTCCGAGATGTCCGCGGGCAGTTCAGCAATTGGTCCGTCTGCTATGTCCGATAGCCCGCTGGCAAACCCATCCAGCGTTTCAGTCGAAGCTATGAGGATCGCTGTCCGCACCGGATCCTCGGTGAACCGCTTGGGCAAATCCGTTCGATTGGCCACTGCTTGACTGAGTTCGGTTCGCGCCTTTTGCACGCCCCTCAGTCCATTGGCCAACGTATCTGCCGCCGTTTCCTGCAGCAGACGCAAAGTCGTGACTTCTTCAAGGTCGGTGCGCAAGGCAACGGCCTGCGCCGTTAGCGCAGGTGTCACTTCGGCCATCATCATACCGGATCGGGCGCTGCCCAAAGGTCCGGCGGGATGGAGCATCAAGACTGGTGGTGGCGAATTTGAAATGATCTGCAAGATCCCAAGAAGTTCAGACAACTCTGCTTCTTGCGCGGCCAGCTGCCGCGACAACTGCTGTTCTCGCGTGGCCACACGGCGCATGCCATCCCGCATCGCGGCAAGCCCGGCTTCATAGGCCTTGATCGTTTGGGTCAGCGCCTTTACCCGATCGCGGGCCCCTTCGGCTGCTTCCAGCGCGGCAGCCGCCGCTACAATCTGTGCCGACGCGGCGCGGGCTGCATCTGACGGATCAGCCGATTGCGCCACGCCGCCTGTTGCGCTGGAAACAAGCGCGAGGACCCACATCGCGTACCTCATGACAAAAGGCTATGCCCCGTCATCTCTTCGGGCTGGGGCACGCCCATCAGTTGTAGCAACGTGGGGGCCAAATCGGCCAGCCGGCCATCGCGCAGTTCTGCAGCGTCAGGTCCACCGATCAATGCGACCGGAACGGGGTTCAGTGTATGCGCGGTATGTGGCTCTCCAGACACCGGATCCACCATGACCTCGCAATTGCCATGATCCGCCGTTAGCACCATCGCCCCGCCCGCAGACTCAAGCGCCGCAACCACCTGTTCCAGCCCGACATCCACGGCTTCACACGCCTTGATCGCGGCAGCCAGATCACCGGTGTGGCCCACCATGTCGGGATTGGCGTAGTTGGTGACGATCAAATCGTAACCTGCTTCTATCGCTTCGACGAACTTGGCGGTTACTTCTGCGGCAGACATTTCTGGCTGCAAATCATAGGTCGCGACTTTGGGTGATTTCGGCATGTACCGCTCTTCGCCACGCTCCGGTGTTTCCTTGCCACCATTCAGAAAAAAGGTGACATGCGGGTACTTCTCGGTCTCCGCCAGTCGAAACTGCCGCAATCCCTGTTTGGCCACCCACGCACCCAGAGTGTTTTCGATGTCTTGAGCCGGGAACATCACGTCCATATAGGCGTTATGCGCGTCGGAATACTCAACCATCCCGCAAACGGCCGCCCATTTCGGGCGTGGCCCCGTATCGAACTCGGAAAACCGAGGGTCCGCCAGCGCAGCGAGGATTTCTCGTGCCCGGTCCGCGCGAAAGTTCATGAAAAACAAGCCATCCTTATCCGTAGGCTTGGAAAACGCGGCCAGACGAGTGGCCGCGATGAATTCGTCGGTTTCACCCCGGGCGTATGCGTCTGCAATCGCCGATGCGGCATCTCCGGCTGCAAGTCCAGCGCCGTTTAGGAACAGATCATTGGCCTGCGCTACACGTTCCCAACGATTGTCGCGATCCATGGCGAAGTATCGCCCGATCACCGTTGCAATCACTGCACGGTCGGGCAAGGCCGCTTCAATCTCGGCTATCTGAGCCTTTGCTGACGATGGCGCCACGTCACGGCCATCTGTGATGCAGTGGATTTGAACTGGGACACCCGCATCACAAATCAGGCGCGCCGTTTCGATCAGGTGGGCCTGATGCGCATGCACACCACCCGGCGAACATAGGCCCATCAAGTGCGCGACCCCGCCTGTATTGGTCAGTGTGCGAATGAACTCTGACAAGGCGGGACGCTGCGCATAGTTTCCATCCTCGATCGCCAAATCGATCTGGCCCAGGTCCATCGCAACCACGCGGCCCGCGCCGATGTTGGTGTGGCCAACCTCTGAATTGCCCATTTGACCGCTTGGCAAACCGGCATCGGGTCCATGTGTAACCAAGGTGGCATTCGGGCAGGTGGCCATGATGCGATCAAACGTGGGCGTGTTCGCAAGATAAGGGGCATTGGCTGTGGTGTCGTCTGACAACCCCCAACCATCCAGGATGCAAAGGACTACAGGGCGCGGCGCGGCCATTGGAAACTCCGGATTGTCTGCTCAGCGCCTTGTAGCCTCTGCCGCACGACGCGGGAACCGGTTTTGTTTTCTTTGTGGGATACCAGCGGATTATGACGCGTCAGGCCGTTTTGGGGGGCTGAGTGGCGTTTTCGCGGACAGTTTGCGGTTCGAATTGCGCAACCGTATGATCAAGGACCGGATCAAGCTCATGGCTTGAGCCGGTTCACTGTTCATCATCTCGATCACCTGATCAGCTGTGAACACCATGCAAGCCGTCGGCTCTCGAGCGATAGCCGTGGCAGAGCGGGGCGCCGGGTCGATGATACCCATTTCGCCGAACACTTCGTCAGGGCCCAAGGCCGCCACGCGTTTTTCTGCGCCATCAGCACCTTTGATCACGATATCCACCGACCCAGTGACGATCTGGTAGGTTTCGGTGCTTTGATCACCTTGGGAAAAAATGGTTTCGCCGCTCTCAAATAGAATTGGGGGATGCATGGCAACCTCTGTTTGAACTCTGCCGGCAGACTAGCACAGTTTCGGGCGGCGGACGGCCCGAATATGCTACGAGACACGGTCCGGCAGACCATGCCCATTGTTCCACCATCGGTTTGGGTTGTCGCTGTTGGGATCATAGGCCGCGCGACTGGCCCAATCCTCTCGCAGGAATATGACAGGCTCTTCGTAGTGGTGAACATAAAGGATGGCGTCCATAACCGCTTCCAGAAGGGCAGGATCACGATCGACAGAAATCTTGAGCTCGACCATGGGATAGGTTTCGGTGCTGCCAGCCGTGAACCCCGCTACATGAGATGTGGTGGTGGAGTTTGGTTCGGGCTGAGCGGTTTCACGCCCTGGCGCCGAGATACTGGCGTTGCGCTGATAGCGACCGTACCGCAGTGGATGCACCGCCATCACGGCATCCAGGATGCGGTCGGTATCCGTAGGCAGGGTTTGGATTTCAATGGTCCAGACCGGCACAAAGTGACCGGATTTGGCTTTGTAAGTTTCAAGTGGGTGCATTGGGGCCTCAATCTGGGTTGCCATTGGTAAAACTGATTTTCGACAGGTCCGGTGCCGACGTCATCGGCTGGGCGGCATACCGGGCAACGGTGTGAGCCTTGTCAGATGTCAGAAGATGCCGCAGCAAGGCCAGAGGGTGGGCGCGCAACGAAAGCCGCATAGAGACATAGTCTTCTACCATTTCTTCGCTCAGCGACATGCTGGGCAGGTGGGCGGCCGGTTCGTGAATCGCCTCGCCTTCTATATCGGTGGCAAACAGCGGCAAAGGTTTTGCGCCGCCCAGCGCCTTGGCTTCCCACAACGCTTCGCGCCGGGAAATCCCAAGCGCGGCGAAAACATCCGCCTCGGCCAAGCGTTCGATGCTGGCCGGGCCCAAACCAGCGCGACGCCAGACATCGCGCACCTCTTGATAGCCATTGCCGCGCGCAGCGGTGAGCCATGCGGCATCTTCTTCGCTCAACCCTTTGATCTGGCGAAAGCCCAACCGCAGGGCAAGCCCGCCCTGCCCGTCCGGTTCCATGACGTTGTCCCAGAAGCTAGCATTGATGCAGATCGGTCGCACGACAACGCCATGTTCGCGGGCATCCCGCACGATCTGCGCGGGCGCATAAAACCCCATGGGCTGAGAATTCAGAAGTGCGCAGGCAAAGATGCCCGGGTGATGGCATTTGAGCCAGGACGACGCATAGACAAGCAGCGCGAAAGAGGCGGCATGGCTTTCGGGAAAGCCGTAAGAGCCAAAGCCCTCAATCTGAGAAAAGCAGCGTTCAGCAAAGTCATCCTCATACCCATTGCGGCGCATGCCGCGCAGGAAAAGCTCGCGGAATTCGCTGACATTCCCATGCTTTTTGAACGTCGCCAAGGATCGGCGCAGACGGTCCGCCTGGTCGGGGGTGAAGCCGGCACCGACGATAGCGATCTGCATCGCCTGTTCCTGAAACAGCGGCACACCCAGGGTTTTGCCCAGCACCTCGCCCAGTGCATCCGAGGGAAAGCTGACCTCTTCTTCGCCGTTGCGGCGGCGAATGTACGGGTGGACCATGTCCCCCTGAATGGGGCCGGGCCGAATGATTGCCACCTCGATCACGAGATCATAGAAATTGCGTGGCTTCATGCGCGGCAAGAAGTTCATCTGCGCCCGGCTTTCGACCTGAAAGACACCGATGCTATCGGCCTTGCAGAGCATGTCGTACACGACCGGATCCTCTGGCGGCAGTGTGGCCAGCGTGTGACTGACCTGGTGATGCTGTTGCAAAAGGTCAAAACACTTGCGGATACAGCTCAGCATACCAAGTGCCAGCACGTCGACCTTGAGGATGCCCAGGCTGTCGATATCGTCCTTGTCCCAGCAAATGACCGTGCGGTCCTCCATCGTGGCGTTTTCGATGGGCACCAGTTCATCAAGCCGTCCTTCGGTGACAACAAAGCCACCAACATGCTGCGACAGATGCCGGGGGAAGCCATTGATCTCGTAAACCAGATCCAACGTTTGTTTCAGCCGCCGATCATTGGCATCCAGACCAATTTCGGCCATGCGTTCGGCTTCGATCCCCTTGGTCGAGAAAAACCCCCAAAGCTGCGATGACAGACCCGAGATCGTATCCTCGGTCAGGCCCATGGCACGGCCCACCTCGCGGATGGCACGTTTGCCGCGGTAATGGATGACGGTGGCACAAATGCCCGCGCGGTGGCGACCATAGCGTTCATAAATGTGCTGGATCACCTCTTCGCGGCGCTCGTGCTCGAAGTCGACATCGATATCGGGCGGCTCATCACGGGCTTCGGACACGAAGCGTTCAAAAACCATGGTGCCGATTTCCGGGCTGACCGAGGTGATGCCAAGACAGAAACAGACCACGGAATTGGCCGCCGACCCGCGCCCCTGACAGAGGATGTTGCGAGACCGGGCAAAGGCGACAATATCGCGAACGGTCAGGAAGTAGGGTTCGTATTTCAGCTTGGCGATCAGCTGCAGCTCATGCGCAAGCATGTTCTGCACCTTTTTCGGCGCGCCGCCCGGATAGCGCCAGGCCAACCCTTCATGCGAGAGGCGGGCCAGACGGTCGGCGGCGGTTTCGTCGCCGGTGATTTCGCTGGGATACTCATAGCGCAATTCGCCCAAGGAAAATTGCAGCGTATCGGCAAGCTGTTGGGCACGGTCCACCGCGCCTTCAACACCCTTGAACAGGCGGCGCATCTCGCCCTCGGATCGCAAGCGCTGCTCGCTGTTGGCCAATGCATGCGCCCCCAGCGCGTCAACCCGACATTTCAGGCGGATGGCGGTCAGGACATCGGCCAAACGCCGGCGCCGCCCGTGGTGCATGAGTGGTGTCGCCGAAGCGAGGGTGGGCCAGCCATAGGTGCGGGCGGTGTCAGCCAGGTGGCTAAATCGGTCCACGTCACGACCGTCGTAATGCGGGTGTAACAGCAGATGGATCTTGCCCGCAAAGCGGCGCGTCAAAAGGTCCGCATGCGGTTGCCATACGCCCGCGCCGCGCTGCATCCGATGCGCTTGTGGCCATAGCAGCAATTGCAACCCGTCCCCCCGGGTCAGAAGATCGGCCAGTTGCAGATCACACTGCCCCTTTTCCGCACGCAACCGCCCGGTCGAGAGCAAGCGGCAAAGACTGGCCCATCCCTGCCGGTTCTCGGGCAATACCGTGATGGGCGGCGCGTCGGTAAAAACCAGTTTCGCCGCAGGGATCAGCCGTGGGATGTGGTAGATGGGAAAGGAAGGCGGCGCGGAGAGGTGTTCGGGCTTTGGCGGCCCGATGGGCGTGTGCGCGGCATTCCAGTCTTGCCGCTCTTTGACCTGCCGCGCGATCGATTTCGCTTCTGTATAGGCGCGCACGATCCCTGCGACAGAATTTTCGTCCGCGAGGGCCACGGCCGAAAGGCCCAGCCGGGCTGCCCGTCGCATGTATTCTTCGGGATGTGACGCCCCGGTCAGGAAGGAAAAATTAGAGGTGGCAGACAGCTCGGCAAACATAACGATTCCGGATTATATTCACCTTTTGTTCTCATTTCGACTCGAAATGTTTCGCCAGCCTATTCAGATCGGAAACGGGCCACCCAATCCCGATTGGTCGCGTCGGACAGCTTGGCCACCCCGGGCACAATCGACTGCGCCAACCCTGGATCGAGACCCAAGTCGAACAGAATGCGTCCCAAAACCGGAAGCGGTTCCGCCGACAATTCGGTATATGACAAACGGCACGGGGCCAAACCCCATTTGGCGAACCATGCCTCCCACTGCTGATCAAACTGTTCGAATTCGGCCACCTGACTGGCAATCGCCGCCCGATCGTAGCCGGATGGTGCCATTGGCGCCAGGCGCTCAATTTCTGTCCCGTCCCGGGCCCGATGCCACAGTCCCGATTGCTGCGCCCGAACAAACGACACGGCCTGTTCGACCTTGTCCGCACGGGTCAGATAAATCAGCCGTGTCCGCCCAAATGCAGCGTCCAGAAGTGTGGGGTCTTCTGCGCCTCTCTGAAACCGTTTCGCCAGCTGATCCATGAAATAGCTGAAACTGCCGCGTTGCAGACGCAATCCGAAAACGCCGTTTGATGTGGTGCCCTTGGCTTTCGCGGCGTCCAGCACTTTGTCCAGCAAATCCGCCATTGTTTCATCGCCGCCTGCCGCAACGCCAAAATGCTTGGCCCAAGCTTGTACGGATGGGCGGTGAAAATGTGAACCGGGCCGGCCCGCCACGTTCGTTTGCGCAAGCAAGTCACAAAGCAACGTGCTGCCGCTGCGCGGAGAGGTGCAGATTACGTAGGAATCGAAGCGCTGTTGGGTCACTGTCGCATCTCTGGTCGGCCAAGTGTGAAAGCCGGATTCGGTCCTGCACAAATGCGCAGGAAACGGGTCGCACGCGCAAGCAACTTCTCGCAGTCTGGACGGAGTAAATGGAGAAACCCGTGCCCCGCTACACCCCTCTACCCACGGCGTCCGTGCGCGCGCTGCAATCCGGTTCACCCGATGTCCATGGACAGGTGCCAGAGCGAAAAGTATCAGACGGCGACGGGGTTCCGTGTCGCCATTGCCTTTTTGAAATTCCGGCGGGCAAGGACATGTTGGTACTCGCCTATAGGCCTTTCCCAAATGCGCAACCCTATGCCGAAACAGGCCCTATATTTCTGTGTGCTGAAGAATGCGCGCCCTTTGACGGCGATGGTGTACCGGAAATCCTTACAACCTCTCCCAGTTACTTGATCAAGGGATACGGAGACGACGACCGCATCGTCTATGGAACGGGCTCGGTTGTGCCGACGAAAGACTTGGACAAACACACGGACGCTATTTTGGCCGACGATCGGGTTGCGTATGTGCATGTTCGGTCAGCCAGGAACAACTGTTACCAAGCACGCGCGGAACGTAGCTAGTCACCATCGCCGCGGGTCAATGACAGGAACACATCCTCAAGATCGGCTTGTTCTGTCTTGACGTCCTTGATCGAAATACCCGCGGCGTGCACCGCGGCAAGAACCGTTTCCGCTGACACCTCGCGGCTCTGGTACCTCAGAACCACCGCGCCATCTTGTCTTGTTTCCGCTGCAATTCCCGGTGCTTCGGGGAGCACGCCCACAGGACCGTCTGGCAGAATGACCATCGCCTTGGCATCAAGCCGGTCCACCAGGTTCGCGGTGGTATCCCGTGCAATGACCTCACCATGATTGATGATGGCAATTTCGTCGCACATTTCCTCTGCTTCTTCCAAGTAATGGGTCGTCAGGATGATCGTGACGCCCTGCGCGTTCAAATCACGTACATTCGCCCACAACATTTGCCGAAGGCCAATGTCGACCCCGGCGGTTGGCTCGTCCAGCACAAGGATCTGAGGCGAGTGCACCAGCGCCTTTGCCAGCAACAAACGCCGTCGCATACCGCCCGACAACGTGCGCGCATAAGCGTGGGCCTTGTCCGACAAGCCCACAAGTTCCAGGATTTCATCACTCTTGCGCAAGTGCTTCGGGACACCATAGAGCCCGGCTTGCATTTCAAGCGCACCGCGTGGCGTGAAAAAAGGATCCAGGTTCAACTCCTGTGGCATCACGCCAATCGAGGCGCGCGACTGCCGCGGGTTTTCATCCTGATCAAAGCCCCAAATCCGAACCTGCCCGGCGGACTTTCGCACCAGACCCGCCAGAATGTTGATCAATGTGGATTTGCCCGCCCCATTCGGACCCAGCAGACCAAAAACCGAGCCACGCGGGATTTCCAGGTCGATCCCTTTCAGCGCCTCCTTTTCCGGCGAACCTCGTCGTGCCGCATAGGTCTTTCCCAGGTTGACGAGTTGGATTGCCGCATCGCTTTTCGACACCTATTGCCCCTGTTTATTGCTTGGCCCATAAACGCACTAAGCCACGCCGCCGCAAGCGGCAAGCAGCAAGGACCAGTACAGCGATGAGTATGGAAGCCCCTGAAACCAAGATTGTCGATCGCTATCGTATCGCCTGTGACGGTGGTGAGGGTCCCTTAGGACATCCGCGTGTCTGGTTGAGCATTCCCACTGAACGAGGCTGGGTCGAATGCCCGTACTGCGACTGCAAATACGTGCACGTCGACTACGCAGAACAGGTCTGAACACGGCCACAACAGGCACGTCGCGCGCAAAACTGCGTATAGGCTCAATTTTTTCAACAATTCCCCAATAATCTGCTAGTATCTGCAGCAAAGGCACCGCGATTGAATCGCGGGCCGTGTCGAGGCAGAGCGCGTTTGTATCCAGCAGCGCCGATGATTGAGGAACCAAAGCTTGATCGCTTTGGTTGTTGCGTATGGCCATTGGTGAGGCAGGCAGTATCACGACGAATTCTCCAACGGAGAATGCGCCGATTGAAATCGAACTGACGGAACCACTCACTGACCCTGTGTTTGCGCTGACGGCCACCAACAATGGTGGGAACCAGTTCACATTGCGTATTGTGGATCAGCAGTTCGACGCCGACGGAAACACAACGCATTTCAGCTTCATCATCGAGGAATGGGAATATCATGACGGTCCGCACCCGGCGACCGAGACCATCAACTGGCTGGCCATCGAGGCGGGCGTCCACACATTGCCTGATGGGCGCATCATCGAGGCCGGGACTGTCGAGGCGGATCATACGAATTCTGCGGTGGCGCTGACCGCAGGATTCACCGAAGACCCGGTGGTCCTGACGTCGGTCATGTCTGAAAATGATACCACGACCGTCGACAGCGATCCGCTGAACATCACAACTTCCGGGTTCGATGTGCGCCTTCAGGAAGAAGAAGGGCAGGATCGCATTCACGCCGAAGAAACGGTTGGCTGGATCGCGATATCGCCAGGTGGCAATGATACCGTTTCCGGTACAGCCGAGACCTATGACTTCGTCGACGAAAACGTCGACGTGTTTGGCCTCGGAACCTCGTTCGAGGATGCGGTTGTGTTGGCCGAAACCCAAACGATACGGGGCGGCGATACGGCAACCGTTGTCATTGACAGTCAGACCGACAGCACAGTCGGGGTGTTCATTGAAGAGGAACAGTCCAACGACAGTGAAGTGAACCACATCGATGAAATCGTGGGGATCGTCGCATTCGAAGACGGACTGATCCCGTGCTTCACGGAAGGCACGCGAATTCGCACTCCCGGCGGTGACCAAAAGATCGAACACCTACGCGCCGGATCGTATGTGTCCGTCTGTGCGCAAGGCAAGCCAGAATTACCGCCCTCCGCCGAGATATTGCGCGTTTTTCAACGCCATATTGATGCAGCCACGCTCACCGCATTCCCGAAGCTGAGACCTGTACGCATCTTGGCTGGCGCTCTGAACGGCACGCTGCCCAAGCAGGATCTATTGGTGTCGCGACAACACAGAATGCTTGTTTCATCACAAGTGGCAAAACGCATGTTCGGCGTGCCGGATGTACTGATCCCGGCGATCAAACTCACGGCGATGCCCGGCATTTTCGTGGACCAGTCGATTGAAGAAGTCACCTACTTCCACCTGCTTCTGGAACGACACGAAGTGGTATTCGCCGAAGACACACCCACAGAAAGCCTGTACCCCGGGCCCGGTGCGCTGGATGCCATTGCGCCCGCAGCAAGGGCGGAAATCCTGACAATCTTCCCAGAGCTCAGCCGGTCAAACTACACGCCTGCACCCGCGCGACCCATGCCCGAACGGCGCCAACAAAAAAGACTGGTGGCGCGCCTGACGAAGAATCGAAAACCCATCTTGGATGATGCCGTCGGTCAAGACAGATCCATCGGGCGGGCGCGCAACCGAATACGATTTGCGATGTCGGACTAGCGCTGTACTTTTCCAGGCAACGGCCGGGCCAAAGGTCTGTCCAAAGCGCGGCTTTGCGCGGCAATGGCGGCCAAAATCAACCGAGTGATCCGCGCGTCTCGAACTTTTGCAATGCGCTGCCCACTTTCTTCTGGGGTGGCATCATGCCAAGACTTGGTCGCGTGCACGCAAGGAGGGTTCCATGACAGATTTCGGCAAAGGGCATCATCTGCATTTGATCGATGGATCGGCCTTTATCTTTCGGGCCTACCACGCCTTGCCACCGCTGACGCGCAAGTCGGACGGGTTGCCAATTG
Source organism: uncultured Rhodobacterales bacterium (assembly GCA_963922515.1). Taxonomy (GTDB): domain Bacteria; phylum Pseudomonadota; class Alphaproteobacteria; order Rhodobacterales; family Rhodobacteraceae; genus JACOMT01. Next base: position 6,204 of record CAWUIW010000005.1, on the reverse strand, counting down.
GTGCTGTCAGCGGCTTCTGCAACATGTTGCACCGTTATATCGAGGGCAATCATGGCCCTGATGCACCGACCCATGTGGCCGTAGTCTTCGATAAGGGCAGCCATACGTTCCGCAACGAATTGTATGATCAGTACAAGGCGAACCGGGAAGAAATGCCCGAAGACCTTCGCCCGCAAATCCCTTTGACGCGGCAAGCGACCGAGGCGTTCAACATCGCATGCAAAGAGAAAGAGGGGTACGAGGCCGATGACATCATCGCAACGCTTGCGTGCCAGGCTCGCAATGCCGGTGGACGGGTCACGATCATCAGTTCGGACAAGGACCTGATGCAGCTGGTCGGAGACGGCGTTGAAATGCTGGACGCCATGAAGAACCGCCGTATTGACCGCGACGGTGTGTTTGAAAAATTCGGTGTGTTTCCCGAACGCGTTGTGGATGTGCAGGCCCTGGCGGGCGACAGCGTCGACAACGTGCCGGGGGCACCCGGCATTGGCGTGAAAACCGCCGCCCTGTTGATCAACGAATTCGGTTCCCTCGAAGAGCTGTTGGACTGCGCCGCAGAGATCAAGCAGCCAAAACGTCGGCAAACCCTGCTGGACATGCGCGACCAAATCGAATTGTCCAAGAAACTGGTCCAGCTTGATTGTGAGACGCCGCTTGATTTCACGCTGGACGATCTCGAGGTGAAAGACCCGATCCCGAACGACCTGATGTCCTTTTTGGCAGAAATGGAGTTTCGCACGCTGACAAAGCGGATCGCCGATCAGCTTGGTGTCGACGCGCCTGTCATTGCCGAACCTGCCGCCCGCAACGAACCGGATCGTGCCGCACCGGAAGCCCCAAGCTTTGATAAGGCCACCTACGAAACCGTGCGCGATGCGGCGGCACTGGACGTCTGGATCGCTCGGATATGGGAACGGGGTTATGTCGCCTTGGACACCGAAACGACCGGTCTGGACGAAATGGTGGCCGACCTTGTTGGTGTCTCGCTATGCGTGACCCCCGGGCACGCCTGCTACATTCCGCTGACGCACAAGAAAGGCGCATCTGACGACCTTTTTGGCTCGGATAAGCTGGCCGAAGGACAAATGGCGACCGAGGCTGTTCTGACCGCTTTGAAGCCCGTGCTGGAAGATCCAAGCGTTATCAAGATCGGTCAGAACATGAAGTATGACGCCAAGATCCTCGAGCGTTACGGCATCACCGTTACCCCGATCGATGATACGATGCTGATGTCCTACGCAATGCATAGCGGCGAGCATGGCCACGGGATGGATACGCTCAGCGAACGTTACCTGAGCCATTCGCCGATCCCGATCAAATCCCTGCTCGGGTCCGGCAAGTCGATGCGGACCTTTGACAAAACCGATATTGATGAGGCCACCAAATACGCCGCCGAAGACGCGGATATCACCTTTCGGCTGTGGCAACTCTTCAAACCAAAACTGCATCTGTCGCGGGTCACGACAGTGTATGAAACGCTGGAACGGCCAATGGTTCCGGTGTTGTCGCGGATGGAGATGTACGGGATCAAAGTGGACCGCGATACGCTCAGCCGGATGTCCAATGCCTTTGCCCAGAAGATGGCAGGGCTAGAGGCAGAGATACACGAGCTGGCGGGCGAACGCTTCAACGTTGGCTCTCCGGCACAGCTGGGCGAAATCCTGTTTGACAAGATGTCTCTGCCCGGGGGCAAGCGCGGGAAAACCGGCAAGTATTCGACTGGCGCAGACGTCCTTGAAGATCTGGCAACCGAACATGAACTACCCGCACGGGTGTTGGATTGGCGGCAACTCAGCAAACTGAAGTCGACATATACCGACGCCTTGCAGACCCACATCAATGCCGATACGGGCCGCGTCCACACATCCTATGCCATCACGGGCGCTTCGACGGGGCGCCTCGCTTCGACCGATCCCAACCTGCAGAACATACCAGTCCGGACCGAGGATGGGCGGCGTATTCGCGAGGCATTTGTGGCCGAAAATGGCAATGTCTTGCTGTCGCTCGATTACAGTCAGATCGAACTGCGGATCCTTGCGCATATCGCTGATATCCCTCAGCTGAAACAAGCTTTTGCCGATGGCGTTGATATCCATGCGTTGACCGCTTCGGAAATGTTTGATGTGCCACTGGACGAGATGACACCGGAAATCCGCCGCCGCGCCAAAGCAATCAATTTTGGCGTCATTTACGGCATCAGTGGTTTTGGCTTGGCCCGCAATTTGCGTATTCCCCGTGGCGAGGCGCAGGGCTTTATCGACCGGTATTTTGAACGGTTCCCGGGCATCCGTACTTACATGGACGACACCAAGGCTTTTGCCAAAGAGCATGGCTATGTCGAAACGCTGTTCGGTCGCAAAATCCACACACCAGAAATCAATGCGAAAGGACCGCGCGCCAGTTTTGCATACCGTGCCGCAATCAATGCTCCGATCCAAGGCACTGCCGCCGACGTGATCCGCCGGGCGATGATCCGCATGCCGGGCGCAATACAGAACCTGCCCGCCAAAATGCTGTTGCAAGTACACGATGAGCTTCTGTTCGAAGTTGATGAAAGCGCCGTCGACGAAACCATCGACACCGCGCGCCGCGTGATGGAAGGCGCGGCAGACCCGGCAGTAAAGCTGGATGTGCCACTGACCGTCCATGCTGGGCGTGGATCTAACTGGGCCGAAGCGCACTGACAAAAACCCGGGTCCTGCTGCATGCGCATGTACCTTTTCCGGCATCATGCGCTGCATATGGATGATGAAATCCGGGGCACATTCCGCCACTCCTTGACCGTGCCAAGCGTTTCAGCGGGCCGCTGCGGCCCAAAAACGACGCGTTGTCGATTTTCGGCAAGACATTTCCACAAGTGATTCTATTCGTCGCTTTGGTTGTGAAATTTGCACAGCTCTCAATACAATTTCAGGGTGGGTGGAATGTCTATCCAGACGCAGCGCACAACGCGCAGCGTGTCGGACCGTGCGTCCGGCAACGCGCTTGGTGTTGGTTCAATGGTGCTATGGGCCGCGGGGTTTCCAGCGGCGGAAATCCTGCTGGTCTCGTGGCCGCCATTGGCATTAATCACGGTTCGCTTTGCGCTGGCTGTCGCCTTTTTGATCCCCCTTTGGATCCTCATGGATGGGTGGCGGGCCGTCAGATCGCCGCGGTGGGGTCTGGGGCTTGGCATCGGCGCCGTAACCTTTGGTGTTGGGGCCTATTTCCTGCTGCTCGCCCAATACTACACCGATCCTGTGACCGTGGCGCTGATTGCCTCGGCGACACCGATCGCATCCACGCTGATCGAAATGTGGCAAGGTCAACGCAAACTCACGACCGGGTTTGCCCTTGGACTTCTGACCTCGGTTCTAGGCGGCATCGTTGCAACGACGTCCGGTGCACCATCCGAATTGGGGCTGGGCGCGGTGCTGGCGATCATTTCATGCTTTGTCTTTTCGTGGGGCAGCGTGGCTGCGGTTCGGTACTTTCCAAACGAAAGTCCGATCGGACGGGCGGCCATAACGATGTCCGGCGGGGCCGTGGCCACTATGGCAATATTGCTGACACTGGTAGCGTTTGGACGCGACGACTACATTCCGCCCATGCCGCAAGGTCCCGAGCTGATGTATCTGATCGTTTATGCCTTTGCGGGGATGGCGCTGAGCCAGGCCATGTGGCTGGCCTCGGTCGGGCGCCTCGGTGTCGCGCTTGCGTCGATGCACATCAACCTGGCTCCATTTTATGTCATGGTCTTGATGCTGGCTACGGGGTCCCAGTGGGATTGGGTGAAAGCGGCAGGTGCGGCAATCGTGGCCATCGGCGTTATTGCAGCGCAACGCCGTTAGCTAAGGCAGTCATGCTGCGCCTGACGTGCGTAAAACGCCTTTAGGCTCTTATCCGGCTCCGCGCGAAACGTACCGTTTTCGGTGACCTCGCTAATACGATCCAAACGGAACATGCGAAAATCGTCGCGCAGCTCGCACCAGGCGACCAGGGTCCACACCTTGCCCCAGAACCACAGCCCCAACGGGCGCACAGCGCGCTCTGTCACAGCGCGATCTGCATCCGCGTATGTAAATCGCAAACGCACCCGGTTTTCCGATGCGCGCTCGAAATCATCGATCATGCGTCGCAAGGCGTCTGTCATGGTTCCGGCATCGCGCGCATGCACCTCGACGCGCGATGCTTTTTCGCGCGCGTCCTGCGGGATAACCGCATCGATCTTGATCAACGCTTCTTCCGCTGCAAGCGCCATGGCCGCACCACCCCACTCGCGCACCATGCGGGCGCCGGCAATAAGAGCCACAAGCTCATCATGTGAAAACATCAGCGGCGGCAGATCGTAGCCCTGCCGCATGACGTAACCGACACCAGCTTCGCCTTCGATGGGCACGCCAGAGCCGATCAGGTCGGCCATATCCCGGTAAATGGTGCGTTCAGAAACCTCAAGCCGGTCTGACAGCGACGCTGCGGTAACAAGCCGACCGCCCCGCAGGTATTGGACGATCTGAAAGAGGCGGTCGGCACGGCGCATCGGTCAGCTGTTCGCTTCAAACAGGCCAAGCGAGTTGCCGTCCGGGTCGGCGACATAGATGAATCGACCGGGAGGTATCTCGATCGCCGGGCTCAGAACTTGGCCACCCGCCTCCTGACAGCGCTCGGCGGCGATTTCCACTTTGTCAGGAACCGCAAGGTGCAGGGTGGGTCCGGTTCCGTCCTTCGCGGGTTTGCCGGGATACAAATGACCGGCGATGGAATCCCCTTGAAATGGCAACATCGCCATGGGGTTCGGTCCAGAGTTGTCAATCTTCAGATCATAGCCGAAGACCTTGTTATAAAAGGCGATCGACGCATCCAGATCGGTGACAGGGATTTCGCCCCAGACAAGGGCGTGTTCGGTTGGTGCAGGCATTTGGTCAATCCTTTGCGGCATGAAAGCAGTGATGCCTATTTTGCACACCCCTCCTGCCAGCTGTGTGTCAGGAGTATCAGGCCTCTTCCAATTCCTTTGACGGAATGATCGGAAAAAATTGGCCGGCCGACCACACACCGAACCACCCATCTTGATGCACACCCAGTTCAACCAAGCGGTAGAAGCTTTTGCGATCGATCAGCGCCTCCAAGCCCGCGCGGATCATCACGTAGGGTGATGGCTCTCCAGTGCTCGCGTCACGGACAACACGCAACGGGTGATCGGAACCGGCCACTGCTTCGTCTCCAACATGCGTGTGAAAGGTCAATGACTGTGCGTCTTTCTCGCCGGAGACTTCGAAATCAACAGCAACAAAGGGCGCATCGTCGACCTTTATCCCGACTTTTTCCACCGGCGTCACCAGAAAGTACTTTCCATCTTCGATTTTCAAAATTGACGAAAACAGTTTTACCAATTCCGGCCGTCCAATCGGAGTGCCCAGGTAGAACCACGTGCCATCCCGCGCGATCCGGATATCGAGGTCACCACAAAATGGGGGATTCCATAAATGCACAGGGGGTAATCCGCGCCCTTTTGTTGCCCTTACCGAGGCAGCTAGCCCCTCTGCGGTTGGGGTAACAGCTTTTTGTCCGCTCATTGCTTTTGCCATTTCCAAAGTGCGCGATACTATTCTTCAGGATGATATACGCGCCAGGAAAGGAAAGTCATGTCTGATGACGCGACGCTCATTGCCGACATCGAGGCGCTTGAAGCCAAACTTGTCGAGGCCAAAAGCTCTATCACCCGCCGATTCATCGGACAGGAACGCGTTGTCGATCTGACGCTGACTGCGCTGTTGTGCGGCGGCCACGCGCTGCTGATTGGCTTGCCCGGTCTCGGTAAAACGCGACTGGTCGAAACACTGTCGACGGTGATGGGGCTGAACGGAAACCGGATACAATTCACACCGGATCTGATGCCGGCTGACATTCTTGGCTCAGAGGTTCTGGACACGGCCGAAGACGGTATGCGGCACTTCCGGTTTGTCCCGGGTCCAATTTTTTGCGAATTGTTGATGGCCGACGAAATCAACCGGGCCAGCCCACGCACGCAATCAGCGCTGCTGCAAGCGATGCAGGAAAAAACTGTAACCGTTGCGGGAGAAGATCGCAGCCTGGGCCAACCGTTCCATGTGCGTGCGACCCAAAACCCCATCGAACAGGAAGGCACGTATCCGCTGCCCGAAGCGCAGCGGGACCGGTTTCTCGGTCGGATCGCTGTCCACTACCCGGACCGCGAAACCG
>CAWUIW010000004.1:0-34974 GCA_963922515.1 uncultured Rhodobacterales bacterium | reverse complement strand
GTACCGGCCTGTCACGCCGGGGGTCGCGGGTTCGAGCCCCGTCAACCGCGCCACTAAACCTTCCCAAAAAAGCACCTAACGCCCTGAAATTAAAGCAGATTTTTGTCTGCTACAGATCGCGCCCTTTACAAAAGTGCATCACATTTTGTATCACATTGTGCATCACAAGTGCACGGTGGGGCGGTCATTTATGGGGATTCGGCGACGTGGAAAAAAGGGCACTTTCCTTTTTGAGATGCGCGTGCCCAAGCAGTTCCGAGACGTAGAGCCACGTGAATTTGTGCGTCAATCTCTCAAGACGGATTCAGAGGCGCTGGCTGCAAAGAAGGAAGCGCGGGCGCGCGAGCTTCTGCTCGCGCGGTGGGAAGCCTTGCAAGCAGGCCGGATCGATGACGCTGAGCGCTATCAAAAGGCCGTTGTTGATCTGTGCCGAGCCTCTGGCTTTGACTATCTCCCTTCTCAAGACGTGGCGCGTTTGTCGATTGATGCCCTTGCCGACCGTGTGCAGGCCGCAAAGCGCGACGCCCCGGTTGTGCATGCTGCGCTGTTGGGCGGGGAAGACCTCGCGGAAATCCATATGTCGGATCTTCTCGAGCGATTTGAGGACGTGGTTGAGGCTGATTTGGTCCGCAAGGACCTCAAGCAAAAAAGGAAGTGGCGAGCCGATCGGCAACGGGTGATTGATGAATTCATAGACGAATGCGGCGACATGGATATCCGGGACGTGTCGCGCGAAGCGGCGTCTAAGTACCGGCGCGCCCTTTCGGATCGATTGGTTGAGGGTGAGTTGGTCTATAACAGCGCCAATCGCCGCATTATGGCTTTGGGCAAGATGCATCGTGAGGTGCTATGGGATCGCTACGCAGTGCGGTCTGAGGCCTTTAAGGAAATGGGGTGGCGTGAGCCAAAGCAAAAGCGGCGGCCCACGCAGGTCTCATACTCGACGGGTTTCATATCAGGCCGGTTGCTGGCCCCTGGTGCGCTCGACGCTCTGAACGTGGACGCCGCTGACGCGCTCCGGGCCATCATTAATACAGGCATCAGCCCGTCTGAACTGGTCAATCTCAATGCGTCCACAATCCACCTGGACCACAGCATCCCACACATTGCAATCCGACCTCATGGGCGCGAGCTAAAGAACGTTTATCGCGAGCGTGATATACCGATTGTTGGGGTGTCTCTTGAGGCGTTCGAGCGCCATCCGAATGGCTTTGTGCGATACGACAATGGCGATAGCCTGTCCAACCTTGTGAACAAATACCTCAGGAACAATGATCTCAAAGAGACGCCGGAGCATACGTTGAAAAGTCTGCGTCATGCCTTCCGTGATCGTCTGCGCAATACGTCCTGCCCTGACTCAGTTGCCGAAGAGCTTATGGGGCATGAGCAAGATGGAACCGTCTATGGGGAGGGTGTGTGGCTGGGCGTTGCGCGGGATGTGCTGTTGGGGATCGCACTTTGACGTGCTGAAAGACGCGCCTGCGCGCGCGCGACCGTCGCTTCTTGCCGGTCAAGTCGGGCAAGCTCTGACTCGAGCCGTTCGTAAATGCAGGTATGATGCGTGTGGCCAAATTCGGTAATGCTGCGCGCCACAACATCCATGCAGTCCTCAATCTCGGCGCGGGTGACCTGCCCGTTCGGGCGCGGAAACCGGCGGGGCGCGTCAGTCAACATCAATCCACACCTCTTCATCGCTATCGTCCGTCACGAATTGCAGCGGGTTGGATGATCCAGGTTGCCGGTCAATAACCTCACCATCCCGCACGCGGCGTGCAAGCGCCTCCAGCGCCATAGCAGCCGCTTCTCGCGTCTCAAATCGGCCGTCAAAGCTCACTTCAATGGGAAGTGCGTCATAGGCTGCGGCGCGGGCTATCAGTTCATCAGGCGTCATAGGGCGGACCTCAGTTTGCGGGCCTGCGATGGCTTCAAAGCGACCTTGGATTTCAGCGAGGTGCGCGTTGGCTGTTGCCAGTTCATCCAGGGCGGTGCCAATCATGAGGGCAATGTCCGAGAGGGTCGCGCTCTCAAAATCCTCTGGAGTTTCGTCCTGCATCAGCTCATCCCCAGCGCTTCTTTGTAGAGTTCCAAAACGGACTCTTCTTCGGCCACCTCTTCTGCGTCCCGTTTGCGCAGGGCGATGATTTTGCGCATTACTTTGGTGTCGTATCCGCGCGCTTTTGCTTCGGCCATGACCTCTTTTTGGCAGTCCGTAAGCTCCTGTTTTTCCACCTGGAGGTGTTCATAACGCTCAATGAATTGGCGCAACTCATCAGCGGCCACACGCGCTACGCGATCTGTCTCGCGTTTGTCGTGATCGGAGGTCTTGAGGTGGGTTTGGTCCAACACTATGCCGCCTCTGCTTTCGCGGCGGCAGCATCCCGCTGCGCCATGACTTCACATTGGCCATCTGCGCCCCGGAAGCTCACGCGCTCGCTGTCACCCGCGACGTTGAGAACTTCACCGGCAAACGCGGTCAGCGCTGTCGTTAGGTACTCTCTCGACAGAAGGCATTGGAACAAATCGCCATGGGCCTGGACGTCCACAGACGTTTCCATATGCGGCCCTTCAAACCTGTCGCCTTGCACCGCATACATGTCGTCATGAGGGACCAAGCGAATGCTCTTGGCGCTGCCCGCAGAGGCCGCTTTAACTGCCGCCAGGAGGCCATCGGCATCAATGGTCAGCCGCGCGTCACCCCCTGAAAAGAGCGGTGTTAGGTCGGGGTAGACGGCGTCAATCAGTTTGCCCAAGACGTGGACATGCTCGTTTTCCAAACGCCATGTTGCGTCCGACAAAAATAGGCGCCCCCCAATCTTCTGAAAGATAGGGGCATATTCCGCCGGAACAATCTGGCGTGCGCCGCCTGTGCAGGCCGTGTGGCGTGCGACATGCCCATTGGTCGCAAACGCGCGCTCTGCGTCAAAGCAAACCCCCTTGAGGTAATACCTGACCTCTTCGTCGCCAGCAAAGGGCGCGCAGCGCAGAAAGGCTTGCACGCCGCCTTCAATCTCTACGCCCGGGTCGGGCTTTTCTTTGGTCGGAAAGTCCTCAATCGGCAGATCGGTTATGCGGTGGCTGTGAACGCCGCTATCCAGGCTCAGCCCAGCCGCGACATCAATTGTCTGCGTCATGTGCGACACAAGCTCTTTGAGGGTGCGTGCGTTCACACAGGACCCGCCCACCTCGGACACCGCTGCCTCGCACCGCACTTTGACCTCAGTGTCCATATCGGTGCCGCTGATGATGACGGTGTTGTCGCGGGCTTCGATCCGAAGGCATGCCAAGATCGGGATCGGATTGCGCGGTTTGACCGGCAGCGACGCGGTCGTGATGGCTTCCAAGAAGGGTTTGGGCTCAACGGTAAAGCGCATGGCTTAGCCTTCGATCAAGAGAATATCGCGCGCCTCTAGCGGCTTGGCGTCGGGGATTTCGGGGGTGCCCAAGCGGCCCGTCTTGTCCTTGCAAAGGTGCAACTCGGTTTCGAGATGTTCCAACAGCATTTTGGGCTTTGACGTTGAGCCATCGGCCTTGAGGCGCACAAAGCCACCCGACACGCCCGCGAAGAGATAGCCGTTGCGGGTATAGATCGGCACTTGTTTGTAGATACCGCCGCTCATGACAATGGCGCAATCGCCTTCAACAACCTTAAACAGTGACATCCATTTTCCTTTCGTAAGGCGGGTAATCGACCGGGTTGCACGATGATTTCCAGGCGTCGTCTCGGTCGTGGAAAAGGTCCATCTGCGCGCTGTACTTGACGCCAAAGACGCGCTTGCGGGTCAGCCAAAGAATGGCCTGCGCTTGATAAGGGGCCACGTTGTTCGCGCGCGCAAGTTCGCGGATGCCGTCTGCAACAGTCCGATAGTCAGATTTGGACTTGAGCAGGCGTGACGCCTCTTTCATCGTCATTGCGCCGCCGTGCCAAGCGGCCACCATATGACCATCCACAGTCACTTCGCGGCTTGTTCTGGGGCGCAAGATGTTGTCGCGGAAGGCGCGGATCTTCGGTCCCTTGACGGTTTTCAGGAAACACGCTGTGCCGTTGACGTAGCTCGCGGCGCGATCCCGGCAGGCATTGTAGGTGGTGACGGTGATCGTATCGATGGGTGCGCCTGCGCGGACACCGTCCAGAACGCTTGCCAGTGAACGCAGGTTCCCGTGGTAATCGCTGTTTGGTGAGAGCGCCACAAATGCACTTGTGACTTGCCCAAGCGGAAAATTGTAGTGCGGCGCAAAATCTACCATCACGCGGCGATATCGAAGGTAGGCCAAAAGCCCTTCGTTATGGTCGATGTCGTCGCGTTGATCCCAGAGCGCTTGAAGATTGGCAAGCGTCATGGACGGCCTATTCTGCCACGCCAGGCGTCAAAATCTGTGCGTAAACGTTCGAAGCGTTCGCGCGCTTCTGCGCTCGTATTGAGGTCGCGTCGGCTGGTGATGCGGCATTGGTGGCGCAAGTATTCCGCCGCTACGCTTTCCTGACAGGAGGCCTGAGGTAGATGAAGGCGGCTGGCTGCGAAACGCTGAAAATCCGCCTGCTTGCAAAGCAGTCCAGCCTGATGGGCTGGTGTTAGATCACGGAAGCGCTGCGCCATTAGAGGTTTTCCAGCGCGTAGCGCCGTCGCGCGACCTCAAGGTCCCGAGTTGTCGTCACCTCGGAAATCGCCAGGGAGCCGCGAAGGTCGGCCAGTGGCGCATCTTCTGGTGCGTCAAAGTGAATGCGCAGGCTGTCCATGTTCTCGGGGGGTGTGCCGTGTTTGGCCTCAACCGCCGCATAGGCTTCAAGGCGAAGACTGGACAGGCGCGTGTCGCTGTCCACCCTTATGGTGTCGGCATTTACTTGCCCCCGCTGCCCTCGCGTCAGAGCAGTGATCGCTATTTTTGGGGCGGGGGCGGCGTCGCCTTCCCCCCCGGCCGGATACAACCCGCAAACAAGTTCAATAACGGGGCGGCCACGGCTCTGCCAACTTTGGGGGAGTGAAGCAAATGCCTTGGCCGCACGGGGGCCAGCACCGGGGGAGGGCTGGGCTTGCGGGTGAGTGGTGGCCGCATGAAGAGCGCGGAGCGTTAGAAGCTCCGCTGCAATATCGGGAACAGTCATTCGAAGAAGCGATGACATTTCAGGCGAAATGTCGCCGGTCGACCAACCAGGCTCGCCTTTTGAAAGTTCACGCAGTGTATCGTTGCTTATGAGTGGCTCAATGTGTGTATTGGGTAACACGGCAAACCTCCTGACTGCAGTTAGAGGTCAAAATGCACTCCACAGAGTGCAGTGTCAAGACGAAATGCACGCTATAAAGTGCCAATAACAAGAAACGCGCAATTGGGTGCGCTACAGCTTCGCAGAAGCGAGGTGTTGGGGCCTTGAAGGGGTTGAGGGATGAGCGGGCTTGATTTGATTGTCCACGGTGCGCCGATTGTTGCAGCGTTGGAGGCTGCCGGTGTAGCGCCCGAAGTTGTGACTGACTTTGATGAGGTGCAGGAGCGCGAGGCCCGGATGGGCAAGAACTTCGCACACCCTATGCTGCGTATTCCCCGAAACGACTTTGTTAAAAGGGAGGCCTTTTGGCTCTTTCTGGTGAAGGGCAACCAGACTATTGCCGGTATGGGCGCAAAATACGTGGACTTAACCGGTGAAAGTTTTGAAAGTTACTTGAGACGTACATCCAAGGGTCAGTATGACCGCAGCATTGATCCAATCGTGGAGGTCGACCCGATGCTGGGCTTGATTTCAGGTCGGTTGGCATATGTGGGAGAGCTGAAGGTCATTGATGAATTCCAAGGTAATATCAAAGTTTTAACTCGTTATGCGCGCCTCATGCAGTTGCTGTGTTACTGTGAGTGGGAATTCAACTATATGTACGGATTTGTGACGAAAGAGCACATTCCTTTGAACCGGCTCTACGGGTTTAGCATGTCAATACGTGATGCGATCCAATGGCGCGATCCGGTTCCTGAGGGTCGCGAGAATAGCCATGCACTTTTGGCCTCAAGTCGGCGGCAACTGGATCTCTTGTTTCGCAGTGAATGAGGTCACGTATTGGGTTAACAAGCCGGTTTTTGGACGACCCGCTCTGTCGGTCCCCCGCGCCGTCGCAGTCAAGTAACAGCCCGCAACTTCTACGCCGTCAATCACCTCTGAAATGGTCTCGGACGCAAAATGAAACTGTTCGGTGTTTGCGCGCGCATGACGGATCATGGCGCGTTGCCGGATGTCGTCGCTAAACTTCGCCACTCTGCGATGATAGTCCTCTGGAGTGCAAATTTTTAGAACCGTTCGGGCCAAACTCAGCCGCCCGAAAGACTCAGGAGCCGCAACTAGACTGGTGGCTTCCAGCGGGTCGTAAATGTCGATATGCGCGCTCATGTCACCAAGCTCGTCCAGCCGATAATCCACCTCAATCAGTCGTCGCCAAAAGCTGGCGATATCTGGACCCGTTACTCTTGGGTCATTGTTCGCGACCATGGCCTGCGCCGATGACGCAACCTGGCGGGCGACAGCAAGCGACGCGTCCTGATTTGCCGGAAATGTACTGAACAGTTCCAGCGGTAAATTTAGGTACGATGCTATTGCATCAACAGTAGAGAAGGGGATCTCTGTTCCGCGTCGGATCTGCTGATAGAGGGTAGCGTATTCTACGCCCGCTCCATCGGTCAGAGCCTTCAGTGAAAGGTTGGCGGCAAGCCGAAACTGCTCAATCTTTTCGCCAGTATGGGTTGTAGACATTTAACACCTGTTAAAAAATTCCATTTGAATTTGACACATGTTGGCGTCACATGCAAGTATGACTAGAGATTTGTTAAGCGGGGATGATGCAGAAAAATGCTCTGCGAAGTTGATTTCGAGTTGATTGTGATTTGGTCAAGGCTAAACAAAAAACAGCGCGCCGAAGCGCTGGAAATTATTCGCCGTCTTGCAACTTCGAAAGAAGTTGACGCGCCAACGACTTTGTCTCGGTCGGAAGGCTCTGGATCATCCTGATGAATTCGAGATCATCATTGCCAATGCGCATCCCTGTTAGAACAAACATCGTCGCTTCTGGGCCAAGTTCGCCCAAAATTTTCATGAGGTAATCAAGTGAGGGCTCCTTGCCCTCCTTGAACACTCCTCGAATATAGTTCGGGCCGATATTGGCATCTTCGCAGATGCGACGGTCTGCACGGGGGTCAGCATCTAGTGCCTCCCGCAATCGTACCAATATAGCGTCGTCAAGCTGTGTCATTCTGAGGTAAGTATGCACTCAAGTGAGTGCGAATGGAAGTCGGGATTTTCTCACTTGAAAAGCACTCTATAGAGTGCAATGCTGAGCGCATGAGTGAGCAAAACCAAGACATACTGACTTTTCAGGAGTTAACGGGGCTTGGCGACTACCGAGTCGGCATCTTGCTGGCGCAGAACGGAATGTTTGTTACCCGTATGAAAAATGGGGGTCGCTGCTTTCCTGAGACAGTTTTACTGATCAAGGCTAATCTTGCCTATGAGATCGTGCAGCGGGGTCTTCCAAGAGAAAGCTTTTCCAGCCTGTCGGACGCTGACTATGCTGCGGCTTTAGCGCGCCAGGAGAGCGCAGCATGACCCATTCCCCTCGATACCCTGAGCGGGTTTCCCTTGGGCAGCAGCAGCGGCACGGGGGGTGCACGTTGTATCTGCTAGTTACTGATAGGACCGTGCATTTTTTGCAGAACGTCCATAAGTGGTTTGTTTTTGGCTATGGTGCAGTGCAGCCTCGTAAGGCTGTAAACTACACGAATTCGTTGTTTCCGAGGTTCGGAGTGAGGCGCGCCAGAAGTGGCTGCTCCGATAATCATTCCGGTTACAATGGCATGCTGAGTGGCTGTCACCGTGGGTTCAAAGTCCAAGACCTTAAGCGCTTGGGCGCAATTGATTTGTGCGGCAAGATCAATTGTTTTGTCAAAGCTATCGCCCTGCGCGGCAGTCGCCAGCAAAATTGGCCAAAACCCCAAAATTCTCATCGTGGGAAAGCTCCCGTTTTGAACTCGCGCAATGCTAGAGTCCACAACGGCCTTTGTCACCCCCGCCCACCTGGCTCAACCGCATCTTTGCGCCCGGCTATTTCTTCCGATTGGCCGTCATGAGGGCTCCCGTTATCAAAACGTGCATTCGCGAGGTCTGCGATGGTTACGGCTGTACCCCGCAAGACGTGGTCGGGACGACGCGCGTTCAGCCGGTCACTCTTGCGCGTCAAGTTGCGATGTCTCTTGTGCGCGAGTGTTCAGAGTATTCTTATACTCAGATCGGTGTTGCGTTCGGGGGGCGGGATCACAGCACGGTTATAAGCGCCATTCGGCGCGTGTCGGAGTTTCGGCGTGATCCAGACTTTGATCAGGCTTACCTTGCGATGCTTCAACGGGTTTTCGCGGCGGTTTCGAAGGCTCCAGAATACGTGCCGCGTCACGTACTCAAGGGTGCGTTCAAGTCGTGTCGCGGTCGGGATAAAGGTCGAGTTCAGGGTCGGGTATCGTGATGGCAGCGAGCGGTGCAATACGCCGCGATGTCGCCATTGGGCCATGTCGCCTGATCCAAGGCGATATGCGCGAGGTTCTGCCGCTGTTAGGTGCGCGCGCAAAAATGTGTCTGTCTGACCCGCCCTATCGGTTGACTGGGGGTGGTAACACGACCGGCGAAATGTCGGGCTGTTTCAGTAAGGCCAACTATGACAACTCTGGCGACCTGTTTAATATGGTTGAGTGGTCAGAGATGGCCCCTTTGATCTATGCCGCGCTGGCCGAAAATGCCGACGCCGTGATCATGACATCAGATCGCGAAGAGGGCGCGGCCCGCAACGCGTTCATGGCGTCGGGCTTTAAGTTTCATCGCCTTCTGGTGTGGGACAAGATCACGGCGACACCCAATCGCTGGTACATGCCGAATTGTGAGTTTGCGCTCTACCTTTACAAGGGGCGCGCGCGTCGGATTTCAAACCCATCGTCTAAGGCTCTGGTGCAGTGCCCGCAGCGTGACGTGTCGCAGCGGTTTCGGGCCGAGTTTGGGGCAGTGCCGAGCGCGGAGTGCCCGCCGCATCCGACCGAAAAGCCCGTGGCGCTGATGGCGCACTGGCTGGAAAACTCAACTGACCCTGGGCATTTGGTTTTGGACCCATTCATGGGGTCTGGATCAACGCTTGTCGCAGCGGTTCAGACGGGGCGCGAGGCCATTGGGGTTGAACGCGACCCAAAGTGGTTTGATGTGGCTTGTGCGCGGGTCGCGCATGCCGTGGCCGAAAATGGCGGGAAGGTCGATTTTAGCCCCTCTGAGGCCCTTCAGCCGGGTTTCGCTATATGACCCCTCGGGACGGCATAGATGCAAATGCGTCGGCGACGCATTTTGCGGTGGAGGATTTCCGCACCTATGCTGAGCAAGAGTTGGCAGCCGCTCCTTACTGGAGGCCGGGCGTTTGTCTGCGTCCTGAGTGTTCAGCCTCATTCGCGCCGAAGCGCGAGTGGCAGGTGTATTGCAGCGATGCGTGTCGCAAGGCGGACGCGGCAGAGTTCCGCAAGATCGGCAATTCTGTTGCGCTGCCACTTTTGTTGCACCGGACTGCTCCGAAGCTCACGGGCGACGTCGCGGTTGATAGCCGCACCCGCGCGGCACGGCGTTTTGTGTGGCGGGTTCAGTCAGCCTGGCTTGCTGACCGGAACGCGCGCGGGGGTGGATCTTGAGTGCCCAACCAAAACCCGCAGAACGTGAGGCGGCGCGATTGATCGAAGTGCCCGATGGGATGCGCGCCCTTGATGCGTCCGAGTGGAAATACCAGCGTTGGGGTTGGATGGAGAGCGTTCGGCGCGATGAAACGTTGAGTGCGACGGCTCGGCTTTTGGCACATTCTTTGGCGCTGGATTTTGCGAATGCAAAAACTGCGCGATGCGACCCTAGGGTGGCCGACTTGTTAGAAGTCCTGGGCGTCTCCAAGCCAACAATTAAACGCGCTTTGCGTGACCTCAAGGAGGGCGGTTGGATTGCGTCCTGCCCTGGCATTGGTAGGGGCAATCACAGCGGTTATTTGTTCCTGACGCGCGCTCGTATCGTTCACCTAAAAGAGGTCAAAAATGACCCTGTAAAAGGGGTCACGGGTGAACCCTTTTATGATCCGCTAAAAGGGGTCAAAAATGATCCCGAAAAGGGGTCAAAAATGAGCCACCCCTATAATATAGATAAACCATATAAGAACCATAGGGGCGAGAAGGCCCCAAAATCCTTCACCTTCAAAGCGTCCGAAAACCCGATGGTTCAACAAGAGGCTGAGCGTGCCGTGACCGCTTGGCGTGATGGAAGGGACGGCGCGTTTGACGGGCTGCGGGATTGGGTCATTGGCCACATCATCGCGACTAACCTCCTGACGCCACATGAGGTGGACGCATCCGGCATTGCAGAGAAAATTGGAGGTAATCCATGACTGTCGAGCAACCCGAAACCAATCGCGCCCGTGTGCGTCGGTTGCTGATTGAGCCTTTGGCCGAGATGGGCATGCGTTTCAAGCATGGCACGCAACCGGATGTGCAGGCTGCGACCTTGAACCGATTTTGTGATGATTTGGCTTATGCAAGCGACGAAACCTTGCGGGGTGTTTTCGAGTTCGCGCGCCGAAATGGACAGGGTTCAGGGCGTACATTTTGGCCAGAGCGCGTGGCCCTTTTGAGTGTGGCGCATGCGATTGAGCCGGTGCCCTTCGAAGAGCAACCTGTGCTTTCAAGTTGGTTTGGTTCTAACGCTGGACCTGTCGCGCGGAAAGAGGGGCGGTTGGTGGCCGAGTTTTGCTTCATGCAACAAAAGCTGCGCCCGCCGGGGTCAGATCGTGAATGGGCGGCCATCCGGCGCAGGGCAGAAGATTATGCGCGGCGGATTGAATTGGCCGAGGATCGTCAAGCGAGAGATGTGTCGATTGACGAAGATGAGCGCCGCTTTCTCGATTGGTATCGCAGCGTGGAAGTCCGCGCCGAAAAGTTGATCGCGCAGGGTGAGGACAAGCGGGCAAACGCGGGAGCGGCGGCATGATGCACAAAGGAAAACTGCGCGCCAAATCGAAAGTTGAGATAGAGCCAAAGCGGCGAACAACATCATCTGGGCGCGAGATTATTTCCATAAAAGACTTGCTTGAATGGGCGTTTGCAACTGAATGCGCAACGTTGGACTTTGATGAGATCGGTGAGGCGCAAGGCGGCAGTATGCCAGGTGTCGGATCTGAGTGGCGCATCGGTCAGATGTTGGAGTTGGGTTTGGAGCCGGGTGAGGGCGTCAAGGTTGATACGTCTTTTGGCAGGTCGCTCCCCCACAATGACGCCGAATTGGTTGCAACGGTTGTGCGCAACGCGCTCAACTGGTGGGAGGCCGTTTCGGTAGCTGAGTTGGCGCGCCAATGTCGTGCACCTGACTGGGATCTCGGACCACTGACGTGTCAACCGGAAGCTTGGGGCAAGCGAAACCATCATGGGCAGATGGGTAAAACCAAGCGGCTGGAGGATTTTGTTTATACAAAGGGTGGGCGGACATACCATCGCCAAGTATTGATGACGCCGATCAAGTTCTATCCAGATGTGTCCAACATCGCGGCGGCGCGGCGTAAATATCTCAATTGGATCAGCGCGTTAATGTCTGTTCGTGCAGCTATGCGCGGCCACCAAATGGAGCGTTTCATTCTATCAGACACAATGCCCAATCGCGCACCATGGAAAAAAAGGTGTTGACAGAATTGAGCTTCTGTTGACATTTTGCCTCCGAACCGAATTGCGCCCGCTGGAAACAGACGGGCGCTTTTCTATTTTGGGGTTTGCTTGTCGAAATTGAAATCACTCCCATCGCGGCTTGGCTCATTGCCCTCCCGTCTTGGTGGTTCATCACAATCTGGACAGGCTCGTGATCAACAGCGAGATCAGTCGCAGCCTTGGCGAGCGTGGTACAAAACTGCGCGGTGGCAAAGGTTGCGATTGATGATACTGCGTCGCGATGCAGTATACATCCATAGTGGCCTGGACGTGATGCCAAGTCATGTTTTGTTTAAAGATGAGCCGTTGCTGTGGCCGGTGTGCCAAGAGACGGGCGTGTTCCTTATTGGCAGGCATCCTGCGAGCAACAGTCCGGTTGCTGACCACATCAAGCCGCATCGGGGCGATCCAGAACTGTTCTGGAACCCGCTGAACCTTCATGCGGTGTCTAAGACGTACCATGACAGCGCCAAGCAGCGCTTAGAGCGCGCCGCGCAATTCTAGTCAGATCAACTAAAAGGGGGGGGTGGGTCCAAAGCCCAGAAGGCTCGCTCCGCTAGACCCGCCCCCCTCTCATTCGGAGATTTTTTTTCTGTGAAACCGAAGTTTGACCTTCTTGGCGACCCAATACCGGACAATCACGGTAAACCTGGTGCCAATGGTCATGTTCCGACTTCTGAAAGTATAAATAAAGTCAAGAGGTTATTGGCTGCCGGTGTGAAGCAAGCTGAAATTGCTGAGGCGCTCAACATCACAATCCCAACTTTGACGAAGCATTATTTTAAGTCCGGTCACAAGACGATCAAAGCGGCTCGAAAAAAAGCAATCTCGGACCTGCGCGCAAAGAACCTTGTTCGTTTGGACAGGGCGGCAGAAGGCGGGAACGTATCAGCGATTAAGGCCATGGACGCGTTTTTGCAGGACGAAATGGTCAAGGTGCTTGCGGAAGAAGCGCGGGGTGATGGCGATGCAGATAAACAAGCGAAGCCCTCAACGAGTGCGCCGCGCGGAAAGAAGGAACAGGCTGTTGAGGCAGCCAACAACGCGCTCAAGGACAACCCCTTGCTAGACCCTACGGTGCACTAGCATGTCTATGCTTGCTCCTGGCCAATTTGACGAGTGGGATACTGCTGTACCGGATTGGGCTGACCGCATACGGGTGGGGAAATCTCTATTTCCCAAGCTTCCATTGCATGATGCTTACTCGAAAAAGGCATTGGAGATTTTCAAGAGCCTGAGAAACCCTGACTTGCCGGGTTTCCCGACGTTTGGCGAAACGTGCGACGAGTGGGTGTTCGATCTCGTTAGCGTCATTTTTGGTAGCTATGACCCTGACGTGAAAAAGCGGTATCTGCGCGAATTCTTCGTGATGATACCTAAGAAGAACGGCAAAACAGCAATCTCGGCCGCGATCATTGTGACGGCTTGCATTTTGAACCTAAGTCCCGAGGCCCAATTTGTAATGGTCGCTCCGACGATCAAGCTCGCCAACAACGCGTTCAATACCGCTTGCGGTATAATTCGTCGGACGGCAACGATAACTGCATTGTTTTCCGAACCAAGCGCCTCTCAGCGGATAGTTCGACTGCTCAACAAGGATATTCCGTCAGAAATATCGATTGTCGCAGCGGACACAGAAGTTGTGACGGGCATCAAAAATGCCACTGTCTTAATCGATGAAACGCACGTGTTCGCCAGTAAGCCGAGCGCGGAAGCGGTTTTCACGGAAATTCGTGGATCACAATCCCATCCTGGAAACAAGCACTTCTTGCTTCAAATCACGACACAGTCAAAGAAACCGCCCGTCGGAGTTTACCGGTCAGAACTGACAACAGCACGTAGGGTGCGGGACGGTAAGATCAAAAAGCCTATGTTGGCGCTGATCTATGAACTGCCGGTTGATATGATCAAGAATGGCGGGTGGAAAGATGAGGACACTTGGTCGCTTGTAAATCCACATCTAGGACGCAGTGTCGATTTGGATTTCTTGAGAGACCAGGTTTCGACGGCGGAAGATGCTGGCGAGGAAAAGCTGGCGATGGTGGCTAGTCAGTATTTCAACGTCGAAATCGGTACATCACAAGGGGATGATGGTTGGCGAGCCCAAGCGTATTGGGACAATAGTTGTGAACATTTTGGGTCTGTCGGGCTGGACCTTTTGCACGAGTTTATTGAGCAAGTTGATGTTGTCACGTTTGGTGCCGATGGCGGCGGCGACGATGACCTGTGCGGCGCGGTTGCGTTGGGCAAGAACTTTTCAACCGGAAGAACCCTGATCTGGGGGCGGGCTTGGTGTCAGCCAGAGGTTCTGAAATTGCGTAAATCAATTGCGCCCGCTTTGAGCACGTTTGCCAGTGACGGTGACTTGGTCATTTGCAGTGAGGCGTTTCAACATGTTGCTGAAATCGTGGAAATCGTCTCGATCCTTCATGAAAGTGGAAAAATGCCTGAAGAAGGTGCCGTTGGCCTGGACTTTGCTGGGCTGCCTGAAATTCTAACCGAGTTGCAGCTTGCGGGTTACGATTATCCGTTCGTCAGCGCCGTAAAGCAGGGATGGGACCTTCAGACGGCAATCAAGTCGATTCCATTGCAGTTAAAGGCGGGTAACTGGCGGCATATGAACCAGCCGCTCGTAGCGTGGTCAGTTGGTAATGCGCGCGTGGAAACAAAGAGATCAAACCAGTATATCACGAAGGAATTGGCGGGCGCTGCTAAAATCGACGTCGTAATTGGAATGTTGAACGCAGCGCAACTTATGAACCGCAATCCGCAACCTTTGGGTCGTGGCCTTGATGATTTCTTAAACAACCCGGTGATGGTGGCCTGATGCGCAAGCTGCTTTCCAACAACCTTCACCGCGTTGCCAATCTGGTGTCTGGGGAAAGCGGCTGGGTCAACCTTGATTCAGTCGCGTCTGTTCCTGGGACGGGTGTCACGTCGCATGCTGGAACGGTGGTCAGTCCTGAATCCGCATTGACGCTTTCGGCAGTGTGGGATTGCGTGCGCAAAACAAGCCAGACTGTCGGATCGACGCCGTTAGGGCAGATCGAAACTGACCGGGGCGGAAACGCAGTAGTTATCGAGGATGACCTTTCTGACATCCTGACCATGACGCCTGCGCCTGGCCTGACGTCCAGCCAATTCTGGACAGGAGCCGTGGTTCAGATTTTGCTGCGCGGTAATGCCTATTTCGAGCGATTGACGTTTGGATCGAGAAACCAGCTCGTCGGGTTGCGCCCAATTTTTGGCGTGACGCCAAAGCGGCAACCTGATGGCTCGTTTTCCTATGAGGTCATCGACCGTGGCAAGAAGACCACTCTGCCCGCCGAGAAGGTGTTTCATTTGCGCGGCTTTGGCGCGGGTGATGGTTTGGGTATGTCGGCCATCAAGTATGGCACTCAATCAATGGGCGCGGCATTAGCGGCTAATCAGTCTGCTGGCAGTGTGTTTGCGAATTCGATGCAACTGGCTGGCGTTTTGCAGTCTGATCAAACGTTGAAACCAGAACAACGCGACCAGCTCCAAACGATGCTTGAGGCTTATACAAGTTCGGCCAAAGCCGGAAAGACGTTGGTTCTAGAGGCCGGTTTGAAGTGGGGCGCGACGCAGCTTAACCCGGAAGACGCGCAGCTTTTGGAGACGCGGCGGTTTTCCGTTGAAGACGTATGTCGCTGGTTTGGTACGCCGCCAATCGTCATCGGGCATGCGTCCGAGGGTCAAACGATGTTTGGGGCGGGGGTCGAGCACGTCATGCTGCATTGGCAGAAACTGGGTATCGCCCCAATCTACCGCAGCATCGAAGATCAGATTGTAGCTGATTTGATCAGCCCATCAAACCGACGCCGTCGCGCGTTTCGGTTCGACCGGCAGTGGATGCTGGCGATGGACAGCGCCGCTCTTGGCGACTTCCTGCTGAAAATGCGGATGGGCGGCTACATGAGTGGCGATGAAGGTCGTGTGCGCGTTGGTCTGCCGAAACGGGGCGGGGATGCTGACGACTTGATTGTCAGCAGCGCAATGTCTCCTGTCGATATGCTTGGAAAGGAACAATCATGAGTGTTCGGACGCTTCCAAAGGCTGATTTGCCAACCAAACCAGGTGCGCAGCCTGACCTGCGCCCTGCGGCTGTTGATCGTTGGAACCCCGGCCTTTCGGTTTCTAACGAAGGTGACAGCGAGCGGTCGATTTCGATCCTTGATCCTATTGGGGCGAGCTTCTTCTATGAAGGCGTTACCGCTAAGCGTATCGCAGCGGCCTTGCGGAATATGGGCGACGGGCCAGTCACCGTGAACGTCAATAGCCCTGGCGGTGACTTCTTTGAAGGGCTGGCAATCTACAACCTGCTGCGGGAACACGATGGCCCGGTTACCGTCAAGGTGCTGGGGATCGCGGCGTCGGCGGCGTCGGCAATCGCGATGGCGGGCGATGATATCCAGATCGCGCGTGCCGGGTTCTTCATGATCCACAACACGCAAGTCATGGCCGGTGGTGACAGAAACGCGTTGCGAGAAGTCGCAGATTGGTTGGTGCCCTTCGATGAAGCCTTAGTGGATATCTATGCTGTCCGTACCGATCAAGGGCGCAACGCGCTCGCCAAGATGCTCGATAAGGAAACTTGGCTTGGTGGTGCCAAGGCGGTTGAGATGGGTTTTGCAAATGATCTGTTGCCGTCCGACTATGTGGCCAGCAGTACCGCTGATGACCCTGACAACAAAGCCAAAGCGGCGGGGGTGAAAGCAGATGCCCTTTTGGCAAAACTTGGTGTTTCTAAAGCTGAGCGGCGTTCAATGATTGCCGCGATGAAAGGGGGCACGTCTCGCGCTGCCTCGACCGGCACGTCACGCGCTGCCGATGGCCGTCAAGATGCGGCGATAATGGCGGGCGCAGGTGCCTTGCTGGAAAAACTCTCTCTCCAAACCTAAGAGGACAAAATGAAAAAACTGGCGAAATCCGCAGCGATCCCGTTTGCGGTCATGACAGCTATGTCGAACGTGCCCGCAGCAGTGATGGGTGACGTCCTAAATGAAGGCGGCGCGCAGAATGCGGAGCAAATGTTGGTCGCTCTGACGCAAAAAGTTGATGATCTGTCCGGTCCAATCAAGGCGACTGCCGAGCAAGCACTTGCCGAAGTCCAAAAGCAGGGTTCGGTTTCCGCCGAAACAAAGGCGACAGCAGACAAAGCTCTCACGGACATCACGGCCACGGCGAAAGCCGTCGAGACGCTTAAGGCGCTCGTTGAAGGTCAAAGCACCCAACTCTTGGAGGTCAGTCAAAAAGTGGCTGCGGGCTTGGGTCGTGGGTCAGATCAGGCGGCGCAAACGCTTGGCCAAGCCGTTGTTGCGCAAGAAGACAAGATTAAGGGTTTTGTCGAAAACGGCTTATCTGGCGCGGTCACCTTCTCGGTCGAGAATGCGATCACAACTGCCGGTGGGTCGGGTGGCGGCTTGATCGCCCAGCCAGAGGAAACCGAACCTGTGCGCATGGCCCGTCGCCAATTGCGCATTTGGCAGTTGCTGACAATGGGCAACACGCAACAGAACTTGGTGCACTATCGCCGCCAGGTTCTTCGCAACTTGAATGCGGACACTGTCGCAGAGCAAGGTACGATTCCGACATCCGAAATCGGGTTCGAGAAGGCGCAAGCAGCCGTCAAGAAGATCGCACACGTTACGAACATCAGCGAAGAAGCGATGACAGATGCAGATCAACTGCAGACTGAAATTGACAGCGAACTGCGCTATGGCCTTGAGTTGGAGCGCGAGCGGCAAATCTTGTCTGGGGATGGCGTCGGTGAAAACCTGTCTGGTCTATTGACCGAAGCGACGGCCTTTGTCGCTGCGGCTGGTGCACCGAACACGACGCATATTGATCGTATTCGCCTCGCGATGCTGCAAATTCAGTTGCAAGACTACACTGCGACGTCGCTCACGCTGAATCCGACCGACTGGACCATGATTGACTTGCTCAAGGACAGCCGTGGCAAATACCTGCACAGCAACCCCGCGGCTATGACAGCCGCCATTCTTTGGGGGCTCGACGTTGTCAGCAGCAATTCCATGGCGGTCGGCGAATGGCTGGTCGGCGATCTTGCGATGGCGGCAACCGCCTATCGTCGCAAGGATGTCGAGGTTCTGATTTCCAGCGAACACGGAACCAATTTCATTGAGGACATGTTGACCATGAAGGCCACTGAACGGCTGGCCATGGCAATCAAGCGTCCTCTGGCGATGGTGACAGGAAACTTCACTTTCGTCTGATCTCAACCCGAAGGTTGAAACACTTAAGGCCCATGGTTTGTTCCGTGGGCCGTTTCTTTGAAAGGGGGTCGCAATGGCGGCTGTATATCTCAAAATTCTGAGCACGCGGCGCACTGCCGTTGGTACGCTCTACATGGGTACTGTGCGCAAGCTCGACAGTAAGGTCACCAAGCACGCGGCAGTGATCGAGAACATGGTGAAAACCAAAGCTGCGGTTAAGTTGACTGCAAAACAAGCGGAGGCCGAAGTTGCACAGGCCGAAGATGTTGAAAAAGACAATGGCCAAACTGATGCGACGTCGCAGCTGATGAAGTCCAAGGCGGAGGTCGATGGGCAGCTTGCTAACGCCAAAAAAACGATCACTGAACTGACGGACGGTTTGAAGCGGGCGAAGGATCAGATCGACGCGCTGCAAGCGGCTTTGGCAAAAGAGCAAGCTGAAACGGACAAGTTGCGGCAGGATCTGGCCAGTGTGACGGCGCGGGCGGAAGCGGCGGAAAAGACCGCCAAAGCTTCAAGCAAGGGCTAGGCTGTCATGACACAGTTCACTGTCGGGGAACTTAAGGCGCACCTTGTCGTCGCGGATGACGATGGGAGTGAAGATCAGAGTATCCAAGAAATGGGGCAGGCCGCTGAAAACTGGATCTCTGAATATCTGCGCCGCGATCTCGACAGTGAATTTCCAGATCAGTGGCCCTTTGTTTGTCGCCAAGCGCTCAAGATGCTTGTCACGTTGTTTTATGACAATGGAACGTCTTTGTTTGGCGACGAATTTGAAGTGCATTTGGAGCCCGTCAAAAGCTTCCTTGCTTCCTTCCGCGATCTGAGCTGAGCGAGCAAAGTCTTATGTCAAACCGTCGCGCTGCTTTGGTTGAATTTGTTGAGCCGGTCTTGAGCTCTGATGGCCAAGGCGGGCGTGTTTCAGGGTGGGTCAGTCGCTTTCAGCGCCGGACACACGTTCGATATCTGCGTGGCTCTGAAACGGTCATCGCGTCGCGTTTAGGGGGCGTGCAGCCGGTAGTCTTGCGCATTCGAAACGACGTTGAAGCCCAGAGCATAACAACCAAATGGCGCATCCGGTTTCCCTTGCGCGGGGAGATGAACGCGCAGGGCGATTGGGTGGGGGACAGCATCAACATAAAGGCGATTGTGCCAACCGATGACCATCGGTTTATTGAGGTCACGGGCGCGATTGGGGAGCCTGCATAATGGCACCCGACAACGAGTTTCAAACCGCTGTGTTTCAGCTTTTGATGGGCTCAACGGACCTGCAAAGCTTGATTTTTGGTCGGGTTTATGACGGCGAGTTCGAAGGCGACACGCTTTATCCATATGTCTCGTTTGGACCGTCCGACAGCGTGCCTGACGATACCGATTGCCGGGACGCGGAACGATACACGCTGCAGATTGACACGTGGTCTGACGAACAGGGCCAAAAGGAAATCAAGGCGGTGATGTTTGCAGTTCGGCAAGCGTTGCACAACCAAGCCGTCGATCTGCCGACGCATGCGATGCACGACATGCGCGTTGTGAATTCACAGGTTCTGCCGGACCCAAAGGGTGTGCATCACGGGGTGCAACAGATCGAGGTTGATATCGAAATTGCCGATTAAGGGCGTAGCGGCGTTTCGGCGTCATTTCACGATCACGGTCCCCGATGCAATACGTCAAGAAGTTCTGGCCGAAATGGAGGCGGCGGCGGATGAACATGTTGAGGTAATGCGCCGCTTTGTTCCGGTCGAAGAAGGTAAGTTACGTGACAGCATCGGCTGGACCTGGGGCGATCCGCCTGACGGGGCCTTGGTGGTTGCAAGCGCCAATGCGCAAGACGGAAACGTCATTACGATTTATGCGGGGAACTCGCAAACGATTGTCACCAACAGTCGCGGCATCGAGTTTCAGAACGCGTTTATTCAAGAGTTTGGGCGGGAGGGCAAACACGCAACCCCGTTCTTTTACAGAACCCTGCGGGCACTGAACCGTCGGACCACGGGTCGTATGACCCGCGCACTCACAAGGGCAATCAAAACCTATGGCTGAATACCTCGTCACCAAATCGTTTGACTTCGTGGTGAAGTCGGGCGTCGTCCGCTCGTTTGTTGCGGGGGAAACATACTCAAACATGACGCAGAGCGCCGTCGAAAAGGGCAAGCGGCTGCAAGCTTTGCAACCAGTAGAGAAGGACGCATAACATGGCGCAACCAACAACATACCAGGGATCGCACGTTGCGATATTTCTAGAAGGAACGCCTGCCGGGACATATGTTCGGCCCTGCGGTTTGACCGATCACACGCTTTCGTTTTCAAAGAACACGAATACGGTGACGGTCCCTGATTGTGACGACCCGGATTTGCCCGCGTGGATCGAGCGCGAGACAGAATCTATAGACTTCACGGCAAGCGGTTCGGGTGTGCTGGCGGCAGAGGCGGTTGACGATTGGTATGCAGCTTTTGAAAGCACAGCGACCGTCAACGCACGTATCTACGTCGGAAAACCAGACGACACGGCCAAGGGTCGGTTTTGGCAGGGCCGCGTTCACGTCACGGGCTTTGAGGTGAGCGGAACGCGCGGCAACAAAGCGCAAGTTTCGGTGTCCATCGAAAGCGATGGTGAGCTGACCTTTAACAACGTCGTCTGATGACGCGCAAAATTGAAGACATGCAGTGGCCGGGGGGCGAACATGATTTCGCCCTTCGGTTCGAGCAAATTGAAGCCTTGCAACAGCGGTGTGACGCGGGGCCTCAGTTCATACTGCAAGCGCTGTCGGATGGTTCTTGGCACCAGAGCTATATTTTTCAAACGATCCGTCTTGGACTGATCGGCGGTGGTCTGGATCCTGAAAAGGCAAAACTACTGGTGAGCAATCTTAAAGATGATGGTCCACTTCGTGAGTTGTCCCTGACGGCAGCAGCTATCTTAAGCGCGGCGCTTGTCGGTCAGAAAGATGACCCGATTGGTGACATGCCGGGGGAGGGCGCGGGGGTGACGCAGCAGCCCCAAGAGGAAAATGGCGATTCTCACGCATCTACGGAACGGGAGCCGTCCTCGGTTTCACGCCAGGAGACATCCGCGACATGACGCCATGGGAGTTTGAAGCCTGTGTCGCGGGATACAACGCCGCGCATGGAAGTCACAAGTCAAAGGCAACAGCGATGAGCGATGATGACTATGACGCGCTTTGCGCTCTTGGCGACAAGTGGAATTCAGAGGTGGCAAATGCGACCTAACCAATTGCTTGCACAACTTGCGTACGATGGGCGGCGCGCCGAAGAGAAGATGGCGCAAACCGTCGATAAGTTCGTCAAGGGTGCTGATACTATCGACCGGCGGTTCGCCAATACCAATAAGCGTATTGTGGACCGGACAAAATCAGCGGCTGCGTCGGCAAAAGTGTTTGAGCGTGAATTGGCGAAGCAAACCAAACAGCTTGACGCCTTGCGCGGGTCTCTGGACCCTGCCTTCGCGGCGACCCAACGGTTCCAGCAGCAGCAAGAATTGCTGAACCAGGCTTTCAAGCGGGGCGATCTGGCGGGCGAGGAATACAAGCGCTTGTTGTCTTTGTTGCAAGCAGAGTTTGACCTGACGTCGAGCGCGGCAGTGCGTGCTGGAAACGGTATCGAACAAGTCGCACGGTCTAGCCGTCGCGGAACAGCCCAGCTTCAAAATGTGGCCTTCCAAGTAGGAGACTTCGCCACACAGGTAGGCGCTGGAACGTCTGCCAGTATCGCTCTAGGCCAACAGTTGCCGCAATTGTTGGGGGGGTTTGGCGCTCTAGGCGCTGTCTTGGGTGCGGTCGTTGCGGTCGGCGTTCCTTTGTCACGCACGTTGATTTCTGCGGGAGAGGAAGCAAAGACGCTGGACGAGCGCATTGAAATCTTGTCGGCCGCCGTCACCGATTACTCAAATGCAGTATCGAATGCTAACATCTCGACAGATGAGCTTGCCGAGCGATACGGGCGCGCGTCCGAGGCAGCGCGACAATTCTTCGTTGAGCTGCGAAACATCGCAGAGGTCGAAGTTGTGGGCGCTCTGGGCGATGTAGTCTCATCGATCTTGGGTGAAATTGATCTAACTACCAGCCAGCTACTTTCGCGCTTCACGACTCTTGAGGAAGTGGTGCGCACTGTTGAGGGTTTGCGCGAGGAAGCTGCGGACACTGGAAACGCCGGACTGGCGATCCTCTTGGAAGAACAGGCAGCGACACTTGCAGATGCCGTGGTGAAAGCCGAGGAATTTGCGAGCGCCATGCAGATCACGGGTGATGAGGCGTTGCGTTTGGCCAATGCGGTTGGCGCGTTCGAGGCTGCGCAAGGGATTGACGCGCAGATCGAAGCGGCATCGATCCTGCAAAGTCTGCTGACTGAGACGTTTGGAACCTATGAGGAAATGCCCGCTGCGATACAGGACATTTTTCGGGAAATCGCCACAACTTCGCAGGAGATGTTGAAGTTTAAGGAAGCCACTGGAGAGTCCCTTTCGATCTTAGACAGCGTTGTCATAAGTGTCCGAACTGTCGCGGATACGATTGGCATTGCTGTAGGTCAGACCGACAACTTGGTGGCGGGCTTGGCAAAGGCTGTTGTTGAGGCATACCGCGTCGCAGAGGGGGTTGCAGTAGCATTTAATGCCCGCGTTGCGGCGGGGCCGGATGGTGCGGTGAATGACGTACGTGAAAGGTTGACGCCGCGCGGAACCAGCCGAGACGACGTAGTTTCAACTCTTACTAGCCCTGGCCGTAGTCGATCATCGTCGAGTGGTCGGCGCAGCGGAGGTGGAGGGCGTGCGTCAGAGCGACAGGCCGAAAACCAGAGCATTGAGGCCACAGCAGAACGCGAGATTCGCAGTTTGCAGTCCCGCATTCGTGAGCTGGGAAAAACTCGTGCGGAAGTCGCGGCGTTGCGTGTCGAGCATCGCTTACTAGAGGAAGCTCGGCGCAAAAACATCGACCTGGACGCCGTGGCGGCGGATAGTGGAAAAACCGCCCGCGAAGTGATCGCGGACACCGCTGCAGAAGTTGGGCGGCTTGAAGAACAGTATCGGCGCGCGAGCGTTACGCAGGATCAATTTACTTCGGCGGTGGCGAGCATCGGTGATGCCTTTGCGGATGCCATTGTTGAGGGCAAGAACTTTCGCGAAAGCCTTCGTGATATCTTCAATCAGATTGCATCCGACCTAATCAGCAGTGGCGTGCAGCAGTTGATTTCAGGGGTATTTTCGGGCGTTGGTGGTGCTGGTGGCCAAAGGAGTGGCTTGGGCGGGTTTCTAGGCGGCCTCCTTTCTTTCGATGGCGGCGGATACACTGGCGCAGGTGCGCGTACGGGCGGCGTTGATGGCCGTGGCGGGTTTCCGGCGATCCTGCATCCCGACGAAACAGTTATTGATCACTCGCGGAGCGGTTCAGGCGGGTCGATGAGCGTTTCTGTGGTTCACCAATGGAACATTTCCGCCAATGGCGACGAAAGCGTGCGCAGAATTATTCAGCGCGAAATGCCCGCAATCGAACAGCGCACCACGGGTGCGGTTCAAGAAGCAATGCGTCGCGGTCAAATCAAACGGTAAGCCTTCATGCCTTCCTATCCACTCGATTTGCCTGATGCCCGGTTTGCAAGCGTGCGCTTGTTTGCCGATCAGGCGCAAACCTACGTTGAGTCGCCATTCTCTTTTCAGGGTCAGGTGCAGGACTGGGGTGGTGCGCGATGGCGCGCCGAAATCAGTTTGCCGCGTCTGCGTCATACGCCCGCGCAAAGTTGGCAGTCTTTCCTCTTAAGACTTAATGGCATGGTTGGCACATTTTTGATGGGCGATCCACGTACCTGCCGAGCGCGAGGCGTTGGCGGCGGCGTGCCAGTGGTGGACGGTGCGGGTCAGACTGGTGCAACCCTTAACTTGCGGGGTGCGCCTACAGCAACGGTGGGTTGGCTTCTAACGGGCGACTACGTCCAGTTAGGCGATGGTGCGACTTCGCGGCTGCACAAGGTTCTAACGTCCGTCGACACAGATTCGTCTGGCGGCGCGACCTTAGAAATCTGGCCTGAGTTGCGGGCGTCGCCAGTCGACGGAGACCTGATAACCATAGACAATCCGCGCGGGATGTGGCGGCTGGCGGAGCCAGGCGGGGCTTGGGTGTCTGGAAGCAGCGGGTTTTATGACATGTCCTTTAGTGCAGTTGAGGCGTTGCCATGAGCCGCGCCGTTCCAATAGCGATCCTTGAGGCGTTTCTAAGGCCCGAGATCGCGCCATTCTTTGCTGTCGAAATGCTCTTTGACACTGAACCATTGCGCATTTGGACCGGGCAGGGCGACCGAGTAATTGCGGGCTACACCTATCTTGGTGTGCGTGATCTGCTGGCTGTCGCTGGTCTGGAGGAAACGTCCGATTTGTCGGCCCGTGCTGCGTCTCTGACGCTAAATGGCCTTTCCGGCCAGATCAAATCCATCGCCCTAGGCGAGCCATTTCAAGGCCGTTTGTGCCGTGTTCTGTGCGGTGATCGCAGCGTCGATGATGCAATCGAGTTGTTTTCCGGCCCAATGAACACGATGGACATCGATGATGGCAAGGAAGCTGTAAACGTCACAATTACAGTCGATAGTCGTCTGGTGCTGTTGGAGCAATCATCCAATCGACGTTACACGCATGAAAGCCAGCAGTCGCTTTATCCGGGCGATACATTCTTTGCGTTTGTGGCCAGCCTTCAGGGAAAGCAGATCCCGTTCGGACGGCTCGCATGAACGCCGCCTTGCATGCATACCTCGACTTGGTGCGCGCACGACCCTTCGCTTGGGGTACGCACGATTGCCTGATTTTTACCAATGCGTGCTGGCGGTCAGTGTATGGGTTTGGATGGGCTGACGATTGGATGTCTCGGTATCACGAAGATGGCAGGCCGCGTCGCCGCGAAGCGCTGCAAAGAGAGTTTGGGTTTATGTGCGTGCGCGCAGCGATTGACGCGCGTTTGAACCGTGTCATTGGTACGCCGCCGCGTGGCGCGTTGGTTTCCAATTGCCTACCAGAAAGCAGCATTTTACGCCTGGCGTTTGGATTTTCCCTTGGTGATCGCGCTGTTTTTGTGGGCCGCGATCAGCTCTACTTTGATGATATCGGCAATGCCGTCGTTGGGTGGGTAAACTAATGGCGGTGGTCGCTACAGCTCTCGCAGGAGCATTGGGCGGGGGCGCAGTGGCCACTGCGGTCGCAGGCTTCGTGGTGCGCGTTGCGACAGGTGCCGCCCTGTCGTTTTTGTCACGCGCCATCGGTCCAAAGCCCAAGGGGCTGGAGACAAACGTTGAGGCCAATGCCGGATTATTGGTCAACTCGGATGCACCGGTTGCAGCGCATGACATTGTTTATGGGAGAGTTCGCAAAGGTGGCACTGTCGTTTTTCGGCAGGCCACCGGGGTAAACAATGAATTTCACCATATGATCTTGGCGCTGGCCGGTCATCAAGTGCACGCGATTGATGACATTTACATCAACGATGAAATTGTTGTGCTGGATGGCAACGGCGTTGTCACGTCTGCACCTTGGAACGGAAAAGTACGCGTGCGGAAGCACTTGGGTTCGCCTGGGCAGGTGGCTGATCCGATTTTTATGGCTGAAACCGGCCAAAGCGCAGCTTTCCGGGGGCAAGGAATTGCCTACCTCTACGTGCGGTTTCAGAATGATAAGGACATTTTTGCGGGCGGATTGCCGTTGATTACGGCAGTTGTGCGCGGACGCGAAGTTTACAACCCGGTCAATGCGTCCACAGGATTTTCATCCAACGCAGTACTTTG
This sequence comes from uncultured Rhodobacterales bacterium, assembly GCA_963922515.1. GTDB lineage: Bacteria > Pseudomonadota > Alphaproteobacteria > Rhodobacterales > Rhodobacteraceae > JACOMT01. The sequence goes on along the minus strand of CAWUIW010000004.1, from coordinate 9,223 downwards.
CATCAGAGACTTCATCACTGCGCCCTTTGGACTAAACGATAGCGCGGTCGATGACGTGTCGATGTCGGTCGGCGCAAATATCAGCGCAGAGGTCGTCTCTTTAGCCGGTGGCGGCACAGAACCACGTTATGAGCTAAATGGCGTTATTCGGGCAGATGAGCCAATTGGCGAAGTGTTGGAGCGCATGCTGACCGCATGTGCGGGCTCTCTTTGGTGGGGCCAGGGTGCGTGGCGGATTAAGCCAGGATACTACACGCCGCCCGTGTTGAACCTAACGCGTGATGACATTGTGTCCAACATACGCACGGTTCCGCGTGCTAACATGCGCGACACGTACTCGGCGGTTGGCGGAACATTCAACGACGCGGCGCAGAACTTCATAGCGGTGGATTATCCGCGCTACACAAGCGCGGCGTTTCTAGCTGACGACGGCGGCAAAGAAAACGTTTTGGACTTCGAACTGCCAATGACCACCAGTGCGGCCATGGCGCAGCGCTTGTCAAAGCTTGCTCTATTCAGAGCCCGTGAGCAGATAACGGTATCCTTTGAGGCTGGGTTAAAGGCGGTCGCTGTTCAGGTTGGCGATACAATTACTTTGACGGACAGCGATTATGGTTGGGACGCAAAGCCGTTCGAGGTTATCGAATGGGCGCTGATCGTTGGTGATCAAGATGGAATGCGCGTTTCAATGGTCGTTCGGGAAACGAGCGCTGAAGCATACGATTGGAACGCTGACGAGACGCAAATTCTCGCCAACAACACCACCCTGTTGAGCTTCGATCAAACGCCAGATGTTGGCCTATCCGTGACGTCTCAAGTGCTGATAATTCGCGAGAAAGTCAGTACTGTGTTCAATGTAGAAGTGACCAGCGCCTTTGCAACGTTGGTCGACAGGGTTGAAATCCAATACCGCCTTTCTGGACAGGATTGGATTGGTGGCCCGTCTGGTGACTTGGGAATGTTCCAAATTCCCGACGTCGCGCCCGGTGTTTATGATTTTCGGGCGCGGGCGTACAATGGTTTGGGTATCGCTGGCAATTGGCATGTTCTTCCAGACATTCAGGCGGCGGAGGATACAGAACCCCCTGCAATAGTATCTGGCTTTGCCGCGAATGTATCAGGCGGCACGCTACATTTGACATGGGATCCGGTGCCGGATCGGGACTTGTCTTACTACCTGATCCGATACGCACCCGAAACAACCGGCGGGCAATGGGCGAATGCCACAACGCTGATCCCGCGCGTGCCGCGACCGGCAACAAGCGTGTCAACGCCCTTGCGCCCTGGCACCTACATGATCCGTGCTGTCGATAAGAGCGGGTTTCAGTCTGAGGCTGATACAACGGTCGTGGTAGAGGTGAATGTTGCGCCGCCATACGCGAACACGCTGCAAACTGAGCAGGGACCGGCTTTCGCTGGGGCAAAGACGAACTGCGTCGTCGATATCGACGACGCCTTGCGCATTGACGATGTGTCTGCAGAAACGCCTGTTGGGTCTTATGAATTTGATCAAGTTCTGGATCTCGGAGCCGCGCGACAGGCGCGGTTATCAGTCTTTGTGAGGGGCGCCCGATTGGATGACAGCGCGGGTTTGTTTGACGATCTTACTGGCCAGTTCGATGAGTTGCCCGGTCTCTTTGACGATCTGACCGGGTTCACACAATTCGCGGACCAGACGGTTGATGTCTACGTGTCGTCCACCGACGATAATCCGAACGCCAGCCCAGTATGGTCCGACTATACAAAAGTTACGGCCTCGGACGTGTTTGCGCGGGCGTTCCGTTTTCGCGCGGACCTAAAGAGCGCGTCGCCGCAGGTGTCGCCCGGTGTTTCATCTTTGATTGCCAGATTGGAGTATAGCTGATGGCACAGTCTGCAATGACCATCGCCAACCAAGAAGCGCCGCAGTTCCGGGCAGCTTTGAATACAGCACTTCTCGCGCTGATTTCAAACAGCAGTGGTGCGACGGAACCGACCACAACGTACGCCAATATGTTTTGGTTCGACACGGCGAATTCGCAACTAAAGGTCCGCACTCAAGCTGACGACGCGTGGATCATAGTTGGAACGTTCAATCAAACTACTCGGCTGTTTAGCATTCCTTCAACGGCCTTGGCTGGGTTCTTCAATATCACGGTAGCCTCGGCCAACTATGCGGCCAATTCAAACCTTCTGGATGGTTTCGATCACACAGCTTTTGCGCGTTACAACGTGCAACCGGTTTGGGAGGGGGCCGAAATCTACATCGGCGACACAGATCACCAGTTCGGAACTGGCAGTGTGATCGTCCCAGACGGTCATGGGATTTACCGGGTATTTTATACCACCGGGACAAACCGGATGTCTTACTATGTCAGAAGGATACGCCAGCGATGACAGAACAACTCTATGCCGTCTTTACGGGGTTTGAAGGTGATGCACAGCAGCGCAAGGCCCATTTAGATTTTTTGATCGGAGAGGGTTTCGGAGGAACGCCAAACATCGACTTCATTTGCGGTGTGCAAGTCGACACAGGTGGCGCGGTCGGTAATCCTTTCGTCTTCATTCAGAATTGGGCGTTACCGGCTAGCATACCCGATCAAGGGCAAATCGATGCGCTGATGCAAACCCATTCTGTTGCGTGGTCAGAGCGCACAGCCTTAGCGAGCAAGCGTGACCTTCCACGTTGGGCTTTCATGCAAACCTTAGATGACGCGGGCTTTTCAGCCGCCGTTGAAGCCTTGATCGTTGCGATGCCAGCGGGTCCGGACAGGTCGCGAGCGCTGGGAAAGTGGAGGCACGACGGAACGTTCACGTTCGCAGATCAGGACATGCAAGCACTTGTGCAAGCTGCAACGGATAACATCCCAGGCTTTGATGTGGACGCCCTTTGGTCTTCCGGTGAAGCGCTGGCGTTCCCAAGCACCTAAGACAGATCGACAAAACAGGACACAGCATGTCAGAGAATCAAAAACCCCCGAGCAACTTTACGCCTGATGAACGACAGGTGCTGCACTCTCTGGCTGAGATGTTCAGCGAAAAGGATTGTCGCGATGAGCTGCGCCAAATCGTGCGCGAAGGGGCAACAGTGCGCGAGCTGATCATGGCCTACCGCACGCGCAATCGTCTTGTGAAGTCGCTGCAAACAGTCGGGGGTCTGATCATCCTGGTCGGGGGAACTGTTGCTGCGATCCGGTCACTCGGGTTTTGGCCCGCGCCAAAGTAATTCGGTCACTAACTTGATCTAAACCGCCGTCCATTTTGGGCGGCTTTTTTCGTTGGAGAAAGCACTATGAAACTAGTTGAAAATTGGCAGCAGATTGCCTGTCGCGCAAAAAGCATGTGGGCAAACTACCTGGGCATTTTTTGTCTGGTGGTCCCTGACATCGTTTACCTGGTCACTCTGGTGGATATGAGCCCGCGCTGGTTATATTTCCTTGCCTTGGCGCTGTTGATCTATGGGTCTGTGTTTCGGTTGGAAGACCAGGGAATTCAGCGGAACAAGACCCAAAGTCCATGGCTTGTCGGCGCAGTCGGTTTGGCCCTGGTTGCAGCGGTCTACTTCGGCCATGGGCCCGCGCCATCTACACCAGCTCAAACCGTTGAGCTGGCCGCTGAGGTTGAGGCCGAAGAAGCTTCGCCAGACCCGTTCCTAGAGATTGCGGTGCCTTTTATCGGTCGATGGGAGGGCCTGCGCCTTGCTGCTTACCAAGACATCGTTGGTGTCTGGACAGTTTGCTATGGCGAAACCAAGGGCGTGAAACCAGGCGATCAATACACCAAGGCGGAGTGTGACGCGATGCTGGCGCGCGAAATCCAAGCCTATCGGGTGGGGTGGCACGCGTATGTTGGCGCGGACGTGTTGGCTGAATTGCCTGTAAAGCGCGATGTCGCCTTTACCAGCCTGGCCTACAACGTCGGCGTTTCCGGCGCTGGGAAAAGCACCGCAACGCGCCGATTGAACGCTGGCAATATTGCCGGCGCGTGCGAAGCGCTTGGCTGGTGGAATAAGGCCGGCGGGCGCGTCGTGCGCGGCTTGGTCAATCGTCGCGCCGAGGAAACGACCCTTTGCCTGGACGGCGTCGCGTGAAGACGCGGTTCGCCCTGGGCGGGCTGGCTTTATTGGGCTTCTTAATGGCCCTTGCCTGGCTGCGCGCGGACGCGGCCAAAGATGCGGTCCAGGACATCGAAAGCCGGGCCAACACCGCGCGAATTCAACACATCACAGAGGGGATTGAGGATGCTCAATCGGTTCAAGATTTGTCTGGCGATGATTTTCGTCGTGAGCTGCGCAGCCGCGTGTCCGGGGCCGGTAACGGTCCAGAGTGACGCGCTTTTCCGTGATGTTGCGCACCGGCCCCCTGATGCAAAGCCCGAAACCGTCGCAGCCCTAGAGCGCGATGAACAATTTGGCCGTTGGGTGATCTACCAAGATCGCCTTTGCGACCGTCACGGCTGCGTTCGCTAGCGGCACAGCACCAACCTAGAAGCAGGATACGGATATGTCAGACCCCTTTGAAAACTTCGGAAAATCGCTTGAAGGACCGCCAAGCAACGGCTTTGCTGTGGTCCCAGATGATGGCGCAGACTTACCAGTTGTAACTCGCTGCCTGAATGTCGCAACGACGGGAACGGTGCGTGTCACTTTGGCGGAAGGCGCGACGCTCGACCTAACGATTGCTGCAGGCCTCCAATTTTCATGTCGTGCACGCCGAGTTCATGCGACGGGGACGACGGCCACCGGCATTGTGGGTCTTTATTGATGCTGAGCGTCGGGGTTAGCATTTCGGCGGCCCAGGCGGTCCCGATTGGGGCAGGTGTTGCCTTTGACTTCAGTGTGACGGTTGACGCTGAGTATTCGCTGACGGCGGATGGGCTAGTGGAAGTCACCGTGCATGCGCCTACGGCGTATGCCAGCTATGACGCGGGAAATGGGCCGGGCGTGTTCCTGTTTGATACGAGTGATCTGCAGTACGGGTCAGTCTATCTGGTGCCGCCTCAGATCATCACCGATGGCACGCCAGAGGTGCCAGAAACTCTGACCTACGTACCGCCGTTCGCGGTCGATGCAGAGGCCAATCTACCGGTGCAGATCAGCGTGGCATGGCATGGCGACGGCGAGGAAATACCAGGGGCAGAGAGTGGCTCCTATACTCTGTCTTCGGCAGATGAGGGCGCGGCGATCACCCTTGTTGAAACGTCAATCGGACCCCTCGGCACCGTCACGTCTACCAGCGACCCGGTCGCCGTGCCTGCGCCACCGAGTGGTCCGACCGAGTTGTTGGACGATGAATTTGGCGCAGCCGATGGATATTCTCTGGGCGACGACATCCCAGCGACGTCGCTGGACTGGACGACGATCTACACGGACCCCGATATTGCCGCCACGGTCGACCCACTGGGCATTGCCGAATTCATCGGGGATGCCCCGACTAACCGCAATATCCGGGTTGGATATGCTGGTGTTATAGGCAGTAACCAAGCAATTGAAATGACCTTTGACGGTGTCGTGTCAGGCAACCGGGCTGACCCCGTTGTTTTCGTTCGTCGGACCGGCAGTGGCACGGCTGATGGCAGCAGTATTCGGGCGTTCTTTGTTCCCACGCAAAATCAAGTTTTGTTCGGCGAATTCTCAAACAACGCTGCCGTACAAGAAGTTACCATCTCAAGCATCGCGCTCGCTCAGGGGGATGTCATTCGCGTTGAAGCTGTAGGCACAACGGCGACGCTTGCAATCAACGGGTTTACTAGAGGGACGCTTACTGGCGTGGCCGTGACCGGCGGTGTGCCGGGGTTCGGTGGGTATGTGGGCACCAAGGTGAGCAACGCCGTTCGGTGGTTGCGCGCCGTGATCGAGGACTTGGGATCATGAGAGTTAAGTTTCGCGGTTTTGGACCTGGCTCGGCCGTCTCAATGACGGCCCGTGACGTCCTTAATTCGGGCGTGGCCGTTGGCCCGCTTGACATTGAGCGTTGGCAAGACCCTGACCCAACGCCGCCACCACCCGGAGACGGCTCATACACGCTGCAAGTTCAAACCAACGGCGAGAACGGCGGCGCGTTTCGTGATGTTGTGCCCGGCGAGATTATTGAAGCCGTAGCACCGCATGCGATCCGGTTCCGCATTCAAGATGTGTCGGGCTTTGCGACCGATGATAAGCGTTTTCTGTGGGCCGAAGTGGACTATGGCGAGCGGTATACGTTCCAAAGCCACAACGACCCGGATATTCCAGCCGAGCTGCGCAAGTTGGCGGGATCTGACGCAGGATACTATCCCGGTTTCCTTTCGGGGCACTCTATGCGCGGCACAGACATGTCGGGCACTCAAATCCTGACCGGCACGTATACAGGAGGGCCGGGGCCGACCGGCACGATTGACCAAACCGTAACCGCGTATATGTCCGACGGGCTGCAGTCGAAGTCAGTGTCTTGCACTGTGCGCCTGATGCACGGCGATGTGTACTATCTGGACCGCGCCAAATCCTTTGCGCCAGGCACGCCCGAAGCAACGCGCGATGGGATTATCTACGTTTCGCGTGACGGCGACTTTACCGGGGCTTTGCCAGAGCAGGACCAGACGGCCACGGAAGGTGCGGTGGAGCATGTGACCATCCCAGACGGCGTCTGGACGCAGTTCTCATTCCGAAAGCAGGACCTCGCGCGTTTCACTGGAAACAGTGGCTTTCCAGAGTGCATCTCTCTGCGCTTCAAAGAGGGCGAAACCTTTAATCTCGCGTATCCGCTTTCCTTCGCGTGGGGCAAGAATACCACCTTTGAAACGTGGCACCCGTCTACAGGTGTAACCAAAGCAATTCTTGATGGAGAACTTGCCGCCTCGTTCGATCCAGGCTCGACGGGGGGAATGGTCAAGGATAACTCTGTTGATTTCACAGGTGCCCGGTTCCGGGATATCATCCTGCGCCCGTCGCAATTTGATGTGTCGGACCCGGCCCGTCGCGAGTGGTGGAACATCCTGAAATATTCCAACAAGTCTGGGTCTTTTGGTGAGAACACCGAAGGCAACCAGCTTGATAACGGCTGGAACGGCGAGCTTTTGGCCGGGCCGACCGGCATACTCACGCAAGTGATCCAAGATGACGGCGTTGACACGCTGCTTGTCCGTCAGGTCGTAGACATTAGCGCAGTTACTTCAGGCACCGACGCGCAGAAGTATGACGATCCTCAAGCGGTCTTCGCCACATTCATAGATGGCGACACGCTGACGGGGCAGACCTCAGGCGGTACGTGCACATTCGTCGCGGCAGGATCACGCCAAGACCGGGGATACAAGACAGCAACCAAGGGCATCGATGTGTCAAACGGGCAGGGCATCCTGATCGATGGCGTCGAGATTGAGGGCGCAGAAAGTGGCATCCTTATTGGTCCAGGGTCCGTCATTTCTGACACCGTGGTACGCAATTCTTGGAACTACGGGATTACCAATACAGCAGGGCTCACTGACCTCACCGAAAACGGTGTGATTGTCGTGCAGCCTTTAGGCTATGAGGGCACGTGGCGGCCCTTCGCCGGGTCGGTCAACCCAAATCGCAACGCGTTCCAAACAACAGGTGACGACCCGAGGGTTCCAACGGAAATGGCGGTTAGTCACTCGGGCCGTCGCCTGAGTTCAATGCGCAGTTACTCGCAGCATTATTGTGGCGGGCGCTGGTTCGGAGGGCACGGGGGTGATCACCAGCCGTTCCACAGGTTCGGCACGGGCGGATCAACAGCGGAAGGCGAATTGCAGTTTGTAATGTATGGCTGCTTCTATCAGGGCGGGGCAAACCAGGTGCAGTTCCAAACACTGCAAAACCCTGACAACATCCCGTACACCCCGGATTACTTGATGATCGAGCGATGCCACTTAATGCCGGACTTCTGTTCCGGCACAGGGCAAATTGCCATCAATTACAGTAACTTCCTGGTGCAGAATAACTTGTTGGAAACCCCCGCAATCGACCTCCTGCGGATCAATGCCATTGCGGCAGTCGCGGGTGCCACGCGCACCTACAATACTGACCCTGACGTAAACGCCGTTGATCCTGTGATTGAGTTCAACACGATTGTGTTCCGTGCGACGAACGCGAATGTCTCGGGCGGGGACTACGTCCTGCCACTTACAAACCGCACATTCAACTTAATCTGGCGCAACAACGCCTGGGCCATCGACACCGCAACCGTCAACAGCGTCGATGCGACGATCTTGTCTTTGAATGACGATCCGGGCGTCCATTACGATACGCTCTATCGCCCATTACCCACGGCCAAAGCATATCAGACCGCCACAGGTGATGCGCCGACATTGGATGCTCTGGGCGTTACCCGGCCTGCAACGGGCCCATCACGGGGCGCGTTTGAGCCCGCGTAGGCGGGTCCTTTAGTTCGGTGATTTTACTTGGTCGATGAACTCGCCTTCGCGGACGTCAATTATCGCCGCGATTGCAACGTCTTCGTCCTCTGCGTCAGCTTCCATTATCCTCTGGGCTTCCGCCCGAGTTGGGAGACTAAGGGTCCTTTACGTTGCTGCGCAATTGCGAACTAAAAATTGGTCGCGTGGTGTTGGGATTTTCCGGGTTGCAACCGTTAGCAAGTCACCATTTCGCGCTGGCGCTGCGTCCTCGCTCGAAAGCCGAATGATCTCGTCGTAAAAGTCGAGCGCTTGGGGGGTCCGGTGACCGTTCTGCCAAACAAGGAAATCCTGCGTGGTTTCTCGTTCTACCTGCGTTTCAAGTTTCCAAGTCCACGGTATGGAGTGCACAGCCTGCGCGCCTCTGTAGAATGGGGCTTTGTCTGCGGCTATGACCAGCGTTCGCTTCAAGGTAACAATCAAACATATGTCAGCGTTAATGCCGTAAAGACGGTCAAGATCTTTAGCGGCGTCATTTAGGACTGATACGGGCGAAGTTCCAAACCCATAGTAGTCATTGCGAATGCCGAAATCGGTCAGGCGATGACCGTTGTACTCCACGACCATCTGCGCCTCATCTGACGATGCGACGTAGGTCGGAAGACTGAACTTCTGGCATCCTGTTGGTAAACCTGTATCAGCCGAGAATTCCAATTCTCCAAGGTAGGAGAGTGGGCCATTCTCGTCGTGGGAACTCTCAAGCCTCATTAGTCAGTCGGTCCTTTTTATTGCAGGCGCTCTTTCACACGCCACTTCATTCGCATGAACCACTGAAACAACCGCCAAGACGGGCCGAGTTTCACCCATGCGTTGCGCCCCGAATGTGTAATTTCCGTGG
>CAWUIW010000003.1:0-36764 GCA_963922515.1 uncultured Rhodobacterales bacterium | reverse complement strand
TTTGGATGACGCTGAATTGAAGAAGTTCGCAGCATTGTGCGGAGAGGTGTACCAACTGGCCGGGCCAATCGATGCGCGTCAGCTATTCCCCAACCTGCTACGACAAAGAACTTTCGACCAGAGCAAGCACCTTGTGCGCTACGTCTGGGTTGAAGAAGATGATCGTTTCATCGTGTGCTTTAGGGGCTCCATTGTTCGCGGAGCCGCAGGCCCGACGGTCCGCAGCTGGCACTTGAACTTCAAGGTGCCAATGAAACGGATCCCCTTCGGCATCAGCTCGAGGCTGCATGTTGGATATCTACGCGAGGCGAGTTTTGCTTTAAGGCGCCTTCAATCCGTGTTGAATGGCAAAAAGGTCGTGGTCTGCGGTCACAGTCAGGGCGGCGCGCTTGCCATCTGTTTTGCCATACAGTTATTCCGTTTCCGCAAGGCGTCGGAAATCGAAGTTCTCACCTTTGGACAACCGCGTGTCGGAAGCAGCGGTCTTTGCAGGTATCTTGATTTATACAAATTTTGGCCAGTTGACCGCCTCGTCAATGCGGGTGACGGCGTGACTTGCGTGCCATTCGGTTTCATGGGCTACGATCACTGTGAAACGCCAACGTACTTGCATGCCGACGGCACGATGTCGCCCCGCGCGCACTTTAACTTGTCCATGCTAAAAACAAAGCGTCACCATCCCATTGATGTCTACATTCAGCGCCTGGAGCATCTGCAGACCTAAGTCTGCCGTACATGTCATGAAGGACAAGGGTCGGATTATCAGTCGCTAAGGCGCCACTTTCAGAACGATCGCAGATGGCCACGACCGTTGCCGAACAGCATATTCGGTTCGCCGCCCATGGGCGCTTTGGGCGGCACTAGGAGTTTGCTGCAAGCGCTTGTGACAGATGTTCGAACAGCCTGGCCACCGCCTCGGCGCCCGGATCAACATTGCCTTCGAGTTGCTTGGCGCTGATGTAAGATGCCCTGCCAGCGTTTGCCTGCAACATACCGGCTGTCGCGTCCGCCCCCGAACGCGCCGCCTTGGCCGCAGCGTCCAGTCCGTCTGCCAAGCGGTCCAACGCAGGCGACAGCGCATCGATCAAGGTGCGATCTCCCAATTGGGCGCCTCCGACCTCTTGGATACGGTTCATGCCAAATTTGAGCGCGCTAATGGGTGATCTGCCGCTTGCGCATGCCTCGCCTGCTGCTGAAAAGAAAATGGCAAGAAGTACGCCGGACGAACCGCCCATGGTTTGCGTAAGCTCTCTGCTGAGTGCAGGAAACAGCTGTGTCAGATCAGCCAACGGAAGACGGTTGATCCGGTCTGCCAAGGCACGGGCAGCGGTGGCAACGGTGGTCCCTGTGTCCCCGTCCCCGGACCTTGCATCAAGCAAGTTGAGGTCCGCTTCCGCGCTTATAAGCGCGCGGCATGCTGCTTGAATGAGCGCAGCCCTTTTGGGATGCTGCGATGCAAGCGGTTCCGTACCGGCATATGGTGCGGGCACGGGAAGACGCGCGGGCAGTGCCAGCGCTTGCATGCCGGGCCAGGCTGTAAGGGGGGCCGGGGCCGCCAATAGATCTGTATCGCGCTCATCAAGAGGATAGAGCGAAATCGAGAACCCGTGCATGTCCAACGCTGTCATCATTGCGGCGGGCCCAACGACGTGGGAAACACGTGGGCCAATCACCGACTTGCGCAGCTCTTCAGTCAACACGGCCATTTCAAGCGCGGTTGTTCCGCCTAGATTGTTCAGCAGAGCCACGTACTTTTTGTCTTCAAGATGCGTTTTAAGCTTCTCTGCCGCATCTGTGACAGCCTTCTCGGCACTTTGATATGGCACTTGTTGTGCTCCAGGCTCGCCATGAAATCCCAAACCCAGTTCAATTGTACCTGGCGGAATTCTGTTTTCGCGGCTTGACCCGGGAACGGTACAGCTGCCGAGCGACATGCCGATGCTGACGGCGCGTTCAGCTGCACGCTTCGCCGCCTCTGTCACGGCGTCCAAAGCGGCCCCTTTTTCCGCCATGGCACCGGCGATCTTGTGAACAAACAAGGTCCCCGCGACACCCCTTGGTTTGGTCAGCCCCGGGATGGCAATGTCATCTTGGACAACAACCATATTGACCTTCAGTCCAAGTTCCCGCGCTCGCGCGGCGGCAAGACCGAAGTTGAGCCTGTCACCGGTATAGTTCTTGACGATCAGTAGGCACCCGGCTGGCCCAGTCACCGCTTGGATTCCGGCCAGCACGGCATCAACCGATGGCGAGGCAAAGACATCACCGCAGACGGCGGCGGTCAGCATGCCTTCACCCACAAATCCAGCATGAGCAGGTTCGTGACCACATCCACCGCCAGAAACAATGGCCACCTTGGACTTGTCACAATGCTTGCGCACAACCACGCGGACGAAAGGAAAACCATCGAGCCGAGCCAGTCGACTTCCGGACGCAGCGACAATGCCTTCGATGGCTTGCTGAACGATGTCTTCTTTTCGGTTGATGAAATGATCCAAGTCTTTGTTCCCCAGACATAAGTGTGCTTTCGATGGGACGGTCCCGCCGGGCGTCTTAGGAAGTCGGACGCCCGGCGAGGATTTGGGACACCACTTGCGGGCCGTCGACCGGGAGGGGATCGCCGCGCGCAAGTAGGGTCCACCGAAAGGCGAGACCTGTCTCCATTGCCTCGCCTTTGCCTTTAGTTGAGTGCGCTGTTGTAGAAACTTGCTTCCACGTCATCCATATCGACCGCCGCCAGATCGTCATGCAGTTCGTAGGCCATCGCGTCTGCTCGAACCTGCGCTTTGTCGAACGCATTTCCCTCGGCGATGAAGTCGTTGAGAACGAAGTCGCGCGCATTGATGCTCGTGGACAAAAGGCCGATCTCCTTTTGAACATCAAAAAACTTCTGGAACCCTGCAATGTCATGTTCGCCCCAGCCTGCGCGCCTTGACAGGTCGCCCTTAAAGGTCCGGTGTATTTGCATGAGGCTTACCGTGCCCGCACGTGGGCCAAAGCCCTCGCGGGTTGCGGGCAGAGCCTTGAACACGATGTCTGCAGCGGCGCGCGGATTGTGTTCTGCAAATTCGTGACCCATGGCCATGCCCTTTACATAAGCTTGCAGAAAGGCGTTCTTGTCGGGATCTTCGACATCAGCGCGGCGCACGACCTGGCTGTTCGAAGGCAACGGCGAGCCACGCATTCCCATCCAGTAATCGAACCGTTGATTGTTCTTTTCGAGAAGCGCGCGCAAGCCTTCCCAGGCAAGGCATGCATCACCTTCGCCAGCCGCCAGCGCAGCGGTCCAGTTCGGGAAACCGGCTTCCACATAGTTGACTTTGGTCACGTCAACGCCGACCGCCTTCAGCATCGGGTCAGCGATCGACTGCCACGCAGCAGACCCAAGCAGAACAGTCTTGCCTTCCAGACCGCGCAAGTCGGTCATACCTTCGCCTTGGCGGAATGCGATGTTGAAGAGGTCGAGATAACCGGTGCCAAAGATTGACACCAGGCCCATGTCATTCTCGATGGAATTCCCCAGGATCCCAGGCGCCGGGAACCCCATATCCGCTTGGCCGACGGAAACAAACTGAACAACCGCCGTGCCGCCGGGAGGTCCGGGCTGCAGGTCGAGCTTGACGCCTAGGTCGCCAAAGTACCCCATCGCCTGCGCGACCCAAATTGCGTAGTCATCCATGACCTCGATAGTGCCGCGCGGCGAAATCCATGTATGCGTTCCCGCGTAGGGCTTGGCCATCGCGCGACCAGACATCATCAGCCCACCACCCGCGACTGTCGAGGTGACGACCCCAGCGCTGCTGACCTTCAGGAATTTTCGACGGGAAAGTCCCGGTTGGTGTGTAAGGTTCTTCATAACCTTTTCCTCCACTGTGCCCGCTCTGTTGTTTGAAGACGGCCCGCTGAGCGGTTCCGCAGACCGCTCAGCCTTAGCTCTCCCAGCCAGCGAGCTTTTTGCCGAGCCAGGAAAAGAAGACGTAGATGCATATACCCATGATCGCGAGGATCAGGATCACGGCAAAAAACTCTGCAGTCCGAAGCGTCGACGAAAATGTCGTCAGCTTGCTGCCAAGGCCAAAACCGCCCCCCGACATTTCGGCGCCGATCGCCGTGATGACAGAGAAAATGGCCCCCATCATCAGCCCGACGATGATCATGGGCATGGCCATTGGAACGCGGATCTTGGTGAAAATCTGAAGCGTCGTTGCGCCGTACGAGCGCGCGAGCGCGATTTTGTCATTATCGACGCGCCGAAACCCGGTCGCAGAGTTGATCATGACCATTGGACCCGCCGCGAGAGCCACCGCGATGATCCGCGGCGCATAGCCAAACCCAAAATTGAGGATCAACAAAGGCACCAAAGCCAGCATGGGCGTCGTTACCAGAAGCAGGATGTAAGGGGTGATGATCTTTTCCACGAAAGGAAACTGGGTAATCACAGCCGCCAGGATCATCCCGATTGAAGCACCGATCGCATAACCAGCGGCCAATTCGACCAGCGTGTAACCAAGATGGGGCGCGATTTCGTCGAAATGTACAAAAAGGGCTGTCACAATTGCCGATGGCGTCGGCATGACGAATTCTGGCACTTCGAAAAATCTCAGCAAGAACTCGGCGCCGCCTACGATCACCACCGCGACTGCGAGGATGGCAAGCACTTCTGTCATGCTTTGGATTTTGGGCCCGCTTGTAATCCCTCCCGACATATTGACAGGCCCGCTTGAGCCACTCGTGTTGGTGTTGTCGCTCATGTCTGTCTACTCCGCAGCCACGACCGCGCCGGTCGATGATGGTTGGTGTTGGATTTCGCCCTTGATCTCGTTGACGAGGTCAAAGAACTCTTTTGTTTCCATGAGCTTGAGATCGCGAGGCCGGGGGAACGGAACATCAAAAACCTTGTGCATCCGCCCCGGCCGAGCGCTCATGACGTAGACTTTGTTCGACAGAAACACAGCTTCCTGAATGGAATGCGTGATCAGCATGATGGTTTTTTGGGTTTCCTCCCAAATCTCCTCCATCAAGAGGTTCATCTCGTCCCGCGTGAAAGCGTCCAGCGCACCAAAAGGTTCGTCCATGAGCAGCACATCCGGATCGGACGAAAGAGCGCGAACGATGGAGGCGCGCTGTTGCATGCCGCCAGACAGTTCTTTTGGCACCTTGCTGCCGAACCCGCCCAGTCCAACGCGATCCAGCAAAGCATCAATTTTGCTACGGTCAGGTTGCTCGCCTCGAATTTCGAACGGGAATTCAATGTTTTGCTGGACCGTGCGCCAAGGCAGAAGGTTAGCCGACTGGAACATCATCCCGATGCTGTGGTGTGGCTTTTCTATGGTTTCATCGCCCAAAGCGATTGACCCAGACGTCAGCGTATGAAGCCCTGCGATAGACCACAAAAGAGTTGTTTTTCCACACCCTGACGGGCCGACGACCGAAATGAACTCGCCCTGTTCAACCGTCAGGTCGACATCCTGAAGCGCATGCAATGCGCCGGGCCCCGTCCCATAGACTTTTGTAGCCCCACGCACGATCAGCGGTTTTGCCTGACCTGTCATTCTTCCTCCCCCTGCCGCCGAACTGGCGCTTGAACAAAGCCTCTTTTGTGCCGCGCGACGGCGTCGCGCGGGCTGCTAGAAATTCGATGGGTTTTCCGTCAGGTGGCGAGCAGGTCCCCCAAGGCCGCATCAACCTGAGCCATGTAGCTCGGCTCAAACCCGTTCAGGCCCATATGCCCTTCTTTCGTTTCAATGATCTTGACCGTCGCACCAGCGATAAGCGCGCAATCGGCTTCACACTCGTTAGGCGGGAAAAAAAGGTCATGACTGATTGGTAAAATGCATGTCGTCGCCGTAATGCGCGACAGCGCTTTTGCCAGATCACCGCCTTCGTGCCGACCAACATCGGCGCGCCGCCATTTATGCATCTCGGTCAGAAGCACATTGGGATCCATCGGCTCGAAGTAGGCCTTCATCACGCCGTTTATGAAGTCATCCAGAGAAGACATGCCAAGGACCGAGTTCCATCTCTTTTCTTGGTAAAACTCGCGAGACCAACCCAGTGTCGCTACAATCTTTGCAAGACGATCCATGCCGTTGCGGACCTCCAGCCCCGAAGCGTACCAACCACCATTCCAGGCAGGGTCCGAACGGATCGCTTCCTCGAGAGACTGGACAAACACCTTCTGGTGCAGAGATATGCAGGCGGTCGCCGCAATTGGTGCCGCGCGCTCGACCATATCGGGATACACAACAGCCCACTCGTAAACTTGCTGCCCCCCCATCGAGCCCCCGACGACCAAGGCCAGCTTCTCGATACCGAAATGCTGAGTGATGAGTTTATGCTGGGCTTGGACATCGTCGCCGATGCTCAGCGCCGGGAACTTACCCATGGTTTGCGGCGCCGGATTGTTTTGCGGCGACGTGGAAACCCCACTCCCAAGCTGGTCGGCGATGATGATGAAGTATTTCGACGGGTCCAGCGCGTGCCCCTCGCCAACATAGACGTCTTCCATCACCTTACCGGTGCCAGAAAACCACGTGGTCACCAGGATTGCGTTCGACTTATCGGCGTTCAAAGTCCCGAACACGCGAAAGGCGAGTTTTGCATTGCGCAGCGTTTCCCCACTTTCCAAAGGCAGGTCGCCAAGATTGTAGAGTTCAAAACTGCCTTGTGTCGGCGAAGCGTAGTATTCGTTGGAAATCACGTCATCACCTCAGTTCAAAGACGCCGCAATTGCGTCAATACCGGCTTGAGCGCATTGTTCGTCTTCATCGCTGCTTGCACCGCTCACGCCTATCCCGGCGATGACGGTTCCATCGGCTGCCGTAACTGGCAAACCGCCTGCGAACGCGACAAGGCCCGGCACAAAGGCAGCACCCGGCAAACCGGCATCGACACCATCGCGGTCGGCGCCAAACGACAGGTCGGCCATCACGCGTGTCGTGGCACCATAAAGGGCAGATGTGATCGCTTTGTTCTTGGCGATGTCCGCGCAGGCCTTGCACGCGCCATCCTGACGGGACGCGGCAAGCAGATGTCCGCCATCATCTACAACAACAACATTTACGTTTGCGTAGCCGTTCGCGGCTTGATCTGCGAAACAAGCAGCCACCATGGCCTGAGCCAAAATGTTCGACAAAACGGGTCTGGATTCCAGCGCTTGCGCCCCAGAATGCGCAAGGATTGAGCCAGTCAGTACGACGGCAAAAGCAGCGTGCTTGAACATGTGTGTCTCCTCCCAGTTGAGGCGCTTTTCGTGAAGCGCCCGAGGAGAACCGCTGTCTTTGGTCGTCTCCCCTCTTCTTGGAGTCGGAGCTTAGTAGAAGGAACGTTCCGCGCTCTATCGCGAACATTCGCTATGTAAGGGATAGGCCGCTCGGCGCCGTTCGTATCCGCGGCTACTGTTTGAAACCGTCTGATTTCAATAGAAAAACCGCGAGGTTCGCAGTGCTGGTGACGCCCAGCTTTCCGCGGATGCTGCGAAGTTGATGGTCAATGGTCGACACTGAACGCCCACGTATGCGCGCAATCTCTTTGTAGTTCATGCCCTGGGCCACCAAACGCGCGATTTCGATTTCGGAGCGCGTTAGGGTATCCAATGCGCCGGATGTGGGACGGCAATAGTGGAACACGCTCAGCCCTTCGTGGCTCTGAGACGACCGATGACCTTTCGCGTCATGGATTTCCTTGGCGACCGAGATGATCGGGCTTAAAACGTCGGCAACGGTTTGGCTGAAACAGTCATAGATTTCAGCTTCGTTTGGCACGAAGTGTTCGGTCCAATCGGCGCAGATCAAGCCGTAGCTGCCGACGCCTGTACGCAACGCGGCCCCGAACTTTGACTTGGTTTTGGCACCAGACAACCGCCGCCGTAGTCCCGGCGTGACCCGCCGATCTTGCTTTATGTCGGCAAAGATAATCGGTTCGGCGCCGCACCACATTGCTTGCATAATTGGATCACGGTTATCGACAGCGACCCCACCGAACGAGGGAACATCGAAGTTCTCGTTTTTTGCTTCGGCAAAACCGGGAAAGTAGTCTTTTGCATCCGGGCGACCGAAGCCAGTGTCGACCCTTTGGCACTCTAAGGATGCCCGCAGCCAGTCGGTGGCAACATCCCAGCACACCGCCAAGTCATCTAAGTGCAGCAACATGTGAGCCGCAAGATCGCGAGCGGGCTTGTGCCTTACATGGGGTTGGTCAAGAAGCGTCTCGCGTAGACAACGCTGCTCTGCAAGCACGTCCACGATACGGCTTGGGTCCTCCAATGACGCTGTTGATTGAGCCTTTTGTGTCACGTGTCGCTTCGCCTAGTGAGCGGTTGAGACGGCCGCTCAATACCTACCGATCCATCGGTTATCAGTGAACACTACACCGAAAATCACCATGCGATAAACCTATCTCTACGGATGGCTTTGGCCAGCACTTGCTGTGTGCGGCACCCTACAACCAAAATATTTTATTTTTTTCAGTTTATTAGCGCGCAAACACAATCAGGTGATCTCACTTGGACACGTCATTCCGGTCCGCGGTTTGTGACGTGTGCGCGCTGTGCAACCTTGGCTCCGCATGACCGGACTGGTGAGGTCGGCTTAGTTTTCGCATCAGGTTTCGTCGCGGTCAGACGCTGCGCGTAGTGTCAGCATCTTTGACTGCGGCGGTGACGATGATCTCAACCTTGAGCACGTCCCGTGCAAGCTTGGCCTCGCCACATGCACGCGCCGGCGCATGGCCTTCCGGAACCCACGCGTCCCAGACCGCGTTGACTTGAGCGAAGTCCGACATGTCAGACAGCCAGATGATAGCTTGCAAGATATGTTTTCGGTCTGAGCCCGTTTTTTCCAGAAGGTCATCAATTCGCGACAGGCAATCTTCGGTCTGCTCGCGCACGGTTGATCCACTACCGACTTGCCCGCACAAATACACCACGCCGTTGTGCCGCACGGCGCGACTCATGCGTTTCTGGGTTTGCAGTCTTTCAATCATGCCCTGCCCCACACCTGTTGTTTTACGTGTTACTTTTGAGCCGCGAACCTAGAAGGGGCAAAAGAGCTCATCTCAGCACGGTCACCCGCGCCCAAAAGACGGTCGACGAACAGGTTCGCATGCACCGGCGCAAGCGTGATGCCCGAATGGCACGCGGCGGCACTTGCAGCTTCTTTAAAGTCATAGATCGGGGCTCCATCCGGTGTCATCACGCGAAGCCCAGCCCAATGCCGCACGACATTGATGTTGCGCAGCATTGGCGTGATCCGGAGTGCGTTTCTTGCCAGTTTCCCGGCTGCTGACAAAGTGGTGCCTTCGTCAAAGTCTACATCCTCCTTTGTCGCGCCGACCATGAACGTCCCGTCAGCGGTTTGCCGCAGAGTGCTGACCGGCAGCCCCAGAACCATCGGCATCCGCTGGCTGACGATGACTTGGCCGCGCTGTGGAATGACCGGCACGTCAAGATCAAGCTGTCTGGCCAAATCCCTTGAGCCCAACCCGGCGGCCATGACGACATGATCCGCAAAGACATCGCCCTGATCTGTCGAAAGGGTCCATGCCGCCCCACCGGTTCGCGCGCATGCACGCACCTTGGCACCCAGCAACACTTTTCCTTTCAGTTGCTGGATGGCTTGCAGAAGCAACGCATGCAGACGGAGCGGGTTTACGCAGCCGTCGCGCCAGCAAAAGCTGGCCCCAGATACCTCTTCGCCGAGTTCAAAGTCAGGCAAGAGTTTCTGGATATCGGCGCGGCTGATCATTTCGATGTCATCACCGCCTGCTCCACGTTCATTGTGCAACCTATTCAGAAGGTTCTTGCGTTCTTGAAACCCATCTTCTCCGAACGTGAAAGTCAGGCCACCATCGCGTTGATACGCAAGCGTCCCATCCTCATCCTTGGCCTGCTCCGCCAACTCCCTCGCAAACTCGGGCCAGGCATCTGACGATGTGCGGGTGAGAGTTTGATATGCGGGCACGTTCGGCCCCTTGCCCTGCACCCACACAAGACCAAAATTGGCGCCGCTGGCGCGCGGGTCGTTTCGTTCACCGTCCAGCACTATGACAGAGTGGCCACGCTTGAGCAGACCATAGGCAATGCTTGTGCCCACAACACCCGCCCCTACAACAGCAAAGTCAGCCGACTGCAACATTCACAACCCTTCCTCTTTGGCTTGACAGTAAAAACGGAACCGCAGAATGTAAAAGCACAACCGATGTCCCTCATATTCCTATTGGTTATACTATGCGCAAACCGTCTCTAAGGCAGTTGGAGGCTTTCAAGGCCTTCGTCGAAAACGGCAGTGTCTCTAAAGCTGCAGATGCGCTTTATGTGTCCCAACCAGCGGTCAGCAAACTGTTGAACCACTTCGAGGAAGACATCGGAATGAAGTTGATCGACCGCAGTTCAAACCGCCCTGTGGTCACCGAACGTGGTATGCGCGTCTACGAAGAAATCGATCGCATCCTGTCCGGCGTAGACCAGATTGGGCAAGCGATCGCGGTGATCCGCGCAAAAGAGCGCAGTCAGATCACAGTTGGGGTCATGCCAGGTTTCCCACCAAGTCTTTTGTCCCGCGCCGCACAAATCGTGAGACGGGACAACCCCGATATTAGTATCTCTTTCATCGTCAGAAGTTCCGAATTCATCTCTCACGGGATCTTGTCCAGAAAAATGGACCTGGGGATCATCGCCCGTGATCTTGACCACCCGCAAGTCAACACGAACCTGTTCCTCGATGAGGAGATGATGGCTGTCATGCGTTCTGATCACGCATTAGCGGATCGCGATGCAATCGACATTGCCGACCTTCAAGGCCAACACTTCATTGCATTCACGCCCGGCAGCGTGTCGCGTCAACTTATGGACAAGGCGTTTGGCAAGGCACGAATTGAACCTGATACCGTGCTTCAAGCCACGACAGCTCCGAATTGCTGCGCGTTCATTTCAGACGGTCTGGGGCTTGGGGTAATGTCGCCAATTTTCGCAGAAGAGAGCCGCGAAAAGCTCGTATTCCGCCCGTTTACGCCGACACTCAATGTCAGGGTACTGACGGTGAGGCCGGTCGATGGTCGGGAACGCCGCAACACTGACCTTGTGGTCAATGCGCTTGAGGTTGCTCGTGATGAGAGAACATCAGCGCCCGCAACGCATTAAGGTCTCCGGCACGGGCATTTGCCAAAGCAGACATCAGGCTTTGTCGTGAAGGTTCGGTAAGGTTTTGCGCAGTCGCTGAAAGGAATTTCTCTTTTCGCTCGGGCCAATTCGGACGGCGATCAGCATCGCCACTTGGGCCGGTCACCGGACTGACAAAAGTGCCGTCCGAGGTTTTTAGTGTTACGCGCACAAGGGTTTTTCCGGGAAACTCCGCTTCAAACGCATCGCAAACCGAAATTTTCACACGGCTTGCTATCGCCTCGGCGTCCGGATCGGACAAATCGCTTGAATTCATCGTGATCAGGGAAGCCAGCCCGTTTTTGGCTGTCAGCCCAATGCAATACGGTATGGAATACTGTGCGTCCACGACAGATGCGGGTTTCTCCATGTTCGGAATACGGAGCGCTCCGCTATACGCTTCAACCTTGATTTCGCGCAGATCTTGCCAAGCCAAGTCGTGGTCCTGCATCAAAGCATCCACAGCCTCGATCGGCGCGTGGACATGTCGGCAAGCCGCGTGAAACTTTGTGTAACTTTCGCAAACCAAGGGCCTGTCAAAATCAGCAAGAATGGCATCGGTATCAAAAAACGGCGCGTGATCAACCAGGTCAAGCGGGCCCGTCATGCCCGCCTTTGCGAACGGAACCGCGGATAGACCAGTGACAACACCCCATGGGATCCCTTCTTTCACATCTGTCCCGTTCGGCTGCGGCCAGGCTGGCGGGGCAGTTGTTGTCGCCATATGCGGTCCGGTTTCGGC
This sequence comes from uncultured Rhodobacterales bacterium, assembly GCA_963922515.1. Classification (GTDB taxonomy): domain Bacteria; phylum Pseudomonadota; class Alphaproteobacteria; order Rhodobacterales; family Rhodobacteraceae; genus JACOMT01. Next base: position 24,867 of record CAWUIW010000003.1, on the reverse strand, counting down.
AGCTATGGCCAAGGCATGCGCGAATTTGCCGGAAGACAGTTTCCGAAGGCTGGCAGAGGCCGCTGCCGCGGCAATGCCCGCCCAAAACCCGGTTCTGGCATAAAAGCTTTTTGCAGCAGCCACGCGCAACCCGACTTCATACCCGATGGCGACAGCCTTCAAGGCGGCATCGACATCGATGAGACGGCGATCTGCAGAAAGCTGATCCAACTCTGCGAAAACCGTTGGTACAACCGCGGCCCCTGGATGCCCGCGCGATGCCCGATGCCCATCATCCAGATCGAGCGCGGCGGAACTCATCGCGTTGGCAAATCCGGCGCCCAGGGCCGAAGAGGTTTGCCCGGTGAACCAGATTGCAGAATGCCCAACTCCATAAGCATCCTGCACCGGTTTCGTGAATTGAAATCGGGGGGCCGCGGCAGCGGAGGTTACGGTATCGACGATCGCTTCGATGGCCGCGGACCGGGCGTCGTCAGTCAGTTCAAATGATGTCGCCAACCGGGCCAACTCGGGAAGGGCTAGCCCTAATGCTCGGGATTGTGACATGCGAACATCCTTTGATTTGTTGAGCTTTCAAGCACGGGGCGTTGTTTGCGGCAAATGTCAGTGGCACGCGCGCATCTAGGGTGAAAGGCGCATCCCGACGGAGGATTTGCCGGAGACGGGATTTCGCCCTCCAGCAGCGCGATCGATTGTCGTTTTGACACGTCGGGAATAGGCGCCGCGTCCCTGAGGGATTTGGTGTATGGATGCTTGGGGTTGTTCAAGAGATCTGCGACGGGACCGCTTTCGACGACGCTGCCAAGGTACATAACCAACACCCGGTCACAGAAGTTGCGCACAACACCAAGGTCGTGGGTGATGAAGAGATAGCTGAGGCCACGTTCTTTCTGGATACCGCGCATCAGCAACAGGACTTGTGCCTGAACCGAGACATCAAGCGCGGAAACCGCTTCATCGGCTACAATGAGGTCAGGCTCGAGGATCAGCGCTCGGGCAATCGCGATCCTTTGGCGTTGCCCACCAGAGAATTCGTGTGGGTATTTGTCCGCGGCAGTGACCGGCATCCCGACCTCTTTCAGGACTTCGTGAATGCGAGGCAGAGCTTCCTTGAACCTGATCCCCTGATGGACCCAAAGCGGTTCAGCCAATGCCTTGCCGACAGTGCGTTTTCCATTCAGCGATGAGTAGGGATCCTGGAAGATCATTTGTATCCGGCTGCGCATCACCCGCTTGGTCTTTGCGTCGAGCCTTGTGAGGTCGGTGTCGTCAAACAGCACAGATCCGGTCGTTGGTGTGATCAGGTCGAGCACACATCGCGCCAGTGTCGACTTTCCGCATCCCGACTCTCCGACGACGCCAACTGTTTCTCCCTTGCCCAGGGTGAAAGACACATCCCGTAGCGCGGTAACAGCGTATTCGGCCTGCAAAAACTTTTTCGACCCAAAGATCTTTCCGAGACCTTCTACGACAAGCAGGTCTTTCATGACGCGGCCTCCCGAGCCCAACACGCCACGGAATGCGGCCCCGAGCTCAAATTCGGTGCTATGCGGCAAGCCGCATGTGCCTCGTCGCATCGCGGACCAAACCGGCATCCCTTTGGCATTGCGTGAATCGGAGGCACCTGGCCCAGGATCGGCGACAGTTCAAAAGCGGCGTCGGCGCGCGGAACCGTGCGCAGCAGAGCTTGTGTATAAGGGTGCGCCGGATCGTTGAAGATGGCCGCAACCGGGCCGGTTTCGACCAATTCACCCGCATACATCACTGCAACGCGGTCTGCGACATTCGCAACCACGCCCAGGTCATGCGTGATCATGACGATCGAAAGCCCCTGCTCTTTTCGAATGTCTTCGAGCAATGCAAGCACCTGTGCCTGAATGGTCACGTCCAGAGCGGTTGTCGGCTCGTCTGCAATCAGAATCTCGGGGCGGCATGCCAACCCAATGGCAATCATCACGCGTTGGCGCATGCCGCCCGACAATTCGTGCGGATACTGACCCAGCCGCTTTGCCGCATCCGGGATACGGACCAGGTCAAGCAGGGTCTTTGCCTCGTTTCGGGCGTCTGACCACCCCATGCCCTTGTGCAAGACCAGCGGTTCCGCGATTTGCTCGCCGATCGTCAGAACCGGGTTCAGTGATGTCATGGGTTCCTGAAAAATCATGGCAATTCGGCTGCCTCGGATGCCCTCGAGTTTTCGTTCCCCCAATGAAAGGATGTCCTGACCACCAAACTTGATTTTGCCCCCGAGCCGCGCCGTGTTCGGGAGGAGTTTCATCAGTGACATGGCCGTGATGCTTTTGCCGCATCCGGACTCGCCGACGATGCACAATGTCTCGTTCGGCAGGATATCGAAGGAAACTCCGTTCACCGCCCGGCACCATGCCTCGTCAATCCTGAATGAGATCGACAGGTCTTCAATTTGCATCAATGGAGAGGTCATGGCTCAGTCCCTCAGCTTTGGGTCTATGGCATCACGCAGACCGTCCCCAACAAGGTTCAGCGAGAGCACAACGAGAAGGACGGCAAACCCGGGGTAGATCGAGACATAGGGTGCGTCGAGAATGTTGTTGAAACCGTCGCGGATCATGGTTCCCAGCGTTGGGGTCGGTGGGGCAACGCCCAGTCCGATGAAGGACAAGTAGGCTTCGATCCGGATCGCATACGCGGCCCACAAGGACGCAAGTGCCACGACCTCGCCCATGATGTTTGGTGCAATGTGGACGACCATGATCCGCGTGTCGGAATACCCAAGTGCCCGGGCCGCTTCGACAAACTCGCGCTCTTTGAGTGCGATGGTTGGAGCGCGCGCGACGCGCGCAAACTTCGGCAGGATGGTCACGGTTATCGCCAGCACGATGTTGAAAAAGTTGGCACCGAGTACGGCCACGATGAACAGCCCGGTGATCAAAGTGGGAAAGGCCAAAAGCATGTCCATGCCGCGCATAATGACAGTGTCGACCCATCCGCCGCGATAGCCCGCAAGGATACCAAGTGCGCAACCAAGGACCATCGCAAGGGCGGTCGATGTCAGTCCGATCAGAAGGGAAATGCGCAAACCATAAAGAATACGGGAGAACGTATCGCGGCCGAACTTATCCGTACCCAAAGGATAGTCTGCCGATCGATCCTGAAGTCGATCGAGGATGTTCTGCGCCAGAGGGTCATGTGGTGCGATAAGCGGGGCACAGATCGCAGCCAACAGGATGACGGCAAACATCGACAGCCCAAAGGTGGATAGCTTATTTTTCCGGGCAAGACGCAACAAGGACGACGCAAACGATCGGGACGCTGGGGCTGTTGTATCCGGGTTTGTCATTTCAGTTTCACTCTTGGATCGACCAGCGCGTAGCAAATGTCTGTCAGAAGGTTGACGACCACGATCATCAAGGCGGACACGACCATCAAACCCTGGAGCGTCGTGTAGTCTCGCTGGTTGAGTGACAGGACGATCAGTTTACCAAGCCCCGGCCGGTTGAAAATGATCTCCGTTAGAACCGCGTTGCCGATCAACAAACCGAAATACAAACCGACAACCGTGATGATTGGGATAAGCGCATTGCGCAGCGCGTGATGCCAAATCAAACGCCGCCCCGGCGCGCCCTTTGCTCGGGCCGTGCGGATGTAGTCTTCGCCGAGTACATCAAGCATGGCAGATCGTGCACTGCGCATGATGTAGGCCACCATGATCAACCCAAGGCTCAGCGCAGGCAGGATGAGGTTGTAGATCCGATCCCAAAGGCCCTCGCCCGTCGGCGTCGAAATCACCGGGAAGATCCGCCATTCGATAGACAACCACAGGATCAAAAGGATCGCAGTCAGAAAGGCCGGAAAACTCAGACCCAGCAGCGAAACCACACGGAACATATAGTCCAGCCACCCATTGCGCCACAGAGCCGCAATAATGCCAAGTGGGACCCCGATGACAACGCCAAACAGGATCGCGCCAAAAGCCAGCTCAAGCGTGAACGGAAGAACCTCGGCGATTGCAACGGCAACAGGTGTGCCCGTGACGATCGATACACCAAGGCTGCCGCGGGCCAGACTTTTCAGAAAGTCCCAGTATTGCACGATCATCGGATCGTTTAGCCCCATGCGGTCCCGGAACGCGCTCAACGCTTCTTGCGAAGCGTTGTCACCCAAGATGGCCAGAGCGGGATCGCCCGGTGCGATCCGGATCATGACAAACACGATTGTCAAAATCCCAAACAGCGTCGGGATTGTGCTCAGAAGCCGCTGCAAAATGAATCTGGCCACGATCGGCCCTCCGAAAATAGGCGATGGCGGCGAAACCGCCTTCGCCAGTTTATTCGCTTAGTTGGAAAGCGTCGTCTTCTCTGTGATGATTGGCCCCAGGGACAGCGCGCCCTCCAGCTCGTAGCCTAGGTCGACTTCGGGTGCGCGCGCCCAGACTTGCAACAATTCAAAGAGCGGGATTGAACAGACTTCTGTCACCAACAACTGTTGCGCTTCGCTCCAAAGCTCTTGCTGTTTCTCTGGGTTTGGTTCGGAACGTGCTGCGACAATCTGCTGGTCCGCCAGCGAACAATGCGAAAAATTGGTCACGGCCGTCGGCGTTTTGACGATGCTGTCAGAGTGATAGAACTGCGTAAGATACGTGTCTGCGACAGGGAAACGCGCGGCGCCATAAAGCACCAGCGGGCTCACGTCATCACGGATGGCCGCGTGCCATGCCGAGTGTTCCATCACGTCAAATTCAAGGTTGATGCCAACTTGCGACAATTGCGCCTGAATGACCTGCATCGGTCCGAACAGCGATGAACGTTCGGTGATCGCGATCGGAACCGTCACACCATTGGGATATCCCGCCTCGGCCAAAAGCGCGCGCGCCCGATCCTGATCATAGGGGAGAAAGTCGATGTCAGGTTCATGCCCGATGTAGCCGTCCGGAACGGGAGCTTCGTTGCCGCGTGCCACCAGATTCCCGGCAAATGCGACAAGCTCATCACGGTTGATCGCATGAGCCAAGGCTTGGCGGACACGAATATCATCAAACGGTTTGGCCATCGTGTTCACGTGCAGGGTGCGCAATTCCCCCGGTTCAAAAACGTCTACCTTGGCGTTCCCGGATGCGGTGGTGTTTGCCACCCAGCGATCTTCGCGCTCTCCTTCAATGATGTGAAGCTCGCCGGTTTGGAACGCGAGATCGCGCGCGCTCGATGCCGCCATGTACCGGATCGTGATCGTGTCCAGCTTTGGAGCCCCACGAAAATAGCCTTGGTGGGCGATCAGACGGACAAACTGGCCTTCCGCCAGATCGTCAAAGGCAAACGGGCCGGTGCCAACCGGATTGGTTGCAAAACTCTCACCCAGTTCTTCGGCCGCGCGTGCAGAGACGATGTTGCCACCATGGTAGTTGGCCACGACACCAAGCAAGCTTGGAATACCTTCTGAAAGGGTAATGCGCACCGTATAATCATCAAGCGCTTCAACTGCCTTGAATGCCTTGTAGTCGGACGCAACGCTGGACCGATCTGGATCAGCAGCGCGGCTCAGCGAGTAGACCACGTCGGCGGCCGTCAGCTCGCCGTAACCGCCATGGAATTGAACGCCCTTGCGAAGTGTGAAGGTCCAAACAAGCCCGTCTTCCGAGACTTCCCAGCTATCAGCCAGGTCGGGTTCGATCGCGTCAGATGACATGGACCCTGGTGCGAAGCGCACCAGCCCGTTGAAGATCATTGCGAAAATAACCTTGTCTTCTGTGCGAGTAGATACGTGGGGGTCGAGCTGACCCGCGCTCTGCGCTGCAACAGCCATGGTCAGCTCCTGCGCCTGCACGGGGGTCGGCAGTGTCAGGGCGCTGGTCGCAAGAAGCGCTGCAGCTACCGTTGTTGTGAAGAGTTTCATTACGTTCTCCGCTGTTGATTGTGCGCCAATCAGACGTTGTCGCAAGCTTAACGTCAAATACCTAATTTCCCTATTCAAATTCCATTTGGTTATACAACACATCTATAACCATCGAGAATACAAATAGGTCAAATAGAACATTTTATTCATGAAAAGTCTCGTGCACCTTAAAGCGCAAGGAACGGATAACATGATGAAAACCATATACATTGACGGCCAGTCTTGCCCAGTTGAAGAAGGGGAACTCTTGGCAGTAGTCCTTTTGCGCCAGCCTGAGCCGTTGTTTCGCAAGCACCCGGTCGATGGCTCACCGCGCGCCGCGTTTTGCATGATGGGAGTCTGTTTCGAATGCTTGGTCGAGGTGAACGGCATCGGAAACCAACAAGCCTGTATGATCAGGGTCGAGGACGGCATGAAGATAAAAAGGTCTCTGTCATGACAGATCTTCTTGTGGTTGGAGCCGGACCCGCCGGAATGTCAGCCGCCGTGGAAGCTGCCAAGCTCGGCAAAGTTCCGATTGTGGTCGATAATCGTCCGGAACCGGGCGGAAATATCTACGCTTATCTCGATAGCAATCGTCAATATCGTCCGGACCACATGCCGGTTTTCGGACCCGACTATGCCAAGGGCGCGAACCTTCTTGATGCTTTCTTGGACGCCACAGCGGCCAAACAGATCATCTATCACCCGAAAACAAGGCTTTGGCGGATTGATCCCGATGGCAGTTTTGCCTGCGAAGGTCCTGCAGGTTCTCGGTCCGGGCGGGCAAAATCTGTCATTCTGGCGACGGGCGCTCAGGAACGCCCCATGCCGCTCCCCGGTTGGACGCTTCCAGGCGTTATGGGGGTTGGGGCCGCGCAGATCCTTCTGAAATCCGGCGGAACGCTGCCTGCCGGTGACATCATTGTGGTTGGGGCCGGGCCCCTGCCACTGCTGGTCGCCGAACAACTTGCCGCGATTGGAAGACCCGTGAAGGCAGTGATTGAACCCGCCGGCGCCTCGGCATTGCTGGCCGCAGCCCCTCTACTTTACTGCGCAGGTGCGGCTCCGAAGACGGCCATTAAGGGCCTTTTGCTGTTGGCAAAGCGTATCCTTAGACGCACGCAGGTATGGCGCAATGCCACAGGCATTGCCATCGACGGTCACGACCATGCAACAGGCATCCGTTTCAATTCCGGACGGGATATGAAGATCGATGCACCGAACATCCTGTTGCATGACGGGATTGTTCCAAACTTGAACCCGCTCCGCGCGGCTGGTCTTGCGACCGAATACTCGCGACAGCAGAAAACCTGGCATCCACAGCAAAACCGGGTCATTCGCGTAGCCGGCGATGGCGCGGGCATCCTTGGGGCCGATGCAGCGATCGTGTCCGGTCGATTGGCCGCCCGAGACGTGTTCGGCGCCGCAGCCGCGCCGACTGACAAACGCATGATCCGGGCCCAAGTGGCGTTCAGAAGGTTCATTGATCGCGCCTATCCTCCGTTATGTGCGGCAACTCATGCCGAACCGGATACGGTTCTGTGCCGGTGCGAGATGGTCAAAACCCGGGAAGTCGAAGAGTTTTTGGAGACACATGGATCGGACCCCAACGCACTGAAGCGCGCTTTGCGGTTTGGGATGGGTCCGTGCCAAGGCAGAATGTGCAGCCATTCACTCGCAGATTTTGCCAGTGCAAAGGTGAAATCACACCCTGATCAAGTCGGACTTCCGCGTGCGCGGAACCCGATCCTGCCGGTGAGTTTTCACACGCTGGCCGAGTTGAACGGCGACTGCGATTGACCGGGGCCCCTCGGGGCAAGGCACCGTGGCTCTACGCACTGCCGTGCAAGCAAGGCGGCAGCATAGCATGAAAGCCGATCTTGTCCGCTTCGCTGATCGTCACCGCTCGATGGTTAGTACAGCCAATTGGAAGCGACCGCCGAACGAATTACCACAAGATGACCATGGGACTACGGGGCCACGGTTCACCGAAACCGGCGCCCGGCAAATTCATGGACAAACGACTAAAACTGATACCTCGCGCCGATAAACGTCGATGCCCCATTCTGATAGCTATCCTGAGGATCGCTGTACCGTTGCAAGGCGTGCGTCGCGTACACCTGCAGAGTGGCACCTAGGTATTGAACAACCGAAAAGCTGATGTATGCGATCTTGCTGCCGTCGGTCGAAAAGTCCGATCCCTCAAAGTACTGAATGGCAACTGCTGTTTTGTGGTCTGCACCGTATCCCCAAAAATCGCGCAGAACACCAACTTTGCCGTTTATGTAAACTGACCCATCATCATATCCGCCAGAGGCCAGCAAGGCATTCAAGCCAGTTTGTCTGTGTAACACGGCGACGGATCCGTTCACGTAATCAGCGCTGTCGCTGGCATGGCTGTAGCCGATGTCTGCCTTGACGTCGAAACCACTAAACAGGCCGCTACTTCCATATCGCAGAGCAAAATCGGCATAGGTTTGATCGTCGTCATCAACCAGGATTTCGCGACCAACCGAGCTGGAAATTGTAAGACCGCCCAAGTCTGGACTGTCATAGCGCACGCGAAATCGCCGACTGCCAAACAGGCGGCCGATCCCATCGGAAAAACGGATGCCGGTGAGCGCACCATCTTTGGTGCGGATCAATCGCCCCCCACCGTTGTTAATCGGCATGTTGGAGCCGGCAATGTTGTTTGTGCCCGAAAGGTCCGAAGCCCCATTGAGAAAGGTGGACATCCAGCCTTGCCCGACCGTGATCCGCCCCGCGGTCGGAGTATCCCATTCGACTTGGAAAAGCCGCAGATCCGTACGTTGAAAATCGGCGTCGGCGAACGCACCCGTAAATTGTTGATTGACCCGGAAGCTCTTCGAGTCCGTTGGCAAACCTGTCTCAAGGTTGAAGCGAAAGCTTCCAATCCCGGTGTCGGGGATCAGGTATCGCAGACCCAGCCGACTTGGGATCGTTGTATTGTCGACGACAAAGTCATCGGTCTGTGCACCATCGTTCAGAACCAGCACGCCGACATTCAGTTCCCCGTAAAACTCGGTCGCTGATTGCGCGCGCACCTCGGAGCCAAACGACAGCATCACAGCGATAAGACTGATGCACTTTGCGGATCGTTCCATCCGGTATATGCCGATCAGTACGGCAATCATCGGCTCGGCAACCCGGGTCGAAAGGGCAAGGTGGTCGTCCGATCTGTACTAGCGTCACCGACTGGACGATCAAACAACTGTCCCGGTCGATTGCCCGCCAGATCCTCCAGACGCGGGTCAACGAAGACTTCGTAGGGGCCGTCCGCCCATGGCATACGGGGTACGAACTGCCATTGCCGCTCACCGTCCAAAAGTGCGATGGCACCCGGCAGAACTGTGCCGTCATCCCGCATCACGCGCAGTCTGTAGGCCAGCGACACATGGTCATGAGGGTCGCCAAGGTTGATAGTCAGCGGGCCTCGACTGCCGGTCCGGGGCACGTCCAAGGCCCAAACTTCGGGCGTTGGAGGATCCAGATCGGGTGGTCCCACGGAAAACGTGTGCGCCGTGTCAGCACCTAGTGCGCAGCCTGACCTATCTAGCGCGGCGCCCGAAACCTTTACTGTATACGTTGCGCCTTCGGTCAGGGCCCGACCAAGCGTCTGATGCGCGGCCAATCCTGTTTTCACGCGGGCGGGGTCCAAAAGCACGGTAAGTCGTCGGCGATCTGGTGACCACAGATCGTACTTGTTCTTAAGGAACGCCCCCGAAACAACCTGACCAGACGCGTTGAGCAGGTGCACATTGTCCAAAATACCGGCCCCTTTCATCGGGCGAGGGAAGTACACGTACACCCGCAAAAGGTTGGACGGCAGGACATGTGCGGTCGGAAAAATCTCGACACCTGCGCTCTGGGTTCGGGCGGTACAGGCGGCCAACGCCATGCCCGCACCGCTTGCCGCCCCAGCACACAGAAACGCGAAAAACCAAAGGCATCGCATGGGCCGTTCAGCGCATTTGATCCGGGAAGCCTTCGTCGCCCTTCAGCATGTTTTGGAACATCCGTGTGCCCTGCGCGAACTGGTTGTCCGCGTACACGTAATCGGGGAAATTGTACTCGCTTATGAAGTCACTCAGACGAAAAAAGGCGCCTTTCCGAAACGACACCATTTGCATCGCCCCGGTATCCGGATTGCGGCGCATCGCCAGGATAAAGGAGTTATCCTGGTCGGCCGCATGGAGCACGCCAGACAAAGGCAAGGCCGTCGTTGCCACACCTGCCGTTGCACCCAGGTACGGGACCGGCGTTGTAATCCCCGGCGCATTTGTTGCCGCGCTCAGGGCATCCATCGTGATTAGGTCTGCGTCCATTTCACGGTTAAGGACCAACACATAGGTGCCAACGTTCCCTTCCATATCTGCCGAGGCAAAGGAAAGCACCTCGACCGGCGTGTTGCCGAAGCCAAGCTCTGCGATTGTTTTGCCAGTGACATGCGCACCGTCTGTCAGGTCGGCGACGGGCACTGTAACAAGCGGGGTGCATGTATACGCGGCCACCACAGTCGGTGCGCCACCGATATCCAATACCGTCATCGCGCGAATAGGGGCGCGTGTTTCATTTTGCGCATGCGCGGCATGGAATATCTCGATGCTCGTCGTCGACGACGCATCGGTGAAGGGGAACGGCACGCGTCGAAGCGTCGATGCAAACTCTCCAGTCGACAAACCGGACACGAACAATTCGCCGTTTAAATAATCCAAATCGGTGACCGTGAGCGTGGGCGCCTGAATGTCGCGCCAAAAGGACACGCCATCATCAGCGACTGCGTTGAGCGCGAATGTGCTTGGCGAAAGGGCTGCAAGGTCAACCACTTCGGCGGCTCCGTCCCGCGCGATGGACAGGACGCTACTGTTCGGTGTGCCGTCAGACATGTACTCGACAGAAACGAACGCGTTGCGTGTCACCGGGTGAATGGCAAGATCATTGTAAACGACGCTGCGGGGATCGGCGCCCAGCACGGCTTCGACCGCGCCATCCAGATCCAGAATGTTGTACGCCACATCTTCCGAAGGCGGCGTGCCGATGTCGGGCAGGTTGTAAGCAAAGATGGTACCGGCCGTAGAGTCCGCCACAAAGAGCGTGTCATCTTGCGCAAACTCGAGAACGGTCGCCGTTTGTGGCACGTCGGACAGGGCAAGGCTTGCGCTCAAGGATGCGGCGGCAAGCGCGCCGAAGAAAAATCTCATTTGCATGATCTCGTCCTCAACGTTGAGTGGTGACTTTTGACAGATTGGCTTGACGTGAGTGTGAATTTCGGAGGCGCGTTCACACAACGCACCTAAATGCGCAGGCCCTGCGCGTTGAGAGCGCACGGTCACGGCGATACAATCCCCCCATAATTGGGAGCTGATCACAAGATGCGATATTGGCTGGAATTGAGAACCGCACTTGCGCTTGCGCGTCTGGGGACAGTGAGCGCTGCAGCCAAGGAAATAGGCGTCCACAGATCCACGATCAATCGCCAGATCGATACGCTGGAAGCTGCTTTTAAAACCCGGCTGTTCCAACGCCATGCGCGCGGTTACTCCCTCACACCGACAGGTCGTGACATTATCGCTGTCGCCGAACAGGCCGATGCGATGTTCTCGGACATGCAAGCGCGTCAGCGCAGCGCGGCTGACCTGACATCCGGCACTTTGACAATCACCGCAGTATCGGGCATCGCGCCAGTTTTGACGCCGATCATCAGGTCATTTCAAAGGGAGCATCCGCATATTCAAGTCGAGTTCATCGCCGACGCAAAGCTGTTGAATCTGGAAACCGGCGAAGCGCATATTGCCTTCCGAGGCGGCGAAGAACCGACGGACCTCGACTACATCGTGCAACCATTTCGGACTATCCACTTTGCCCTTTATGCGTCGCAAGGGTACATTGATGAGCATGGTTTTCCCGAACCGGGGGCGCTGAACAACCACCGATTTGTCGCCCCTTTTCCCGAACGCGCCTATCCCCCGTATCAAGAATGGTTTGCGGAAAACACTCCGGCCAACGCAATCGTCTTGACCTCTGGCAGTCGGCACGTCCGCGAAATTGCAATCTGCAATGGCGTTGGCATCGGTTTCATCGACGAATTCCATGCGTCCTGTCTCAAGGGACTGGTAGAGATTGCACGGCCAAACGAGGGCTTTCCAATAAATGTCTGGACCCTGACTCATGTCGATCTTCATCGCACACCGAACATCCAGGCGTTTCTGGACCACTTGAGAGCCTAGCGTTGCGTCGATCTCATGCGTACCTACTGTGGTTTTCTACACTAGGCCCCAAGTCTTTTAGCCTTCGTGCGGCGTCAGACGTGAGCATCCCCTGCGCGTTTCAGGGCCTCATGGCAGCTGACGCGCTGCGCTACGATTTGCGCGGGTGCGAGAGTGTCCAGAGCAGTGACGCCAAAAGACCGGTTTGATGACATGCGCAGCCGCTGTTTCGTTCAATAAAGCCACACCACGCACAGGAGGCTGACGTGAACCGTTTGGTAACTAAGTTTTTCGCCGGAGCGGCCGCCTTGGCCTTGTCGACGGGAGCGGTCGCGCAGACCACCCCAGCCGCCGCAAGCGGCACATTGCGGTACTACGACCGCCACCTCATTGATGTGAGCAATCTGCGGCACTTCACCGAGGGGTCGTTGATCGGCGACATGATGATTCATGCCGATGCCATGTTTTCCGCCCAAGACAAATGGAAAATGACGCTTTATCAAATGGTCCATGCCGAAAGCCGGCATCATCAAGCGCGGGCCGCCGTACAACTTGCCCATTTGGGCGCACCCATCACTGACATCCAGGCCATCTGGCACCCAAATTACATCGAAACGATCGACGATCCGCGCCTTCAGGCTGCCTTTAAATTCGTGGACGAGCTGGCCACTTTGCCGGGGCGAGTGACCCCCGACTCGCATGCGATGTTGCGCCAGCATTTCGTGGATCGTCAGATCGCCGAACTGATCGAAATGATCGCGTTCAATGCTGCCAATGCCGCGCACGACAGTGTTCTTCCCATTCCGACCGACCAAGCCACAATCGACTGGGCCAATCAGAACCTTGCAGTTGTTGGATGGGCGCTTGGCGAGAACTTTAGTGGTGACGCCGACGAGCAGCGCACGGCCCTTTTTGCAGGCGCCTTGATGGATCAGGCTTACGGTGAAATTCTCGACACCTGGGATCGTGTCGATCTGTCGGCTCCCCTCGCACATTTTTCGTCGGATTGGCTGAACGCCATCACAGGCTACGACATCTCTCGTGTCACCACCGACAGTGATCAGGATGGCGTGGAGGACCCCTTCGATTTCTACCCCGTGGACCCATCACGCTGGGCAGAACCGGGCTTGGAAAGCCTCAATAATCCCGGTCCGTCTACGCCCGAATTCGATGTCGCCGCCTTTGATCGGCCCTATTTCGCCGCGCCTGGGAAGACACCGTCAGATACCCCGTACAGCGACCGCATCAATTTCGACACGCAATGGACCCGGCAAGACGATATGGGCACGTCGCGGATCGAGGATTACTTCGCCGCAGGTGACAGAGCCTTGCCCATGAAGTTCCTCTGGCAGGTCTTTGTCACCTACCAGCTGTCTGCTGGATGCGTGCATTGCCAAGTTCATGGCACACGGTGGCTTTATGAACTCGTCGAAGAGGAAGCCCACGGCGACGTGGTATCGGAAGATGCAATGCGCGACATCTATGACCTTTTTGACTTCGAGCGGTCAGACAGGTTTTCGGACGCGGAAAAATCTGCGCTGCGGTTTGCCCGGGATGCCGGACCGCTGCCCGGTCTGACAACCCCGGCGCATATCGAGGATCTGCGCAGACACTATGCAGATCGGCAGATACAGGAACTGATCATGGTGATCGTCGCAGGTGCCCGCCTTGCCACCGGACAACAAGGCAACGTCACAGTCACCGACCGGACCAGCATGGCGTGGGCATTGCGCGCCCTGCCAAAAATGGGATGGCGCCCGGGCGGGCACTTGGGCCTGCCCCAAGAACAGCGCCGATTGTTCATGTCAGAAATTGAACCAACCATCATGACGATCGTAATGAGTGGAAAAGAACTCGACTTTGCATCCGAATGGATCGGCAAGCCTGTGCCCTTGGCCCTCGATGCCGACGAAGACGGAGTGGAGGATGCGTTTGACGGCTTCCCCGCCGATCCAACGCGTTGGGAAGATACAGATCGCGATGGCATAGAGGATGCCAACGACAGTGACATTGATGGCGACGGGTTGTCCAATGACCTTGAGCGTCAGGCCGGGACTTTCCCTTACAAGTCAGACTCCGACGGAGATGGCATCCTCGACCCCGAAGAGCTTCGCCTGCAAACGAACCCGCTGGATCCAAAAGACTTCTAAAGGTCACTCTGCACGTCCGAAAACGGAACTCGGCCGGCGGCGGCTCGTACGCATTGCGACGCGAATGCTCTCCTTGATCCGCTGGCCGCAGTCGATCGGGCTAAGTCACGGCTTCCGAGCGATCCACTTTAAACCCGTCTATCATGGTTGGCACTTCGATCAGGCCGGCCTCTTGATCTTGTCGGTTTGCCGTCGATGTCACCAGGTCGAACAGATGAGTCAACATGCCATCAACATCTTGTCGGACCATGAGAATTTTCTCACTTGCTCTGGCGGCAAAAGGATCCCAGTCAAAGCAACCAAGGATTGGATAGTTTGATGTGTCGCCCAATGTGCGATCCAACGCGCGAAAAACGCCTTCGAGTGAAATCGTGGAATTGACGAAGATGATGTCAGGCACGATGTTCTTGCTTTTTATGAACCCAATCAGCGCTGTTTCGGCCTTCTCGGCGGCATAGCCGCACGGAAGGATCCAAGCCGGATCGATTGCCAGATGGTGATCATCGGCGGCCGCCACGAACCCCCGTATCCTCTCTTTGGTGTTGTGATCGGTGTTTCTGCCGCCCAGAAACAACAGGTTCGCTTTTCCGTGCTTGAAACGATCCAGCAGTAAATTTGTCAGCGCTCTGGAACCGCCGAAATTGTCGGAAATGACCGAGGGTGATTTGCTGCCGGGCAGATCAAGATTTGTTGTTGGCACGCCCGCCGCTGCGCAAATGTCATGAATTTTGTCCGGATCGGTCGCGCCAGTGCAGATGATGTGTTCCACCTGATACCCAAGCATCGATCGCGCAGCAGCGATTTCCAGCTCTGGGTCGCGCCGGGTACAGGTGACGATGGGAAAGTAGCCGGCGTCCCGGGCCCGCGTTTCAAAGCCCTGCGCAATCGAACTGAAGTACCGGTTGTCGTACATCGGTACGATCATCCCGATGATGCCAGAGCGTTCACGGCTCAGCGCCCGGGCTTGCATGTTCAGCGCAAATCCATGCTCGTTGGCAAGCTGCATGACCCGCTTGGCCAGCTTTTCGCTGATTCTTCGCTTGCGCCAGTTTCCATTGATCACCGCGCTGACCGTTCCGGCCGAGGTTCCGGCCAATCGCGCCAAATCATAAATCGTTGTTTTCTTTTGAGCTTCTGGCATCGGCGTAGGTCAGCACTCTTTTCTTTGCAAAGGCATATTGACATCGCGCAACCGGTTGCGCAACAAATGCACAACCGGTTGTGCATTAGATTGTGCAACCCAAAGAGCCCGAAAGGACGGGCATGTGAAAGGGAGGACGCCATGAAAGGCATGTCTAAGATTCTGTCATCTACAACCGTTGCAGCACTATTGTGTGCAGGTGGTGCAGCTGCGGAAACCACCATCGGTGTTGTCGTCAAAATCGGCGGTATTCCTTGGTTCAATGCCATGGAACAAGGCATCAAAGAGCAGGCCGATGCGCTTGGCGTGGACGCGTTCATGGTGGGACCTACCAGCGATGACCCGGCCCTTCAGGTGCGTGCGATCGAAGACTTGATCGCGCGCGGGGTGGATGTGATTGGCGTGGTACCGAACGACGCCACCGTTCTGGAACCCGTGTTGGAACGCGCCCGTGCCGAAGGTATCAAGGTGATCACGCACGAGTCGCCAGACACCGTGAACAACGACTTCAACTTTGAGATGGTATCTTCCGACGACCTTGGCATCGCACATGCCAAACTGTTTCAAGAGGCCACGGATTGTGAAGGCGGCTACGCGGTTTATGTCGGCGGCCTTGCCGTACCCGCGCACAATGCCTGGGCTGATGCTGCCGTTTCCTACCTAGAGGAAAACTGCCCCGGCATGACGCAAGTTGCTGACCGGTTTGGCGTTGCGGAAAGCGTTGATGACAGCCGCAACACCACGCTCGATCTGATCCGGGCCAATCCGGATTTGGCGGGTGTGATGGCCTTTGGCAGCCAAGGACCGATCGGTGCCGCGCGCGCCGTCGAAGAGCGCGGGCTGGCCGGGGAAGTCGCCGTGGTCGGCTTGTTTTCGGCCGGTCAGGGGCAGAAACTTGTGCATGACGGCGCGATCACAGGTGGCTTTGTCTGGAGCCCGCTGGAAGCCGGCAAAGTATTTGTCGAATTGGGCAACATGCTGGTCGAAGGCGGCACTGTGACCGATGGTGCAGACCTGCCGCTTCTGGGCACGATCGCGTTGGATGGCAACAACATCTTTGCCAACAAGCCACTCGCCCTGAACACTGAAACGATTGACAGGCTGGCCGATCTCGGCCTCTGATCCACCCTCTCCTCCCACGGTGGCGCGGCTGATCATTGTGATGGTCGCGCCACTGCTTTGCATTGGAAAAACGGATAAGTTTCATCCAGTTGACGGGGCATTTGGGTAAGGACCTCAATGGAACGGCATGCAATAAAAGCGCAGTCAATCACGCAAAAGTTCGGGGCATTCACCGCTTTGAACAACGTGTCATTCGAACTGAAAGAAGGCGAGGTGCACTGCCTTGCCGGAGAAAATGGAAGTGGGAAAAGCACGCTGATCAAGGTGATCAACGGTGTCAATGTGCCTGAGCCCGGCGGCAGCGTGTCGTTTCACGGCAAGCCGGCCACAGCAAGAGTTTTTCCAAACGAAGCCAAACGCCATGGCGTGCATGTGATCTGGCAGGACCTGGCGCTGTTTCCTGATTTGACTGTGGCCGAAAACATCTCTTTTGATGGGTTCGTCGCCAACCCTTTCGGTGTACGACGTGAAAAAACCAACCGGCAACGCGCGGCAGAGGTGATTGCAAGGATTGGTATCGCTTTGGACCCTGACGCGCGGCTGGGGGACCTGAGCATCGCCAAGCGGCAGATCGTGGCGATTTGCCGGGTGCTTGTAGCCGATGCACGCATCATTTTCATGGATGAACCCACCGCATCGCTGACCCGCAAGGAAACAGAGGCGCTTTTGACCATTGTGCGAAAGCTGTCGTCCGAAGGCATTTCAATTGTTTTTGTCAGCCACCGGCTGGCCGAAGTGTTGGACGTGTGCGCGCGCGTCACGGTTCTCAAGGACGGAGAGTTCGTGGGCACTTTTGCGACGGAAGGCATGACGCAAAAACGTTTGTCCGCGCTGATGACAGGCATGGAATTGACCGAGGAGCAGCGCCCCAAAACAAGTTTCACCGACACTGTGTTGGAACTTCGCAACTTGAGCCGAGGCGATGAATACCGTGACGTGTCCTTGGCGCTGCACAAGGGTGAAATCCTTGGGGTGACAGGCTTGATGGGATCTGGGCGCACGGAACTTGCACTCAGCTTGTTTGGGATGACGCAGCCAACATCCGGCGAGATCCGTTTGCAAGGAAAGAAGGTCGAGTTTGCCAGCAATCGGGACGCGATAAATGCCGGCATTGCCTATGTTTCCGAAGACCGGCTTAATCTGGGCCTGGTTCAGAACCAGTCGATTGTGATGAACACGGCGGCCACGGTTCTGGAGGAGTTGGCAGATCCGCCTTACTGGCTGTCGCCGTCCCGGGTTCGGGCGCTTTGTGACCATTGGATCGACAAACTGCGCACCAAGGTCAGCGACCCGATATTGCCTGTGTCGTCTTTGTCCGGTGGCAACCAGCAGCGCATTGTCTTGGCCAAGTGGCTGGCCACAAACCCCAACGTGCTGATCCTCGACGCGCCGACTGTTGGCGTGGATGTCGGGGCGAAAGCGGGGATTTTCCGAATTGTTCGGGACTTGGCCGATCAGGGGATGGCGATCCTGCTGATCACCGATGAGGCCAGTGAAGTCCACACGCATGCCGACAGAGTTTTGATCTTGCGAAATGGCAGAATTCGCGAGGAAGTGTCGCCGCATGACCTGAAGGAAGAAGAATTGGAAGGTCTGATTAATGCCTAAAGCTATACGGTCGCCCGAAGGCATTCTTTTTGGCCTGATCCTAGTATTGTCGGCCTTTCTCACGGTTGCAACCGACAGCTTCTTCTCGATCCAGAACCTGTTTGACATTTTGAACAACCAGGCGGTGAACATCATTTTTGCCGTTGGGCTGGTCGTCGTGCTGGTTGCGGGCGGTATCGATATTTCATTTTCTGTTGCGGCGTCGGTTGTTCAGTACGTGACCATGACACTGTTGATGCAGTTCGGCGGGGGCAATTGGATCCTTGGCCTGACTTTGGCCGCGACGGTCGGCGTTTCGCTGGGATTGACAAACGCGCTATTCATTACCCGCTTCAAGATCGTGTCGATTATTGTCACGATCGGTACGTTCAACCTGTTCTTCGGCCTCTTGATGTACCTGTCGCGCGGGCGGTCAATTTATAACATTCCAGATTGGCTTTACGATCGCATCCCGATCCTAAGTATTCCATTGGAACGTGGGTCGGCCACCCTGTACTTTCCGGTCCTGGTGATGATCGTCATGGTCTTGGCGACATGGTTCATTCTGGCTCGAACCGGGCTGGGGCGGCAGATTTACGGCTTTGGGTCCAACCCAGAGGCAGCGCGGAGGTCGGGCATAAATGTCGCGATGATTCAAGCCTTTGCCTATGGCTGGTTGGGATTGTGCGCCGGGGTGGCCGGGTTGATGCAGTCGCACATCGTGCGCGAAGTGGTGCCAAACGCACTTTATGGCCGCGAGTTGGACATCCTGGCCGCGGTCGTGTTGGGCGGCGCCGTTTTGGGCGGCGGTCGAGGCACGGTTTTCGGCGCCGTTCTGGGTATTGTCCTGCTTGCGATCATTCAAAACGGATTGAACCTGCTTGGAGTCACGCCGTTTGCCTTCAAGATGATCGTGGGTGCCGTGATCTTGGTCGCAATCACGGCCACAAATGCCAACCGGTTGCTGCCTTTGCGCCCGACAGTCCAGGCAGAGGGATAAGCTATGCGCGCACTGATTTCATCCTGGTCCGGCGACAGGCTTGAGCTGTCTGCCATGGCATCCTTCCTGGTCCTGTGCGTCGCACTTTTTGGCACGCTTGCGCCACAATTCTTGCCTGGCGGCATATTTCGGTCGATGGCGTTTCAGCTGCCGGAGCTGGGACTGTTAACCCTTGCGATGTTCATTCCGATCGTGGCTGGCGGGCTGAATCTGGCGGTGACATTCACAGCCAACATCTGTGGACTGACAGCCGCTTTTGTCGTCAAACACGTGATGATTGATGCAGGCATCATGGCCTTACCAACGGCCTTGATCATCGGTGTCGGCACTGGCCTGTTGATCGGCCTCGCCACCGGAGCCATCGTTGCCTATGTTGGGGCGCATCCAATCCTTGTCACCCTTGGCACCATGATTTTCCTGCGTGGTCTGGGCGAGTTGCTGACCCGGGGCAGCGACATCTCTGGACTGCCTGATAGCTTCAAGACCTTGGGTCACGAAAGCATCTTAGGCGTGCCGATCCCGATGCTCGTGTTTCTGGCGGCGGTCGCCTTTTGCGTCTACATCATGCAGTTCACCAAACTGGGCTTTTCCATTCACATGGTCGGATCAAATCCCAAAGCCTCTTTGTACTCGGGCATCAACGTCAATCGCGTTCTTTTGTGGGTCTACGGGCTAAGCGGGGCTTTGTCGGGTCTGGCCGGGATCATTATGCTCGCTCGGTTCAATTCGGTCCGCGTTGGCCACGGCGAGAGCTACCTGCTGATCACGATTTTGGCCTGTTTTCTCGCCGGGGCCAACCCGTTCGGGGGGTTTGGCCGGGTGCTGCCCTTGGCGGTGGGGTTGATGAGCCTTCAGGTCATTGCTTCGGGCATGAACCTTATGGGCGCCAGCCAGCATCTTGCGACTGCGGCATGGGGCGGTTTTCTGATCGTCGTCATGATTTTGCGCGCCCCGTTTCAGGCCAAACCCTAGAGGCAACCATGACCTATATTCTTGGTATTGATGTTGGTTCAGGCTCTGCCCGCTGTGGTGTTTTTGATGAAAACGCGACCCTGATTGGCGTGGGCAAGCACCCCATTCGTGAGCATCGACCGCAAACGGATTTTGTCCAGCAATCCTCCGATGACATCTGGCAAGGCATCAGGAGCGCTGTGGCAGATGCCCTTGCCACCGCACATATCAACGGTGCCGAGGTTTCGGCGCTGTCATACAGCGCGACCTGTTCGCTGGTGCTGCTCGACAAATCAGGTCAGCCGCTCGCTCTGAACAAGACGGACATACCTTGGAACATCATCATGTGGATGGACCACCGAGCCGGCGCCGAAACCGAAGAGTGCAATACCACGGCTTCCGAGGTCTTGAAAAACCTTGGTGGATCAATGTCGGTCGAGATGGAAATTCCAAAACTCATGTGGATCAAGCGCAACAGGCCGGAGCTTTGGGCGAACCTTGGGTATGCCGGCGATCTGGCCGATTACCTTTGTTTTCGCTCAAGTGGCACATTGCAGCGTTCCATTTGCACGCTGGGATGCAAATGGACCTATGATGATGATGCGGGCGGCTGGAACAGACCGTTTCTGGACCAAGTAGGCCTTGGCGACTTGATCTCGGCGGCACGTTTGCCAGAGAGGGCAACGCCGATCGGCGCGGATACCGGGCATTTGACACGGCAAGCCGCCGAAGATCTGGGCCTGCCCCAATCATGCCGTGTCGGGATGGGGTTGATTGATGCCCATGCCGGAGCCTTGGGAACGTCAGGACTCGCGGCTGACGGCGGTGCCAAACGGCTTGCACTGATCGCAGGTACCTCCAATTGTCACATTGCCATCACGCCCGACCGCGTCGAAGTTCCCGGTATCTGGGGGCCCTACAAGGGCGCGGTGCTGGACGGGCACTATGCCTTGGAAGGCGGGCAAAGTGCGACAGGTGCTGCACTGGATCAAATCCTGAAGATGTTTGGCAGGTCGGGCGCTGATCAGCACACAAGCTTGGCGCAAATCTATCTGGACCGCCTTGTACAAGACCCCGAATACGGGTCCGAAATATGTGTACTGCCTGACTTCCTTGGAAACAGGTCCCCTTTCGCAGACCCAAGTCTGCGCGGGGCGATCTTGGGGTTGTCGCTTGAGGAACCGAGCACACTCTTGCCCAAGCTTTATGGCGCCACGGCCCTCGGCATTGCCTTTGGCACCCGCCAGATCATCGAAGCCATTCGAAAAAGTGGCGTGCCGATCGAAGTCGTCGACCTAAGCGGCGGGCATGCAAAATCCGATCTTCTTGTGCAGCTGTACGCCGACGCTGCAGGGTGCGAAGTGGTACGATCCGGCTGCGAGGAACCCGTCTTACTCGGGGCCGCTGTGGCCGCGGCTTCTGCCTTGTCCGATGCGACGGACTTCCGGGCTGCGGCACAGTCCCAAACGGTCATGCGGCATTGGCCCGACCCTGAACGCGCCGCGCGGCTGGACACCAGATACCGAGTGTTCACCTCGCACTATAACACCCAGCCGGGCAAAAACGGGGCTTTGGCGGCTGCCGAATAGCGGATCTGGCGTTTCACGCGGCGATCCACGCAGCATCGTGCAACGCTTGGCTTGTCGAGGAACTGGCCGAAATCGAAACCCGGATAAATCCGTACCGCTCGATGCCCTACAAGATGCGCAACCGCCTCGCTCAATCGATGCAAGAGCATGAAGACATAAAAAAAGCGATCGTGGATGGAGACGGCGCGCGCGCTGCCGATCTCATGCGCAGTCACATGATGCTACAAGGACACAGGCTGCCACTGCTGTTGCAGAACGTCGCCTGATGGGGATGCTGCGCCAGCGTATCGAACGTGGCCTGCCGCCCCGACAACACCGGATGCCGTCCGAACTGACCTTGGAGCCAATGGTCTTGTCATGAAGCGACCGTCAATGGGCTGCTCATGGAAGAACGCGAACTCAAAGCGTTCCAAGCATTTTGCTGAGACAAAAACACACGTCCATTCAGCTCATCTAGTATCTGGGATCGGCTGAGCCGGTCCATGACGGGGCCTTTGACCTCGGACAAGTGCAAACCCACTCCAAGATCCTTGAGCCGCTGATTGATGGCCTCAAGGGTTTCAAGAGCAGAGTAATCAACCTCGTTCACAGCCGAGAAAACAAGAACGACGTGTTTGATTTGGGTGCCTTCCGCGACACGATCATAGATCAGATCCTCGAGAAAGCGGGCATTCACAAAGTAAAGACTTTCATCGATACGCAGGGACAGCAGGGATGGAACGGTTTCCACCTTGTGGCGTAGGACATTGCGAAAATGCTCGGTCTCTGGCACGCGCCCCACCTCGGCCACATGCGGGCGCGAGGTCTTGTACAAGTGCAGCAGCACAGAAATGGCAACGCCGGACGCAACGCCTATTTCGACACCGAGCCCAAGGGTCAAAAGGATCGTCGACGCAACTGCAACAAAATCGGCGCGGGAATAGCTCCACGTCTTTTTCAGGATCGACAAATCGACCAATCCCAAGACAGCCACGATGATGGTCGCGGCCAAGGTGGCGTTTGGAAGGAAGTATATCAGCGGGGTCAAGGTGAGCGCGGCGACTGCCAATCCAATTGCCGTGAAGGCACCGGCAGCAGGGGTGGCTACACCGGCATCAAAATTGACCACCGATCGCGCAAAACCGCCGGTGACCGGGTAACCCCCGGTGAAGGCCGCACCGATATTCGCAAACCCAAGGCCCACAAGTTCTTGGTCGGGGTCAATCCGCTGACGTTTCTTGGCCGCCAGTGTCTGAGCGACCGAGATGGATTCAACGAAACCGATGATCGAGATCAGGATAGCGGGCATTAACAATGCACCCAGCAAATCCGGCGACAGGCTGGGCCGCGTCAAGGGCGGCAGGCTTTGGGGGACTTCGCCCACGATTTTGACCCCTTGCTCGGCCAGATCCAAGACCCAGACAGCCACCGTTGTGGCCGCAACGGCGGCAACTGGTCCGGCCTTGGCCAACACATCCGCCAACAGCGCGGGCGCCCCCAGCCGGACCAAAGCGGGTTTCAGCCCCACGCGCGCCCAGAAAAGAAAGGCAACAGTGCTGACACCTATGCAGACGGTAATCCAATTGACGTCATGCAAGTGCGCCAAGATCGCTGCCAATGTCTGCGGCAAGGTGTGGCCATGCACGCTGATGCCCAGAACGTGCTTCAGTTGGCTGACCGCGATCAACACACCTGCTGCGGTAATGAAGCCCGCAATCACTGGATGGCTGAGGAAGTTGGCAAGAAAGCCCATCCGCAACAGCCCCAACAGAAGCAGGAAACCACCTGACAGTAACGCCAGGGTCAACGCCGCAACGGCATACCCCGCCGTGCCCTGTTCAGCAATCTGACCCACGGCCGATGCTGTGAGCAGTGAGACAACGGCCACCGGTCCAACCGCAAGGGCGCGGCTGGTTCCAAACACCGCGTAAAGCAGGATCGGCGCGATCGACGCGTACAGACCGGCCTCTGGCGGAAGCCCTGCGAGAAGCGCATAGGCCAAAGACTGCGGGATCAACATGATCGTAACGATCACGGCTGCGATCATGTCGTTGGAAAACGCTGCGCGGTCATAGTCGCGGCCCCATTCCAGTATGGGCAGGTAGCGACGGAGGAGTTGGATCATTGGATTTGTCCGAAAGAGGGCGGACGAAGCGGAAACGCTCCGCCCGCCAGTCAAAGCGCATATGGAAGGGCATGCGCATTCTCACCAGGTTTTATTCGGCTGCGACGCTTAGTTTCTCAGGCTTCGCCATCCATTCCTTACCCTTGAGCATGGCTTGCCAATAAATCGGTGGCAGAAGCGTTTCCTTCAGAAACCAGGCCGCCCGGGTGGGTTTGGTGCCGTCCAACAGGAAGGTTGGGAAAGACGGTTTGAGAGCGCCGCCATACCCGAATTCCGCCAACACGATTTTGCCGCGTTCCACCGTGAGCGGACAGGAGCCATACCCATCGTATTGAGCCACCGCAGAGCGCCCGGCGATGTCCGCCACGATGTTGTCGGCCACTGTTGGCGCCTGTTTGCGAGCAGCTGCGGCAGTCTTGGCGTTCGGCGCATTCATCACATCGCCCAGCGACCAGATGTTGTCGAATTCCTTATGCCGTAGGGTGGCTTGATCAACATCAACCCAACCCGCAGCATCGGCCAGCGGCGAGACGCGAATGAAATCTGGTGCGGTCTGCGGCGGGCAGACGTGCATCATGTCAAACTCGACCTTGACCTCGGTCGGTTCGGTTTCCGGACGCGCGACCCGGAACGTTGCCTGCTTTGCAGAGCCGTCAACCGCGACCATATTGTGGAAGAAGTTCAACGTTGCATTATACTTCTCGACGTAGTTCATCAACGACGGCACATAGTCTTTGACACCGAACAGCACGCCGCCCGCATTCATGAATTGAATGTCGATGTTCTTCAGCACCCCGCGGCGCGACCAAGCATCACCGCTGAGATACATCGCCTTTTGTGGAGCGCCCGCACATTTGATCGGCATGGGCGGTTGGGTAAACAGCGCGCGGCCTTTCTTCATCTGCTCCACCAATTTCCACGTGTAAGGAGCAAGATCGTAGCGGTAATTCGAGGTGACGCCGTTGCGGCCAAGTGTATCTTCAAGCCCTTCGACCTGCGCCCAATCAAGTTTTAAACCAGGGCATACGACCAAGCGATCGTATTTGACGACCCGGCATCCATCGAGGATCACGGCGTTTTTCTTGGGTTCGAATGCGGCAACGGCAGACTTAATCCAATGCACGCCGTGCGGGATCAGACTACCCA
>CAWUIW010000002.1:0-41224 GCA_963922515.1 uncultured Rhodobacterales bacterium | reverse complement strand
GGGTTCCGGCTTTCAAAACCATCGCCGGGATTTGTAAATGTGCCATCGATGAAATGCCCGAACCGGCCACCTTGGTCGACGATCCATGCCAGAGCGTCACCGGCACTTTCTGGTGCGGGTCCATAGTCCATCGTTTCAAAGACCTCTTTGATGGTCATGGCCGAAGCGCCCCTTTACATTTGTGTTCGATCATTGGCGTCAGCATTCTAGCTCATCGCATGCCGATAGCCGGCCGAGTAGTGCCCGGTCACATGGTGCTCAAGTTGCCGTTCGATATCGCCTAAAAGGCTGGATGCTCCGAAACGAAAAAGATCCGGCTGCAACCAGCGGTCGCCCAATTCTTCTTTCATGAGGGCAAGGTACACCAGCGAGTCTTTGGCCTTGGAAATGCCGCCCGCGGGCTTGTAGCCCACGCGGTAACCCGTGCGCTGATAATAATCACGAATGGCCCGTATCATCACCAAGCTGACGGGCAAGGTCGCGTTGACGCTTTCCTTCCCGGTTGATGTCTTGATGAAGTCGGCACCTGCCATCATACAAACCAAGGACGCCCGGGCGACATTGCGCAAAGTACCCAATTCGCCGGTCGCAAGGATTGCTTTGACATGCGCGTCTCCGCATGCCGCGCGAAACGCTTTCATCTCGTCGTAAAGGGCCTGCCATTTCCCTTCGAGCACATGGCGTCGCGAAATGACGATATCTATTTCCTTGGCGCCTGCTTTGACGCTTTCTTCGATTTCCGCGAGCCGCAGGTGAAACGGCGAAAGCCCGGCCGGAAAGCCGGTACTGACTGCGGCAACGGGAATGCCGCTGCCCTCCAGTGCTTCTAGCGCCGGGCCAATCATGTCGTGATACACACAGACTGCGCCAGTGGTTATGCCGCCCATGCCCAAGGCATCTAACAAATCCTGTCGAACCGGTTGACGAGCCTTGGCACAAAGTCTGCGCACCCGTGCGGCTGTGTCGTCGCCGGATAGGGTTGTCAGGTCGATGCATGTGATGGCCCGAAGAAGCCAAGCCGCTTGATGCGATTTTTTGACCGATCTGCGCCCGGGCAGCGTTTTCGCCCGGCGTTCGATCGCGGATGTATTGGCTTGAACCGTACGTACCCAATCGAGGTCAAGCAGCATGCCAGGATTGCGCGGCTCGGTGACAAGCGGCAGCCGGGTATCGGTCAAGGTGGTATCAGGTGGCATATCTTACCCTTTGGCAGAGGGTTCACGGTGGCATAGCGGCTCGGTGTTGGCAACCAAACGGGCGACGTAGGGCAGGCATATCGCACGTTTCATGACCAGCCAATGAGACTTTTTTGCGAATAAGTCGCAATTGCATTGACTATTTGCGAATGGCTCTCATATTCCCTCAGGTAACCTGTTTTAAAAGAGATCCACGATGATTTCACGACGTCCATTCTTGGTCGCATCAACAGCCGCTTTCGCCACGGCGCTTGCGACGCCTGGCTTTGCCGAGCCACGGATCAATGTGGTCACGACAACTGGCATGATTGCTGATGCAGTGCGGCAAGTTGGGGGTGATCTGGTAAGTGTGACCAGCTTGATGGGTCCCGGTGTTGATCCGCACGCTTATCGCCAAACCAGAACCGACATCGTTGCTTTGACGCGCGCGGACCTCGTGCTTTGGCATGGATTGTATCTGGAAGCGCAGATGGAAGGCTTTATGGCCGATCTTGGCCTTAAGCAACGGGTTGTCGCGGTGGCCGATGCGCTGCCCAAGGACCTGCTTTTGTCGCACGACGAATACAACGCCAAGTTCGACCCGCATGTCTGGATGGTGCCCGACTTGTGGAAACAGGTCGTCTCAGAAGTGCAACGCACCCTGACAGAAGCGGCACCGAAGCACTCTGAAGCGTTTGCTGCGAACACGGTCGCCTATCATGTCGAACTGGATCGTTTGGCGGACTATGCGACAACTACACTGGCCAAGGTCGATGCCCCATCGCGAGTATTGATCTCGGCGCATGATGCGTTTGGATACTTTGGTGCGGCCTACGGGTTTGACGTGATGGGGATCCAAGGGATTTCGACCGAAAGCGAAGCAGGGTTGAGCCGGATCAAGGACTTGGTCGACCTGCTGGTTCAGCGCAATATTGGCGCCGTGTTTGTCGAAAGCTCTGTCTCTGACCGCAATGTCAGGGCGTTGATCGAAGGGGCCGCCGCCCAAGGCCATACCGTGACGATCGGCGGTGAGCTCTTCAGCGACGCCATGGGACCCCAAGGCAGTTACGAAGGCACATATCTTGGCATGATCGACCACAACGTGACCGTCATCGCGGCTGCACTCGGCGCGCAGGTGCCGTCAGGTGGCTTGAATGGCAAACTGGGGATCGGCAGCTGATGGTCTTGTCTCTGGCCTCCACAGACGGTGTTGCTTCGGCTGCACAAGACTTGTCGGCTAGCCCGTTGGCCATCCGTGGCATGACCGTGTCCTATGGTGAAAAGCCAGCGGTGTTTTCGGTGGACATGACCGTGGCCCCCGGCTCGATGACCGCAATCATCGGGCCCAACGGGGCTGGCAAATCCACGTTGTTAAAGGCGGCGCTTGGCATTCTGCCGACGCTGTCAGGTCAGGTTACGATTTACGGCGCACCGCTGAATGCAAGCCGCGCCCGGGTTGCGTATGTTCCGCAACGTGCCAGCATCGACTGGGATTTTCCGACCCGCGTGATCGATGTGGTGTTGATGGGCATGTACCGGGATCTCGGCTTGTTGGGGCGCGTGCGACAGGTGCATAAAGCGCGCGCCTTGGATTGCCTGGATCGGGTGGGCATGGCCGATTTTGCCAACCGCCAAATCGGGCAACTTTCCGGCGGGCAACAACAGCGCGTGTTTTTGGCCCGTGCCTTGGCGCAGGCTGCTGATCTTTACCTGCTGGATGAACCGTTTGCCGGGGTCGATGCGGCGACCGAAAAAGCCATCATTTCGGTGCTGAAAGATCTGCGCGAAAACGGAAAGACCGTTGTGGTTGTGCACCATGATCTTGCGACGGTGACAGACTATTTTGACAACGTCTTTCTCATCAACACGCGCAAAATTGCCGAAGGGTCGGTGAGCGAGGCATTTGTTCCCGAAACACTGCAAGCCACCTATGGCGGCCGGCTGGCCACCGCGCAAGTCGACCAAGTAGCCGCTGGATTGTCCTGAGCCATGCTTGCTGATGCGTTGCTGCTTCAGCTGGGATATAACGCCACTCTTGTTGCGCTGGGGGCCATGTTGCTTGGCATATCAGCGGGTATCAGCGGCACCTTCCTGTTCCTGCGCAAGCGCGCCATGATCAGTGACGCGGTATCGCATGCAACATTGCCGGGCATTGGCATGGCCTTTCTTGTCATGGTGGCCTTGGGCGGCGATGGTCGCAATCTGCCCGGCCTACTGCTCGGGTCTGCATTGACTGCTTTGCTGGGCTTGCTTTGCGTTGGCTGGCTGACCCGTCGCACCCGCCTTGCGGAAGATGCGGCCATCGGTGCGGTTCTTTCGGTGTTCTTCGGCGTCGGGATTGTGCTGCTAACCGTGATCCAATCGATCGGCGTTGGCCGCCAGGCGGGTCTTGACGGCTTCTTGCTAGGCTCGACCGCCGGGATGCTGTGGTCAGACGCCGTACTGATTACGGTGGGCGGCGCTTTATGTCTGGCCTTGGTGATTTTGCTGCGACGCCCGATGACCTTGGTGTCCTTTGACCCCGAGTACGCCGCCGCGCAAGGTGTCCCGGTCGCGCGCGTTGATTTCATGATGATGGCCGTTGTTATGGCCGTCACGGTGGTGGGCCTGAAGATCGTGGGTCTGATCCTGATCGTGGCATTGCTGATCATCCCCGCCGTTACGGCCAGGTTCTGGAGCGAGCAGGCGCATCATGTCCTTTGGTTGGCCGGTGCTTTTGGCGGGGTTGCTGGCTTTGTTGGTGCGGCGCTTTCGGCTTCGGCGCCCAACTTGCCGACGGGCCCGATCATCGTTTTGACAAGCTTTGCCATCTTCGCGCTATCATTGGTCTTTGCGCCCGGTCGCGGGGTCCTGGCCGCGGTTTTGCGGCACTATAGTTATCAGCGTCGGGTGCACCTGCGCCAAGGCTTGCTGGCGCTGGCTCAAGAACAGCCAATCTATGAACGCCTGACCTTGCGCCTGCTGCGAAGGGCGGGTTTGGCCCGGGCGGATGGGGTGGCAACGGATGCAGGGCGCGCGCGGGCCGCCAAGGCGCTGCGCGACGAAAAACGGTGGGACATCGTACGATCGGATCATGCCCATGAAGCCGTTGCACAGCTGTATGATGGGTTGCGTCCCATCGAAACTGTTCTGACCCCCGACGAAATAGAAGAAATTGATCGCCGCCTGGGTGGGCCAAAGGGAATGACGACGTGAGCGGAGCAGAGTTTGTGCCCTTGTCTTTGCCACCTCTTGTGATCGGCACTTGCGCAGCCATTGCGTGCGCTTTGCCCGGCAACTTCCTGCTGTTGCGGCAACAGTCTTTGATCGGCGATGCCATCAGCCATGTGGTGCTGCCCGGTATCGTCGTTGCGTTTCTGGTGACCGGGGCGGTGGCGACGTGGCCCATGATGATCGGTGCAGCCGGTGCAGCCGTAGTGGCCGTTGTTCTGATCGAGGCCATTCGCCGACTTGGTCGCATCGAACCCGGTGCCGCGATGGGTGTCGTCTTTACAACCATGTTTGCCGGCGGAGTGTTGTTGCTGGAACAGTCCGATACGTCCAGCGTGCATCTGGATGTCGAACATGCGCTTTACGGCAATCTCGAAAGCCTGATCTGGCTGGATGCCACGGGTTGGTCGTCATTGCTGGACACCAAAGCGCTGCTGGCCTTGCCGGCGGAATTGCCACGCATGTTGGTGACTTTGGTGTTCATCGGCACGTTTGTTTGGCTGTTTTGGCGACCATTGAAACTGTCAACATTCGATGAACCATTTGCGCGCAGTCTTGGCATTCCGGCCACCGCCCTAGGATTTGCGCTGGTCATCTCCGCCGCGCTGGCGGCGGTAGCGGCGTTTGATGCGGTGGGGTCAATCATCGTCATTGCCATGTTCATTTGCCCGCCCGCTGCGGCACGGCTCATGACCAATCGATTGGAAGCACAAGTCGCATGGAGCGTGGGTTTCGCCACTGTCTCTGCGGTAGTTGGGTACGTGCTTGCTGGATATGGGCCGCTTTGGTTCGGCGCGACTGCGTCCGTCAGTGCAGCCGGCATGATCGCGGTGGTGTCGGGGCTCATTCTCGCCTGCGCGGCTAGCCTTGGGCCGCATCGGTATCGGTCCGGTGCGCCGACCGGCGTCTGAGAGCCTTGCGCTGCAAAAGGATTCGTGCCTGACTGAATTTGATCAAATTCAGAGAAACCCGGAGGCCCTGATGAAAGACGACAACTTTCTGCGTGAAAACAACGCCCGCCACTTGTGGCATCCGATGGGTCACCCGGGCGACATGCAAGCGAATGCGCCGACAATCATTACAAAAGCCGAAGGCAGCACCATAACCGATATCGACGGTCACAAAACCGTGGATGCAGTGGGCGGCTTGTGGTGTGTGAACCTTGGCTATTCGAACGACGTTGTTAAAGACGCCATCGCGAAACAGCTGTATGATTTGCCCTATTATTCTGCCTTCGCAGGTACATCGAACCCAATGGCCATCGAGGCCTCTTATGCCGTGCGGGAGTTTTTTGAGCCCGACGGCATGGCGCGGGTGTTCTTTACATCGGGCGGTTCGGATTCGGTGGATACTTGCTTGCGCTTGGCCCGGCAGTATCACCGCCTGCGCGGAGAGCCCAACCGCACCAAGTTCCTGAGCCTGAAAAAAGGCTATCACGGCACCCATTTTGGTGGCGCATCTGTCAACGGAAACAACCGGTTCCGGATAAACTATGAACCGCTGCTGGCCGGGTGTTTCCACATTCCCAGCCCGTATCCGTATCGCAACCCATTCGACGAAACCGATCCAGAAGTGCTGGCACAGAAGATCGCGGCCGTGATGGAAGATGAAATCGCGTTCCAAGGCGCGGGCAGCATCGCGGCCTTCATCATGGAGCCGATCCAAGGCGCAGGCGGGGTCATTGTTCCCGGCGCCAGTTTCATGCGGCTGATGCGTGAGATTTGTGACCGCCACGGAATTCTGATGATTGCGGACGAAGTGATCACCGGGTTCGGCCGCAGCGGTGATTGGTCGGGATCGCGGCATTGGGGTGTGAAGCCGGACATGATGAGCACGGCTAAGGGCATCACAAGCGGTTACTTTCCGGTAGGGGCTGCCTTGATGAGCGAGGCCGTCGCCGACGTATTTGAAAACTCTGACGCAGATGGCAGCATTTTCCACGGGTACACCTATTCGGCGCATCCTGTCGGGGCGGCAGCTGTCGTGGCTTGCTTGTCGGAAACGTTGCGGATCGACACACGCGGGAACGCAGCAGCGCGGGGCACCCAACTGTTCGAGGGTGTCAAGAAACTGGCCGAAAAGCATGATGTCATTGGGGATGTCCGGGGCGGTCACGGCTTGATGACCGGGATTGAACTGGTCAGTGACCGAGCCAAGAAGACCCCCATCGATCCGGCAGTGATGAAAAGGATGCACAGCGTCATCTATGAAGCGGGTGCCATGGTGCGCCTTGGCCCACCAAACATCCTGATGTCGCCGCCTTTGACCATCACGGAGGCCGAGGTTGATACGATCTTGTCCGCGCTCGATGCTGGGTTCTCATCGGTCTGAGCCTTGGCGCATGGCGTCTTCCGGTGTTTGATTGAATTTACTAACGGAGGATTCGCTATGCGTGCTGTCTTGATGTCGATGCTCGCGCTGGTTGTGAGCTTACCTGCCGCTGCGCAAGATGTGGCCGACACCATCTATTCCGGCGGCCCTATTCTGACGATGGAAGATGCAGCGCCGCGTGCAGATGCTGTGGCTGTCCGGGATGGGCGTATCCTGGCCGTTGGTGATCTTGATGCTGTCATGATGCATCTCGGAGACGCGACCGTTATGATCAACCTTGATGGACGGGCAATGCTGCCCGGCTTTGTCGACGCACATGGTCACGTAATGGGGATTGGCCTGCAGGCGCTTTCGGCCAATATGCTGCCGGCTCCGGATGGCTTGGTGAACGACATACCATCGCTGCAATCGGTTTTGCGGGACTACGCCGCCGTGCATCAGGACCGCATCGACGCGGTCGGAGTCATGATCGGCTTCGGATATGATGACAGCCAGTTGGACGAGTTGCGGCACCCCACGCGCCACGACCTGGATGCCGTTTCGACAGAAGTGCCAATTCTGGTTGTGCACCAGTCGGGCCATCTGGGGGCGCTGAACTCGGCCGGGTTGGCGGCGGTCGGCTTCACCGCCGAAACCGAAGATCCAGCAGGTGGCGTGATTCGCCGTGAGGACGGCTCGCAAGAACCCAATGGCGTTCTGGAAGAAACGCCGCTCTTCATCGCGCTGACAACCCTGCTGAAGGATTTGGACGAAGACGGCTCTAAGGCAATGTTCCGGGCTGGCGCGGAATTGTAGGCAAGTTTTGGATACACGACTGCACAAGATGGCCGGTCGACCACGGGTTTCTCGCAGCTGATGGCGCAAGTTGCCGATCAAGACGGCGGCTTGTTGATTGATATCGTGTCTTATCCTGATGTTTTGGTGGATCGGGATTTTATTGCGCGAACCGCATCGCGGGACTATCGCAACGGGTTTCGGGTGGCTGGTGCAAAGCTGACGATCGACGGCTCGCCCCAGGGCTTCACAGCCTGGCGTGACCGCCCGTACTACAAACCACCCGAGAACTTCCGAGGCGACTATGTCGGTTACCCTGCGGCGTCGCCGGATCAGGTCTTTGATGCCATTGACTGGGCCTTTCAGCATGACATTCAAATCCAAACGCACGCCAATGGCGAAGCGGCCAGCGATCTGTTGATCGCGGCACTGACCGAAGCCGAAAGCACCCACGGAAAAGATGATCGGCGCCCTGTTTTGATCCATGGTCAGTTTCAGCGTGAAGATCAGGTGGACCGGTTTGTGGAACTGGATGTTTTTCCATCTTTGTTCCCGATGCACACGTTTTACTGGGGCGACTGGCACCGCGACCGCACGGTCGGGCCTGTGAACGCGGAAAACATCTCGCCCACCGGGTGGTACATGGCCCGAGGTTCCATGTTTTCATCGCATCACGATGCGCCTGTGGCTTTTCCTGACAGCATGCGCATCCTGGATGCGACAGTCACGCGGCGCTCGCGCTCTGGCGACATCCTTGGGCCGCAGCATCGGGTCGACGTGATGACGGCGTTGAAGGCCATGACACTGTGGCCAGCCTATCAGCACTTCGAAGAGGATCACAAAGGCAGTCTGGCGCCCGGCAAGGTCGCGGATTTCGTTGTGCTGTCACAGGACCCGACGACCGTGGACCCCGAAACGCTTGAGAGCCTGAAAGTGACGATGACGGTCAAGGCGGACAAGGTCATCTACACGGCCGGCGGCATTCGTGAAGGTCATTTGCGCTACCGTCCGCCGGCTTCGGGTGGCGATCCGTTGGCGCGGGTGCTGCGAGCGGCAGCCATTCATTCTGAAACACCGCCAAACCTGACGGCGCTGCAACGTCGGCTGGTACAGGCCCAAAGCGCGTTCTTGCACGGGAATGCCTGTGTCGGCCGGTACATCACCGGTGTCTTAACGCCTGCTGCCTTGCCGTTGGAGGCAAAATTGTAGGCCTGAAACGCCAGCGCGGGTCCACTGCAGGTTGTCAGATTGTCACACGCGCGATCTGCTGTCGCAGGTCGTCCGGTTTTGATTGTAAGCTGGGTTGGGTGAAACACTTTCTTGTTCAAACGCAGGTAAATCAGAAAGGCCATCATGGACGCGCTTCTGCTGTCGCGCATTCAATTCGCGGCGAATATTTCGTTTCACATTCTCTTTCCAACGATCACTATCGCGCTTGGTTGGGTGCTGTTGTTTTTCAAACTGCGCTTCAACGCATCGGGTGAATCCAAGTGGATGGATGCTTACAAATTCTGGGTCAAAGTATTTGCCCTGACCTTTGCGATGGGCGTGGTCAGCGGCATCACGATGTCATTCCAGTTTGGCACCAACTGGCCAGGGTTCATGGAAACGGTGGGTAACGTGGCCGGACCGTTGCTGGCCTACGAGGTTTTGACCGCCTTTTTCCTAGAGGCAGTGTTTCTTGGCATCATGCTGTTCGGCATGCACAAGGTGCCAAACTGGCTGCATACGACGGCGACCGCGCTGGTTGCATTCGGCACAACCATGTCGGCCTTCTGGATCCTCGTTTTGAACAGTTGGATGCATACGCCGGCCGGGTTTGAAATTCGTGATGGCGTGATCCACGCCACCAACTGGCTGGAAGTGATCTTTAATCCGTCGATGCCGTATCGTTTGAACCATATGCTTCTGGCATCCGGCCTGACCGTATCCTTTGTGATCGCCGGTATAAGTGCGTTTCGCTGGCTTTTGGGGGAACGCAGCGATGAACTGCGGGCCACTTTGAAGACCGGTCTGACGATGGGAGCAATCCTGATCCCGATCCAGATTTTCGTCGGGGACCAACACGGGTTGAACACGGAAAAGTACCAACCTGCCAAAATTGCGGCGATGGAGGCGAATTGGGACCATGACAAGGATGTGCCGCTGGTTTTGTTCGCGATCCCGGATGAGGCCGAACGCACCAATCACTTCGAGATTGGTATTCCACATGGTGCATCGCTGATCCTGACACATACATGGGACGGCGGCATACCCAAGCTTGACGATTACATTACCGAGGATGGCGACGTGCTGCATCCGCCGGTGGCGCCAATCTTCTTTGCTTTCCGTGTGATGGTGGGCACCGGGCTATTGATGCTGCTGGTCAGTTGGTCTGGCGTTTGGTTCATGCGCCGCAAAGCCGGAGCAGACGCCCTGCCAAAGCCGTTGCTGTACCTGCTCGTGCCCATGGCCGGCGCCGGTTGGCTGGCCACACTGGCGGGGTGGTATGTGACCGAGATCGGGCGTCAGCCATGGCTGGTGCATGGTGTCCTGACAACCAAGGCCGCGGTGGGCGATGTGCCGCCGACCATGGTATTAAGTACCTTGATCGCGTACCTCATCGTCTATGGCTTGCTGTTGGTCACCTACATCGGGGTTGTTTTCTACCTCGCACGCAAGGCGGCCTTGGGTGACACATTGATCGGTGCACCAGAGCAAGGCCGCACGATGCCGGCGGAGTAATTCACATGCACTTGTTTGGAGACCCGACCCAATGGTTGCCGCTGGTGTTTGCCGCGCTGTTGGGTTTGTCGATTCTCATTTACGTCTGCCTGGATGGCTTTGACCTGGGCGTCGGCTTGCTGACGCCTTCGGCCGAACCCGCGGAAAAGGACCGCATGGTTGCGTCCATTGGACCGTTCTGGGATGCAAATGAGACGTGGCTTGTCTTGGCCGTAGGCTTGTTGCTGGTGGCTTTCCCCTCGGCACATGGCGAAATCCTGGGCGCGCTATATCTGCCTGTCGCGATCATGCTGATCGGGCTGATACTGCGCGGAGTGGCGTTTGAATTCCGCGTGAAGGCGCCGGCACAATACAAGCGCTTCTGGAACAACGCGTTCTTTGGCGGCAGCTTTGCGGTGTCGCTGTGCCAAGGTTACATGCTGGGCATGTACATCATGGGGCTGGAATTCACGCTGATGACGTTCGCGTTTTCGATCCTCACGGCAGGCTGTCTGACGGTGGCGTATTCCTTCATCGGCGCGTGTTGGATCATCATGAAAACGGATGGCGACCTGCAAAAAAAGGCAGTTGGCTGGGCCCGTGGCGGGATCTGGGGCATGGTGTTGGGACTTGGCTCCATTTCCCTGGCGACCCCGTTGGTCAGCCCGCGTATCTTTGACCGGTGGTTTACCTTCCCGGACACGTTGTTTCTGGCGCCTTTACCGATCATGTCGGGCGTTTTGGTGTTTGGCCTTTGGTACGCACTGCGGCATCTGCCTACATCCGATGACCGGATGGCATGGTTCCCGTTCGTGGCGACCATGGCGCTGTTTGCGCTTGGGTTCTGTGGTATGGCGTATTCGTTCTACCCTTATGTGGTCCCTGAACAGCAAACGATCTACGACGCGGCAAGTTCGCCCGATGCACTCTTTATCATGCTGATCGGTGTTATGATCGTCTTGCCAATTATCTGCGCTTACACGGCGCTGTCGTATTTCATCTTCCGCGGTAAAGCGACAGAGCTGCGGTATTACTAGCCCGGTTGCGGCGGATCGATGGTTCAGCCGCCTAGGCTGCGCCTTTTCCAATCTTAAGCGAAGGCTGGCAGAATCGGCGATGGGCGTGCTAAGTGTTGCGGTATGGTTTCTGCCGAGCACAATATAGACGATGCGCGCCCAGTCATCCGCCAACTGGATGAAGCGGCTATAAATCGGATTGCAGCAGGTGAGGTGGTAGAACGTCCTGCCTCGGCCGTGAAAGAGCTTGTCGAAAACGCGATAGATGCCGGAGCGCGGCGTATCAGCATCGATGTCGCCGATGGTGGCAAAACTCTGATCCGCGTGATCGATGACGGCTGTGGAATTGCGCCGCAGGACCTGCCTCTGGCGTTGGCGCGTCATGCCACGTCAAAGATTGATGGCACGGACCTGCTCAACATTCATACCTTCGGTTTTCGTGGAGAAGCCTTGCCGTCGCTGGCCGCTGTCGGGCGGCTGACCTTGACAAGTCGTGCTGCCGGCGAAGCCGCAACGATATCTGTCGAAGGTGGACGCATGGGTCAGGTGAAACCGGCGGCGTTGAGGCAAGGTACTGTTGTTGAACTCAAAGGCTTGTTTTACGCCACACCGGCACGTTTGAAATTCTTGCGCACAAACCGATCGGAAGCGCAGGCCATATCAGATGTCATCAAGCGCTTGGCAATGGCGGAACCCGCGGTGTCCTTTACACTGCGCGATGTTTCCGACGGAAAACCGCGGGTGGTGTTTCAGGCTCAAGCCGAAACGGGCGATTTGTTCGATGCCTTGCACGGGCGTCTTGCCCGCATTCTGGGGCGAGAGTTTGCCGACAATGCGTTGAAGATTGATGCATCTCGCGATGACGTTCGGTTGATCGGGTATGCCGCGTTGCCGACCTATTCGCGTGGTGCAGCTGTCGCGCAGCACCTGTTTGTCAACGGGCGCCCGGTGCGAGACAAGTTGCTGAACGGCGCCTTGCGCGCCGCATATCAGGATTTTCTCAGCCGTGATCGCCACCCAGCCGCGGCGCTGTTTCTTGAATGCGACCCGACACTGGTGGATGTCAATGTCCATCCGGCAAAGTCCGAGGTGCGTTTTCGCGATCCCGGTGTCGCCCGAGGTCTGATCATCTCTGCTTTGCGCCACGCCTTGGCCGGGGCTGGGCACCGGGCGTCGTCAACGGTTTCCGGCGCGACACTTGGTGCGATGCGACCAGAACCGCCGACAGGGCGGATCTATCAGATGGATCGATCGTCTCAGCCAGCCACGCCGGCCACACCCCCTGAGCCGCTGGTGGGATTTGCGGACTTGGCGCAGGCTTACTCCGCCAATGTCGTTGATACGGAAGCAGAAATTGAGCAAGCGCCGGTTTCGGCCGATGCACCGCTGGGCACCGCGCGCGGTCAGGTTCACGAAAACTATATCATCGCCCAGACGGCTGATGGCATCGTGATCGTGGATCAGCACGCAGCGCACGAGCGTTTGGTTTATGAACGGCTGAAGCGGCAAATGATGGACACGGGCGTTGCAGCGCAAGCCTTGCTGATCCCCGAAATCGTGGCTTTGACGGAAAGTGACCGGACCCGTTTGCTTGCACATGCTACTGCCTTGAGCAAAGTGGGTGTGACGGTCGAGGGATTTGGCAGTGACGCCGTGGCGGTGCGCGAGACGCCTGCGATCCTTGGTCCGGTCAACGCCGAAAATCTGGTGCGCGATATCCTTGATGAACTAGAGGATAACGGCGACACGCACTTGGTTCAGCATCGGATTGAAGCCATCTTGAGCCGGATCGCTTGTCATGGATCGGTGCGATCTGGGCGCCGTTTGCAAGCGGAAGAGATGAATGCGTTGCTCAGAGAGATGGAAGCCACCCCGCATTCCGGTCAGTGTAACCACGGGCGCCCAACATACGTGGAGCTGAAACTTTCGGATATCGAAAGGCTGTTTGGTCGCACATGATCGCGTTCGGTGAATACAGCATTGCCTTGGATGATCCGGCAACCCTGATCGTGGGGTTTGGCGGGATCGCCTTGCTGTTGATTTTGGGCCTTCTTGTTTCAGCGGTGCGTGCCGCAGGACGATCCGCGCGGCTCGCCGAACCGCTGGCCCGGCAAATCGACGTGCTGGGCCAAAACATGCAATCACTGGCGATCGGCCAAGAAGCATTGCGGGGCAATCTGCAAGCCGTCTCTGACACGCAAGCGCAAGCGCAGGTTCAAGTCATTCAAACTGTCGAGGCGCGGCTGAGCGCGGTTCAGCAGCAAATGAACGACCGGCTGGCCGACAATGCGATGCGTTCCGCCCGCGCGCTGGCCGACATGCAGGAACGCATGAAAGACACGTTGCATGGCAACTCTAAGCAAACCGTGACGTCGCTGACCCGGCTGCAGGAACGACTTGCGGCCATCGACAAAGCGCAGGACAACATCACCAAGCTGTCGGGCGACGTGCTCAGCTTGCAAGATATCTTGTCGAACAAGCAACGCCGGGGCATGTTTGGTGAAATTCAGCTCAACGACATCGTCTCAAAGGCTTTGCCAGCCGACAGTTATGCGCTGCAGCACACCTTGTTGAACGGGAAACGTGCCGATTGCCTGATCCATCTACCGAACCCGCCGGGGCCGATCGTGATCGATGCAAAGTTCCCGCTGGAAGACTTTGAAGCGCTGGCCGCTGCCGAAACGCGAAGCGAAGCCGAGCGCAGTTTAAAAGCTTTTGGCGCTGCCGTTCGCGTGCATATCAAGGCCATTTCGGACAAGTACATCATCGACGGGGAAACCGCAGATGGTGCGTTGATGTTCATTCCCTCCGAAGCGATTTATGCCGAACTGCATGCCCGGCTGCCCGAAGTCGTGCGCGAGGGTTTTGCCGCCCGCGTGTGGATCGTGTCGCCGACGACATGTATGGCCACGTTGAACACGATGCGCGCGATCCTGAAGGATGCGCGCATGCGGGAACAGGCCGGCGCTATTCGTCGAGAACTGGGTTTGCTCCACAAAGACGTGGAACGACTGGGCGACCGCGTCGGCAATCTGGACCGGCATTTTGGTCAAGCCGCCAAAGATATTGCCGAGATCAAAGTCAGCGCCGACAAAGCGGGCCGACGGGCGTTGAAACTCGACAGTTTCGATTTCGAAGATGTGCCTGCGGAACGGGACGATGCGGTTGTGCCATTGACCCGGACGTAGTGACGCTAGCCGTGATCTTTCATCAGGCGTTGCTTTTGTCGGTTCCAGTCGCGTTTGGCCTGTGTTTCCCGCTTGTCATGCAGCTTTTTGCCCTTCGCGATGCCAAGCTTCATCTTGGCCAAACCCTTGTGATTGAAATACATCACCAACGGTACCAACGTCATGCCTTTGCGCTGCGTCGCAGCCCACATGTCGGCCAGCTCACGACGGCTGACCAATAGTTTTCGGCGACGCCGTTCTTCGTGTTTGAACACCTTGGCCTGCTCGTAGGGCGCGATGTAGCTGTTCACCAGCCATAACTCACCATCTTCGACCGCCGCATAGCTTTCAGCAATGTTGCCGCCGTTTTGGCGCAGTGACTTTACCTCGGACCCGTAGAGGACAACGCCGCACTCCACGTCACGGTCGATCGCATAATCAAACCGTGCCCGCCTGTTCTCGGCGATTACCTTGTAGTTTGGGTCCGACTTATCCTTGGCCATGGGCCGCGTATCTATGCCCCGCATCTAGGCGGCGCAAGTGGTCAGTCGATCTCATGTAAGGGTGTGGGGCTACTCACCAAGCTTGGCATGCACTTCGTTCAGGTCGATTTCACCAATGGGCATTTGGTTGGCCGGATTGGCAAAGCCGTATTGGAACAACTCGAAATCGCGTTTGTAGATTTCGTAGACAAGGTGCATTGACAGGTCATCGAAGTAGACTTCGACCGGGTGCAGCCGCTTTGGACCGTGACCTTCGCTTTCGTTGAAGCGGGGAATGCCATTTATGTCGACGGCATGTCGCGTTTCAATCGCGTCCAGAACCCCAGACATGCCATCGTTGAACGTTTCCGTCCAAAAGATATTGTCGTACCGGCCCCCGTTCACGATGAAGGTGCTGATATGACCGGACATGGCAGACCAATGGATGTCCGGTTCCATTGGCCGGCGCCAGCGGATCGTGTCGCGTGCAAACAGCAGGAACCGCCGGAAACTCTTGACTTGGTCGAACTCTTCCTTGCCATCATCGCCCCCCACTTCGATCCCGTACTTCTGTATCAGCAAGGGTACCAGATTGCCGCGATACCGTTTCCCGTTACGCTGAATGCCGCAAATCTTGTCGAAAAATGAACTCAAAATGCGGGTGTAGGGGTTCCTTACACATGTAAACGCATAAGACTTGTGAGACTGCACATTTTCAGTGATCGTTGGCTGGCTCGCCTCCAACGCCCACTTATGCATTCCATCCTGCGCATCGTGAATATCGCCGTCAAAAAAACCACCATGATCGGAATAGAACATGATCTGCCCGATGGTGGAGCATGCGCATTTCGGCACCACGCGGTAAACCACGCTTTCGCTCTCGGTCATCCAGGTTCCGGGAAACCCCATATTCTGCCCCTTGTTCGTCCGCTACGCTTGGATAGCGATGACCCCCACCCTGATATCAAAAAAGCAAACAAATCCGGTTTATTCAATCGGTGTTCAGCTTTAACTTGGACACAATCAACGAAACGAGAGCAGACTGTATCTTGAATGGCGAAAATCGCATACATCCTTCTGTGTCACAAAGACCCGGACGCCATAATACAGCAGGCGCAGCGGTTGACGGCCGTAGGCGACTACATGTCGATCCATTTCGACGCGCGCGCACGGCCGGAGTTTTACAAGCGTATTAAGGAAGCCTTGGCGGGTAACCCGAACGTCACGTTTTCGCA
This sequence comes from uncultured Rhodobacterales bacterium, assembly GCA_963922515.1. Lineage (GTDB taxonomy): Bacteria > Pseudomonadota > Alphaproteobacteria > Rhodobacterales > Rhodobacteraceae > JACOMT01. The sequence continues at coordinate 25,131 of CAWUIW010000002.1, read as the reverse complement.
TCGGCGGATCAAGTGTGGCTGGGGTGAATGGTCGTTGGTCGAAGCGTCGCTTTACGCGGTGGAGTCAGCGGTCGAGGCGTTTCCGCGCGCGACGCATTTCTACATGCTGTCGGGAGATTGCATGGCCATCAAGACCCGTGAATACATGCATGACTACCTTGATGCCAATGATGTCGACTTCATCGAGAGTTTCGACTTTTTTGACTCTGACTGGATCAAGACAGGGATCAAGGAAGAGCGTCTCATCTACCGGCACTTCTTCAATGAACGCACGCAGAAGTGGCTGTTTTACACCTCGTTCCACTTGCAGCGCCGGTTTGGTCTGACACGTGAAATTCCCAAAGATATTCAGGTCATGATCGGCAGCCAATGGTGGTGTTTGCGCCGCCGCACCGTGGAATGGATCATAGACTTTACCAAAAAGCGCAAAGACGTCATGCGCTTTTTCCGTACGACTTGGATCCCGGACGAGACATTCTTTCAAACGCTCGTGCGCCATTTGATCCCGGAACACGAAATCCGCAGTCGCACACTCACGTTCCTGATGTTCTCGGACTACGGCATGCCGGTCAGTTTCTACAATGACCACTATGATTTGCTCTTGAGCCAGGATTTCCTTTTCGCACGAAAAATCAGCCCCGAGGCCAAAGAGCTGAAAACGCGTCTTGGCCGGCTGTATGTTGCGACCGGTGTTGACTTTCAGATCTCGAATGAAGGCCGGAGCCTGTACAAGTTTCTCACTGGTCGGGGCCGGATCGGACGCAGATTTTCGACGCGGTTCTGGGAAAACGAAGCTTCGCTGGGTCGCGAGCGTGAACTGATGATTGTGGTTTGCAAGAAGTGGCATGTCGCCAAGCGGTTGCTGGAGAAAATCCGCCAAGTCACCAACCTTCCTGCGATCGAGTACCTGTTCAACGAAGAGCATACCGAATTGCCCGATCTGGGCGGCATTCAAAGCACGCTGGAAAAACGAACACGTCACCGTCGGGCGTTGATGCGCATGTTGTTCGACTATTTTGATACCAACAGGCTGATCGTTTGCATGGATCCAAGCAATCTGGACCTGATGCACGATTTTGCGTCAGACAGATCGACCACGCGCATTCTCGAAATCCGGTGTGAATTTGAAGATGAGTACTTGGAAGGCCACGCGCGTCGCGTGGGACTGGCGGGCGAACAAACGTCGGCAGCCACATTGCAGCGTTTGTTGCCAACCATCAAAAATGACATTCGGCATGAAAGTGATCAGATTCGGGATGCCGGGTTTGAACGGATGGGGCGGATCGTACAATCGCACACGCCCGAGGAAAACGCAGGCGCCTTGGCTGAATTTCTAAGTGTTCCGTTGGACAAGGGCGAAGAGATTGCCCGAACCGATTACCTATACGCCGACTAGGAACGCCAGCCATCCAGCCAACGCCGAAAACGGCGGCCGCCGTTCTTGACGTTTTGGCCGGCGGCGTAAACGCCATCTTCAATATTGTCTAAAACCGGGTCAATGCGCGCCTCGCGGAAACGCTGCCAGCGGATCCAAAGCGCAATCAGGATCGCGGAGAAAACAACGAGGAAGACAATGTTGAACCAGTTGATGATGCGTGTGTCCGGGGATGTCACGGTGTGCACCGTCAATGCATTGGGATAGATCGAAAGCGGTTCGAACCGCACGCCGTAGTGCCGGACTGCAACCCATTCGGGACTATCCTTTGTTGAAATCAGGTCGCGCATTTCGGCCTGCAAATTCGCGCTGTTGAGCTTGAAGTAAGGCGGCCAACCCCAACCCGTGTCCTCGTTGCGATACACGATCGGGCGATCGTTCGGGCGGAATGTATCGACAAAAAACACATCACGGCTGACCATACCTTGGGCATCTCCCGTACCCGGATTTGTCCAGAACCACGAGTTTTCTCCAAAGTCGACGCGGCGCACTTCTGTGTTTACAACGCGAACGATGTCATGCTGGGGCAGCGTGTAGAACAAGATCGATGCGATAAAGCCCCAGATCAGCAGTGTGAAGACCCACTTGATGTAATACATTTTGCGCCCCTAAGCGTAGTTGGACAGGTAAACGAGCACCCCAATGGTCAATAGCGGCACGATGTAAATGCCAAGCAAAAGCCGCCGCCCGAAAGATCGGTCATACTCCTTCAGCCCACGATCTACATAATCGTCGCGGCTGCCGATGCTTCCCTCTTCGGCCCAGCCCTTTTCCAGTTTCGTTCGGCACTGTGACCGAAAGTAGAGGGATGCGATCACGTAAATGACCGTGAGTGCAATGCCAAGCAGCAGCAACATCCGCAATAAGGCCATGGCATCGCTCTCCGATCAAAAGGCTTGGTGATATGCCAAGCCTTTCAAATTTGGCAACGATTGCAAAGTGCGGTCAACCCGCGCCAACCACATTGTGCGCTGGTCCATATGGAAAGCCCGTGATGTTCTCGTTCCCGTCTTCGGTAATGACCAGAATATCGTGTTCGCGATATCCGCCAGCGCCGGGGCGATCTGCTGGAATTGTCAGCATTGGTTCCATGCTGATCACCATTCCCGGCTGCAACACTGTATCGATGTCTTCGCGCAGTTCCAGCCCGGCCTCGCGGCCGTAGTAGTGACCCAACACGCCGAACGAATGCCCGTACCCGAATGTACGGTATTGCAACAGGTCCCGTTCCGCGAAAAACGCATTGATCTGGTGTGCAACCTCGGCGCAGGAAATCCCGGGTTTCAAAAGGGACATGCCGAATTCATGGGCGGCGACATTGGCTTCCCAGATATTCAGGCTGGCCGCATCCACCTCTTCGACGAACAAGGTGCGTTCGAGTGCGGTGTAGTATCCGTTGATCATGGGGAACGTGTTCAGCGAAAGAATGTCGCCTTGCTCCAACATACGCCCGGTCACAGGATTATGCGCGCCATCTGTGTTCAGACCGGACTGGAACCAAACCCATGTGTCGCGGTACTCGGCGTTCGGAAACTGTTTGGCGATTTCCAGTTCCATCGCGTCGCGACCGGCAATGGCCACATCAATTTCGCGGGTGCCGGCTTTGATAGCGTCGCGAATTGCGTAGCCGCCGATGTCAGCCACCTGAGCGCCATGCCGGATCAGCGCGATTTCGGCGGGCGACTTCTGGAACCGCTGCCGCATGGTCGTCGGCGCCAGATCGACCATTGTGAGTGGCTCCAGAAAGTCTTCCAGCTTGTCCCGCTGTGTCAGCGTCAAGTGGTCGCCTTCGTAGCCAATGACGCCGCCTGTGCGGGTGAGCGATTTGATAGCGCGCCAGAAATTGTCACGCTGCCAATCGGTATAGGTGATGTTGTCACCATAGCATCGGCGCCAAGGTTGCCCGGCATCGATCCCGGCGCTGATGGTAACGCATTCGGTTTCGGTGACAACCGCGGCATAGGGGCGGCCGAAGGCGCAATACAAAAAGCCGGTATAGTAGGCGACATTATGCATCGAAGTCAGCACCGCGGCGGAAACGCCGGCCTCTGACATCCGGTGTCGCAGGCCGCGCAAGCGCGCGGCATATTCAAGCTCTTCGAAGGGCAGCGTCTCTTTGACGCCATTGTGAAAACGGTGGTATTCCGGGCGATCGGTCATGTTGACCCTCCTCTGCAGAAAGGTCCCGGCGTACAGGACAGAAACTGGGCCATCATGTGGGATGTGGCGACGCCATCGCCTGTGCCCTGATGTTTCAGACTTGGATGAAATTTTGCATCCGATCAAGCGGTCAGGCGCTGTACCAGGTCGGTTTCGGGTGCTTCAAGTAGACTGATGATGTCAAAATGGTGCCGTCCGGAAACCACCCGCACGTCCACGTCCCAAGCCGCGCCCAGCTGCTGCGCTTGATCCAGGAATGCCGGGCGCTCTTCTTCACCGACCCAAATCGACACTTCGACATGCGCCGGACGAGACGCCAAGGTCGGCGATTCACTGATTGCCGTCTTGGCATCCAAGCCCAGCGTTGCATTCATCGACGTTTTGAGCAGGGGCCGCAGGTCTCCGACGGGAGAGAGGATAGCGGCGTGCGAAATCCTTTGGAGCGTGCTGCGTTTCAGCATGCCGCGGCTTAGACAACGCGCGACAAGCTGGCCGCCTGCCGAGTGACCAGACAAGGCGATCGGCGCATCCGATTGCGCGGCAATCGCATCAATGGCCCGCGCCACTTGTTTGGTGATGTCAGGTATGCCAACCGAAGGACAAAGGTCATAAGACGGCATCGCCACCGCCCAGCCCCGCGTTAATGCACCAGCCGCAAGATGCGACCACGATGACTTATCAAACCGATACCAGTACCCGCCGTGTACGAATATCACCGTGCCTAGTGGGGTCTGTCCGGGAAGGAACAAATCATACGCTTGGCGCGGACTGGCGCCATAGGGTTGTCCCAAGACTGCCCGATCTGCCAGAGCCGCTCGGAACGCAAAAGCGCGCTTTGCCCAAATGTCCGGATAGGAGGACCCTTTGGGGATATGCGTCATGTTTGCGTAGGCATCATCCAGTTCCACGTTTCAATCCTCGTTACTGGCCCTAGACAATTGCCAAGCAACAGGGTTTTTCTGCCGTGGTCAACTCGCAGGAATGGAGGATGCGCAATGCTGGACACACCGACCGATCTGAAGTCGATTTTGCAGGACCCAAGCCTGTTGGCGACCCAAGCCTATATCGGCGGTGCGTGGGTTGACGGGGAAAAAGGCACCTTTGACGTCACCAACCCGGCGCGCGGCGATGTAATCGCCCAAGTGGCGGATGTGTCGCGCGCGCAGGTGGCCGGGGCAATTGCCCAAGCAACGGCTGCGCAAAAGGACTGGGCGGCGATGACCGGCAAAGAGCGGGCAACGATTTTGCGTCGCTGGTACGAGCTGATGATGGAAAACGCGCAGGATTTGGGGGCGATTCTGACCGCCGAGCAAGGCAAACCATTGGCGGAGGCAGTGGGCGAGATCGGGTACGGTGCGTCTTTTGTTGAATTCTTCGCGGAAGAGGCCAAGCGAGTTTACGGCGAAACGATCCCGGGCCATCAGCGGGACAAGCGGATCACCGTCGTGAAGCAGCCGATCGGCGTGGCAGCTTCGATCACGCCGTGGAATTTTCCAAATGCGATGATCACTCGCAAGGCAGCACCGGCCTTGGCTGCAGGTTGCGCCTTTGTCGCGCGCCCCGCGGATCTGACCCCGCTTTCCGCGCTGGCGATGGCGGTGCTGGCGGAACGTGCGGGCATTCCGGCGGGCGTGTTCAGCGTGGTCACGACCACAGATGCGTCTGACACCGGCAAGGAATTCTGCGAAAACCCGGCTGTGCGCAAGCTGACCTTTACCGGGTCCACGCAAGTTGGGCGCATATTGCTCCGGCAGGCGGCAGATCAGGTCATGAAATGCTCGATGGAGCTGGGCGGCAATGCGCCATTCATCGTGTTTGACGATGCCGATCTGGACGCGGCGGTTGAGGGGGCCATGCTTTGCAAGTTTCGCAACAACGGACAAACCTGTGTTTGCGCCAATCGCATCTATGTTCAGGCGGGTGTGTACGAGGCATTTGCAGAAAAGCTGAAAGTCGCAGTTGAAAACTTGTCCGTCGGAGACGGGTTTGGTGCCGGGGTCACAACTGGACCGCTGATCAACGCGGCCGCCATTCAGAAAGTTCAGAACCATTTGACCGATGTTGTCGAACACGGCGGTGCCGTACTGACCGGCGGCAAGCCACATGCGCTGGGCGGAACTTTCTTTGAACCAACGGTTGTCACTGGCGTTACACAGGACATGACCGTCGCGCAGGAAGAAACATTTGGCCCTCTCGCACCGCTCTTCAAGTTCGATGATGTTGACGAGGTGATAGCGATGGCCAACGACACGATCTTTGGCTTGGCGGCGTATTTCTACGCCAATGATCTTAGCCGTGTCTACAAGGTGGCCGAGGCGCTGGAATATGGCATCGTCGGCGTCAATACAGGCATCATTTCGACGGAGGTCGCGCCGTTTGGTGGCGTGAAGCAATCGGGGCTCGGGCGCGAAGGATCGCACCACGGGATCGAGGAGTTTCTGGAAATGAAATACATCTGCATGAGCGTTTGATGTTCTCGCTTGGTGATTTGGAGGCAGCGGCGACATTGGTGCATCGCCACATGGCGCCAACTCCACAGTACCATTGGCCCTTGCTGAGCGAGGCGGCTGGGGCGGAGGTGTGGGTCAAGCATGAAAACCACACACCCACCGGCGCGTTCAAGGTGAGAGGGGGTATCACCTTTATCGACTGGTTGACGCGCACCGATCCGGATGTGCCCGGAATTGTCACGGCGACACGGGGCAACCATGGGCAAAGCCAGGCACGTGCGGCTGTTGCAGCGGGTTTGACGGCAAAGATATACGTGCCGCGGGGCAACTCTGTTGAAAAAAACATGGCAATGCGGGCCTTCGGCGGAGATCTGATCGAGTTTGGGGAGGATTTTGACACCGCCCGGGTCGAGGCGTTTCGCGTGGCAGAGGAAGAAGGGCTGCACATTGTCCCGCCATTCCACCCAGAATTGGTGCGCGGGGTCGCGACCTATGCCTATGAGCTGTTCACAAGCGTGCCCGACCTTGACACGGTGTACGTACCGATTGGCTGCGGTTCCGGCATTTGCGGGACTATCTTGGTACGGGATGCTTTGGGACTGAAGACCAAGATCGTGGGCGTTGTATCGGCTGCCGCGCAAACCGCGCGACTGTCGGCCGAGGCGGGGCAGTTGGTGGAAACCAAGACTGCAAACACGTTTGCCGATGGCATGGCCGTACGTGTTCCGGTGCAGGCCGCGTTGGACATTTACGGGCCCGGAACCGAGCGATTTGTGACCGTTGCAGACGACGAAGTCGCCGAAGCGATTCGAATGTATTTCCGTCTGACCCACAACCTGGCAGAGGGTGCAGGCGCTGCACCGTTGGCTGCGCTGATGCAGGAAAACATTCGAATGAAAGGGAAAAAAGTGGGTGTCATTCTGTGTGGGGGGAACATTGACACAGCTTGGTTCCAACAAGTTCTGTCCGGATCGACTCCCAAAGTCTGATTTCACGCCATTGACGTGACTCCGTTACAGAACTTTTACGCAAACTCGGCACTCCCAGCGCATTACAACATGAGGGAGTGGGCAATGACCTTCCGTACGCTCTGCATGACTTCGGTCATCGCGCTGGCGGCAGCTCCGGCTGTGGCCGATATGAATTTTAACCGCATCGCGTCTTTCCCGGTCGTGATGAATATGGCCGATGGCGAAGACATCACGCGCGAAAGCTCGCCCGAGATCATCGACGCAACCGCCGACGGCATGACGTTGGTTTACACCGATAGCCCTCTGGAAACCTTGGGCCTGGTCGATATAACCGACCCCGCAAATCCGAAGCCCAAAGGCAACATCGCCTTGCCAGGCGAGCCGACATCGGTCGCGGTAATCGGCACCACGGCGTTTGTGGGCGTCAATACCTCGGAAAGCTACACTGATCCGTCGGGTCAGATGCTTGCCATCGACACAAACAGCGGCGACGTGATCGCAACGTGTGACCTGGCAGGCCAGCCAGACAGTGTTGCCAAGGCACCGGACGGATCTTTCGTTTCGGTGGCGATCGAAAACGAGCGCGACGAAGATCTGAACGACGGTGTGATCCCGCAACTGCCGGCAGGTTCCCTGCAAATGATCTCTGTTGTTGACGGCACCCTCGATTGTTCAAGCACCGCAACCGCGGACCTCACCGGGTTGGCAGATGTTGCGCCAACCGACCCAGAGCCGGAATACGTTGCGATCAATGGCCTGGGCGAAACGGTCGTTACCTTGCAGGAAAACAATCACATGGTTGTGGTTGCACGAGATGGCTCGATCGTGTCGCACTTCTCGGCCGGATCGGTTGATCTGGAAGGCATTGACGCGACCGACGAACGGGGCGCGCTGATCTTTACGGAAAGCCAAGACGGCCGCCTGCGCGAGCCGGATGCGGTCACGTGGATCGATGATATCCACTTTGCCACCGCCAACGAAGGCGACTACGAAGGTGGATCGCGCGGCTGGACCATCTTCCACAAGGATGGCAGCGTGGTCTATGAAAGCGGCACATCCTTCGAGCATGCGATTGTTCAGGTGGGTCATTACCCGGACAAGCGGTCCGACAGCAAAGGTGTCGAGCCCGAAAGCGTGACAGCGGCCACGTTTGGTGGCACGCCGATGCTTTTTGTCGGCGCCGAGCGGTCGTCGATCGTGGGTGTTTATGACATCACCGATCCGGTCAATCCGGTTCTTGCACAGCTTTTGCCCTCGGGTGTTGGGCCAGAGGGTTATGTCACCATTCCACAGCGTAACCTGCTGGTTTCGGCTAATGAATGGGACGGGATCGAAGATGGCGGCCCACGTGCGCATGTCATGATTTTCGAATACCAAGACGCACCTGCGACGTACCCACACCTGACCTCTGCCGGCGCGGACGAGCTGATCGGCTGGGGCGCGATTTCGGGTATGGTCGCGGATGACAATGGCCTGATCTACGCAGTCAACGACAGCTTCTATGGCTACCAACCCTCGATCTTTGTCATTGATCCCGGCGAAACACCGGCTCGCATCACTGATGTGATACGGGTCACGCGCGCCGGTCGCCCAGCACAAAAGATCGACATGGAAGGTATCACGCTGGACGGCGACGGTGGCTTTTGGGTCGCATCCGAAGGCCGCACTGATCGTGTGATCCCACATGCACTCTACAGGGTGGACGCAGATGGCAACATCGAAGAAGAGATTGGCCTGCCAGCAGAGCTGATGGCCGTAGAGCGCCGCTTTGGCTTCGAAGGTGTGACCAAGGTCGGTGATACATTGTGGATGGCCGTCCAACGCGAGTGGAAAGACGATCCGAAAAACCACGTGAAGCTGGTGGCCTACAACACCAACAGCAAAGAGTGGGGCGCAGTGCACTATCCCAAAGCCGAACCGGACACTGGGTGGGTTGGCCTGTCAGAGATCGTGGCACATGGCGACCACGTTTACATCGTTGAACGTGACAACCAGCATGACTTCCGCGCGGTGACCAAAAAAGTATACCGCATTCCATTGGCAGAAATGGTGCCCGCGCCTTTGGGTGGCGAGCTTCCCATCGTGTCGAAAGAACTGGTGCGCGACCTGCTGCCGGATCTGACGTCCACAGGGGGTTACGTGCTCGACAAGGTCGAAGGACTCGCGATCCTGCCGTCGACGGGCGAAGCCTTTGTCTCCACCGACAATGACGGTGTTGATGACGCCTCGGGCGAGACCATGTTCTTCTCTATTGGCAATATGTAAGGCAACCTGCCCCGGGCTTGACCCGGGGCCTCTGCCCTGAAAACGCGCGAGGCCGCTCGCGCGTTTTTTTTGTGTCTTTTTAACGATTTTGCGTAAGGTGACCCCATCCGGACAAGAGATGCACATGCCTTTGAAACTGCGCGATATCCCGATGTTCCCCAGCTATGTCGAAGGGCAAACGGATCACGACTTCATGATGGCGGCCTGGAACCAAGGCCCGTTTGCCAAGGACAAGTTCGGCATTGTCACGGCGTTTTCCGCCGCCCACATGACCGAACTTGCAGATGAAAGGTTCACGCGTCAGATCGAAACCGAAGGCTTGCGCATGTCGGGTGTCACGTCTGGGCCAATGTATGATTTCATTTCCAACGCACTTCTATTTCAAAACGGCCAACGCCATCGTGACATGCGCGGACCGCTTGTGCGTACCTTTGCGCACAAGGTCATCGCAGATCTGCGTCCCCACGTGCGCGGCCGCGCTGAAACGATGGTGAGATCGCTTGTCGGCGGCGGCCGGACCGATTTCGTCAACGAATTTGCAGGACCACTTCCGGCGCAGGTTATTGCGGCTGTTCTGGGCGTTCCTGAAGAAGATGCACCGCGGTTTACCAAGCACGTCTACTCGGCCATTCGCGGGCTGTCCCTGGTCTCGCCCGAGGTGCGCGAGGAATCGGATGCTGATCTGTATTTGTTGACCAAATACGTCGCCGGCCTTTTGGCGGATCGTGATGCCTCGCCGCTTGATGATTTTCTGACGGATTACCTGGCCAAGGTGTCTGGTGGAAACATGGACGAGGTCGAAATACGCACCCAGATTGTGGCACTTGTCCTGGCCGGATCCGACACGACGCGCGGCGGGTTGACCGCAACTCTTTCCTATCTCCTCCAGCACCGTGATCAGTGGGAGCTTTTGGTATCGGATCCCGACACATGGGTTCCGAGTGCGGTCAATGAGGGGTTGCGGTACGATCCGGTTATCGGGTCGCTGCCGCGTATCGTCACGGAGCCGCACGAACTGGGCGGCGTGCTGTTTCCAGAAGGCGCCTTGGTGGCATCGTCCATGTTGACGGCCCTACGCGATCCGGCGGTGTATGACGCTCCCAACAGGTTCGATATCACGCGCGCCGATCACCCGCGATTGCACCCAATTTTTGGATCCGGTCCCCATCGGTGCCTGGGGGAGGCGCTTGCTCGGATCGAACTGGAAGAAGGTTTGCGGGCGTGGGCGACTGTTGCACCCCATACTATGCTAGACGGCGCGCCCATTAAGATGCGTGGTTATGGCGCCGTACGGCAGATCACACCGCTTGCGATCAACCTGTGAGTCCGCCGGCATAGACGCCGCCTATGCGTATAGCTGCAAGGCCGGTACGTTGTTTTTGGCATGGCGCGCCATCAGCCTTTTGGCGCGAGACCCAGAGGGGATAGGTCGTGCAGATGGGCGGTATTGACCCGCCGCCAGCTCTGGAAACAGGGTCATGAGCTCTACCAGGCCCGCGGCGGGCATGGATTTCAGAGCGCCGTTACCGAGATACAGGCTTTCGCTTGGCGCCCCTTCTGCGAAAACCACTTCGTGGTTTTCCATCACGAGGTGAAAATACACGATACCGCTTGTGCCGTGTTCCACTTCGATGCCCTCCAACGAGGTCAGTTTGATCGCGGGGATCAAAACATCCTGCACCCCGAACATCCGTTCCGCGATTTTGGAAGACACCAGCATCCGGTGCTGCCGCGACACCAACAGGTCCAGCGCCGGGTGATTGTGACTGAGCGCATGCGCCGAAATGCGCACCGGCTTGAGCTGGGGTTGTCGTTCCAGTTGACGCGCGGAGATATGCTTGCACAGCACGGCCACGATCGGTTTTGGGCCGCCTTCTGCCGTTGTGATCAGATCCCCAGCCTGCAAGTTCTGCACTGGCACGGGGCCATTGGGGGTTTGGATGTGCGTGCCGCTTACGAAACACGCCAGATCCTCGTACGGAACCTCTCCTGTCCGCACGTTGACGTTCGAAATGAAAGTGTACTGCTGGCCGGGCACCATTGGGCCGTTTGTGATAACGGCGGTGGTATCATTGCGACCGGTGTTTCCGGTGCCGATAGTGATCGACATCAACTGAAAGCCATTTGCATCCGTCAGGACATAGTTGACGAAAATTCGATCACCTATGTCATAGTCGGTTCCGCCCAATGTAATCGGGGCGTTCAGCGTCTGGTCGGTTGAATTGATTTCGTCGAACCCGTCGTTGGACAGATCGTTCACCTCGATCTGCTGAAACGTGGATCCGGGCGAAAGAGTGACGTTGATCGGCAACGGTGCATCCGCCACCGCGCTGTCTTCATCCGGTGGTGTGATGTTGCCGCCAGTGGTTTCAAAATCGCTCAGTTCATAAACGTATTGAAGCGCTTCTATTGCCATAACACACCCTATCGGAGACGGGGTAAACATCCCGTTACGTCACTCGTCGAATCGATGGTAACATTCCTGGATCGAGATATGACTTGAGGTGGTTTGGGGCAAGCTTTGACGTGGCGCTGCAAACGGACTGACGTCTGATGGGCAGAAAACCGCTGCGGAAAAAACTGCGTTTGGAAAACGCCAGACTGCCCAGAGCCAGACTCTGGGCAGCACTTGTTTCAGGCCGATTTTGCGTTAGTTCACGGCTTTGGCTTCAACGACGTCCGGTTTGGCAGACACAGAAGATGCAATTTCAATCCGGCGCGGTTTCAACGCTTCCGGGATTTCGCGCTGCAGATCGATGTGAAGCATGCCATCTTCATGGGCCGCACCGGTGACACGCACATGGTCCGCCAGATGGAACCGGCGTTCGAACGCACGCGTGGCGATTCCGCGATGCAGATAGCTGCGCTTGGTGTCATCAGCGGCTTTGCGGGCAGACACAACCAGCGCGTTTTCCTTCACTTCGACGTTCAGTTCGTCGCCAGTGAAACCGGCCACTGCGATCGAGATGCGATAGGCATCGTCAGCGGTTTTCTCAATATTGTATGGGGGATAGCTGGGCTGGGCCACGTCGTTGGCCAAAACGCGGTCCATCAGGTCCGCAATCTGGTCAAATCCAACACTGGCGCGGTGCAGCGGAGCAAAATCAAAGGTTCGCATGTCAATCCTCATTTGAGCGATCAGGTCTTGTGAGTCCCTCCGATTTGGACGGGTCTCGATGAGCGCCAAGGCCCGTGTTGGCACCTTGACGTCATTGACATGGGTAGGCGGGTTGTTGGTTTCAAGCCTTGTTATGGGCGGACAAACTTGGCGCCTGTTTGGCCCCGATCGCCGGCCAGCAAGCGGTTGACGCGTGGTGCATCTGGCAAGACGTGGCCTTTACCTGCCGCAAGCTCTGCCTTGAGTTGCGCCAATGGTGCGCTCAGGTCAGTGCCCAACGCCACGCGGGCTCCGCTGACCTCTGCCTTGGCGGACACCACCGAAACGATCCGCGGTGCCGCGCCATCAAAAGAGAAAACCGGAGCGCCGGATGATCCATAATCCACGTCACACGACATGATCAGGATACCTTGCTGTCGCGCCATGATCGCACAGACCTCTTCCAAGGCGGGGGCTTCAGACCGGTTATGCGCGTAGGAAACGACGCCGACGCGATCACCGGTGCCGGGGTGCGACGCGGTTTGGAACGGAATGACAGTGGTGTTGCGAACTGGTCGCTGCAGTTCTAGCAGTGCGATATCATTTCGAACCCGTTTAGATGAAACCACTCCATCATACACGTAGTCCGGATGAACAACGGCGCGCCGAACAAATCGGTAGGCGGAGGCACGGCCATTTTTCCAACCTGCGCGAAACTCGATGGTTCTGTGATCAATCCGCTGCTTTGTCGTTCTGTTGTAAAGGCAATGCGCGGCTGTCAGCACCAGGTCGGGAGCAATCAGGGCGCCGGTGCAAAACCCTTTGCCATCAATATCCAAGCGCCCCACAGCGTCCCACGCACGACCTGCATCGGTGGTGTCCAGCTGTGTCATACCGCTTTGTGCAGATGCGAAAAGCGGAAAAAGTAGAATGGTCAAAATGCCTATCAAACGCCCCACATTACTCTCCCTCGGAGTCCGTGGAGAGACCGTGCTGCCCAGGAGCGGCAAAAATAGGGCGGATTTTAGGTTTAACGAAGTATGGGAATTTCTGGTGCACGCTTGCCAGGGGCCGTTAGAGCAGGTGGTTGTGGTCCACCAGTGGCCCAGTCCAGCAATTCGACCGTGTGAACAATCGGTAGCTCCGTACCGGACCCAATTTGCATCATGCAGCCGATGTTTCCGGCCGCGATCACATCGGGATTTTTTGCTTCGAGGGTTCGAACTTTTCGAGATTTCAACTGCTTGGATATCTCGGGTTGCATCAGGTTGTACGTGCCGGCACTTCCGCAGCACAAGTGGCTGTCCGCTGGTTCAACAACCGTAAAGCCCGCGCGTTTCAAAAGATCCTTGGGATAGGTCTTGATCTTTTGGCCGTGCTGCAGCGAACAGGCCGCATGATAAGCAACCGTCAGGCTTTTGTCGGTGCCCTCGGGCATCTCAAGTTTCATTAGCAATTCGCTGATATCCATCGCGCGCTCGGATACTCGGGCGGCATCCTCGGCTAGCGGATCGTGCCGAAACATGTACCCGTAATCTTTGACGGTCGTGCCGCAACCGCTTGTGTTGATCACGATGGCATCCAGACCGCCGCCGTCCATTTCGCGGCTCCAAGCCCGAATGTTTTGTGCCGCTGTTGCATGGCTTTCGGTTTCTTTTCCCATGTGATGGGTCAGGGCGCCGCAGCACCCGGCCCCTTCGGCCACCACCACTTCGCAGCCCAACCGTGTGAGCAAACGAATTGTTGCGTCATTGATGTCGGTATTCAGAGCCTTTTGCGCGCAACCGGTCATCAAAGCCACGCGCATTTTCCTTGGGGCCATGGGGGCGAAACTCTGCGGGTCGTCGTTGCGACTGACCGGAGGGATCTGCCGTGGGGCCATCTCCAGCATGGCGCGCAATCTCGCGTCGGGAACAAGGCCCCGAAAGGGTTTACCGATCTTTGCAGCCAGCAAGGCCACGCGAAACCGCATCGGATAGGGCAGGATACGCGCCAATATCCACCGCAGCGCCCGGTCAGACCACGGGCGATCGTAGTTCTGCTCGATATAGGCGCGCGCATGATCGACAAGGTGCATGTAGTGCACGCCGGACGGGCAAGTTGTCATACAGGCCAGACAGCTGAGGCACCGATCAATGTGCCTGACAGTTTTTTCGTCTGGAACCCGTTCGTTTTCGAGCATGTCCTTGATCAGGTAAATGCGCCCACGCGGGCTGTCCAACTCGTCTCCGAGCACCTGATAGGTGGGGCATGTGGCTGTACAGAACCCGCAATGCACGCAGGTTCGCAAAATTTCGTTGGCACGTTTGATACCTGGGTCGGACAGCTGCTCTGCCGTGAAGTTCGTTTGCATCTCAGGCCTCGATCATCGTGTGCATCAAGCCGGGGTTCAGAATTCCCTTGGGATCGAAACGCTGGCGCAATCCATCGGCCAGTCGGGCGATCGCCTCTGGTTCCGGGTGGAAACGGCCCAGCCGGTCAATCGTGGCAGAAGCAGCGCGCACCAGCGTGGCATGACCGGCGACGCCTGCCATGCGGGACCGCACATCTGTGTTCGGTGACATGCGCACCCAAACCAGACCACCCCCCCAGTCATAGACTACTTGCTCTGCCTCTAAAGATGCCACAAGTTCAGGCGCGTCCGATGGTTTGACCGAAATCCGCCAAACGTCTCCCGGTTCGTTCTGGAACGCGTGGGCATCCCGCACTGATGACCATGATGCCGAGGTGTCACCTGTTGCGACATCAATGGTGCCAAATCGGCCGAGATGCGCTTGCAATTGTTCTGTCCGATACGCCACAGAGTCGGCGAACCCTTCGACACGGATCTGTGTGCGCTGCAAAAAGGGAAGATGCGCGGCGCCCGACACATCAAATGGCGAACCCAGTGCCGCTGACATGGCCTGCACCGCGTCCGTGTCCGATAAACCATGCAAAACAAGGGTCGCCGACGTTTCGGTTTGCGGCAGAACCTTCAACGAAATCTCGGTCAATACACCCAACGTGCCCCAAGCGCCGGACATCAGCTTAACCAGATCGTAGCCCGTGACATTCTTCATCACGCGCCCGCCGTTTTTTATCACCGTGCCGGTGCCGTCTACCAAACGGACACCCAGCATGAAGTCGCGTGCAGCGCCCACCTGTATTCTGCGTGGACCGCTGAGGTTGCCAGCGGCCACAGCGCCGAGCGTTGGTTCGCCTTTGGTGCCCAGCAGCGCCCGGTAGTCTGCTGGTTCAAAGGCCAATCGCTGGTTTTCGGCGGCCAAAGCGTTTTCGATTTCAGCAAGGGGTGTGCCGGCCTTGGCAACGATAGTCAGAGCCCCGGGTTCATAAAGCGTAACGCCGGACAACGCCGATACATCCAGCGTATCACCCTGCACGGTCATGTTCCGCGTTCCGCCACCTTTAATGCAGATGGCAGAGCTTGTTGCCGCCAGCATTTCGGAAAGCTCGATTTCACTGATGGGGCGCATGACTGTCTTTCTGATCGGGAAGGGGAGTACTCGGACGCGCTATTCGGCGGCAAGCATCGCAGTGCGACGCGCATCCGTTGTGGCCAGCGGGAACACTTTGGCCGGGTTCAGCAGCCACTGCGGATCGAACACATCTTTTACCCGCATCTGCGCTTCCAGATCTGCCGGTTCGTATTGATGCAACATCAAGTCCCGTTTCTCGACACCCACTCCATGTTCGCCCGTCAAGCAGCCGCCCGCCTCGACACAGAGCTTTAGTATCTCTGCGCCAAAAGCCTCGCAGGTTTCCAGATCACCGGGCTTGTTGGCATCAAAAAGGATCAGCGGATGCATATTGCCGTCGCCTGCATGAAACACGTTCGCGACGTCCAGACCGAACTCTTTGCTCATTTCGCTAATGCGACGCAGGACAAACGGCAGTGACGACACCGGGATCGTGCCATCCAGACACATATAGTCGTTGATCTGACCCATAGCGCCGAACGCCGACTTGCGTCCAAGCCAGATGCGTCCGGCTTCATCCGCATCACGGGCTTCGCGCAGTTCCACAGGATCATGTTTGCGGGCGATTTGTTTGATCACGCCCAGCTGGGCATCGATTTCGGCATCCGATCCCTCTACTTCGACAATCAAAAGAGCTTCGCACATCGGATAGCCGGCGCCGGCAAAAGCCTCGCATGCCTCGATGCAAGGGCGGTCCATGAATTCAATAGCCACAGGCAGAACGCCGGCCTTGATGATATCGGAGACCACGGCACCAGCCGCCTCGCTGCTGTCATATCCCATCAACACCGGACGCGCGCCCTCGGGTTTGTGCAAAATCCGCAAGGTGGCTTCCGTGACCACACCAAGCTGACCTTCGGAGCCGCAGATGACACCCAAAAGATCAAGCCCGGGCGCGTCCAGATGCGCACCGCCTATTTCCGTGACCGTTCCATCCATCAGAACAAGTTTCACACCCAAAAGGTTGTTGGTTGTCACTCCATACTTAAGGCAGTGGGCGCCACCTGAATTCATGGCGATATTGCCAGCAATGGCGCAGGCCAGCTGCGATGACGGGTCCGGCGCATAGAAAAACCCATCTTCTTCGACGGCGCCGGTGACGCTAAGATTTGTGCGGCCCGTTTGAACCCGAATGAACCGGTTGTCATAGTCCACTTCCAGAACCTCGTTCATCCGCGCGACGCCCAGAATAACACTGTCTGCCGTTGGCAACGCGCCCCCTGCCAAAGACGTGCCCGCACCTCTGGGAACGACTGGTACGCCTTCTTCGTGGCAAATCCGCAAAACTGCGGCAACCTCTTCGGTATTGCTGGGCAGGACGGCCAGCATCGGAGGGCACTTGTAGGCGGTCAGAGCGTCGCATTCGTATACGCGTGTTTCGGATGTGTCTTCGATGACGGCATCGATCGGCAGAACCTGATGCAACCGTTCAACGACGCGTGCTTTGCGTGCCAAAACGGCTGGATTTGGTGTGGGCATTTCCATGAAGCACCTCCTGTTTGGTAAAATAATATTACCAATTTGCCGTTCTGGCAAGCCAAGACATCTCCACATACTGTCGCAGCCATGACTTGGATGGAGCGATTGGACCTGTTTTCCCGGCTCGATTTGCTGGGGCTGCTGCTTTTGGCGATATGCTGGATCTGCATCAGCTGGTGGATTGAACGCGCAAGCCCTGAAAACCCCTCTGTTTCTGTTCTGATGGGCGGCTTTAGGCATGAGTGGATGACCCAAATGCTGACCCGGCAACCGCGGATATTTGATTCGCAAATGATTGGCATCTTGCGGCAGGGAACGGCCTTTTTCGCGTCGGCTACCATGTTAGCCTTGGGCGGTGGGTTGGCGCTGGTCGGAAACCCGGACCCGTTGGCAGGTCTGGCACAAGATTTCGTACAAAGCGCGGCGCCTGCTTTTGTCTGGGAAGTCAAACTGATCGTTTTGCTCTTGATCCTGAGCAACGCCTTTTTGAAGTTCGTTTGGGCGCACCGATTGTTCGGCTATTGCGCGGTCGTGCTTGCTGCGGTGCCAAACGATCCGCAGGATCTGAATGCCTTGCATCGCGCCAAACAGGCGGCCGAAATCGCCAACACGGCTGCGCGCAGTTTCAATCGCGCGATGCGAGCAGTATATTATTCGCTGGCCACCGCGGCGTGGATCCTGGGGCCGGTCCCCCTGATGGTGGCAACTGTGATCACGACGGGGGTTTTGTATCGGCGGGAATTTGCCTCGAAGTCGCGCCGCATCCTGTTGGAAAAAGCGGACACGCGGTCGTGACTGCAGAGCATGCCGGAAACCGGTATGACTACTGCATGTTGAGATACATCTTTCCCATCCTGTTCATTGCGGCCCCGATCCAAGCTGATCCAGCAAACATTGACGACGTTCGCGCCACGCAGTCTTCATCCGGGTGGCGGTTTGATGTGACCATATCGCATCCCGATACCGGTTGGGATCACTACGCGGACGGCTGGCGCATTCTGGACATGCAAGGCAATGAGTTGGGCCTGCGCGTGCTGCACCACCCGCACGTCACCGAGCAGCCGTTCACGCGCTCGCTATCGGGTGTCCAAATCCCGGAAGGGACCGAAAAAGTGCAGGTGCAGGCGCGCGACAATCAGGATGGTTGGGCCAATCAGACGGTGATCGTGAACTTGCCCTAGTCGCGATGGTACGGCGCGCCGGCGAGGATGGTTGCAGACCGGTATAATTGTTCTGCCAACATCGCCCGCACCAGCATATGCGGCCAAACCATGTTTCCTAACGATAAACTCAGGTCGGCGCGTGTTCGGATGGATGGATCAAGGCCATCGGCGCCGCCTATGACCAACGCCAATTCGGATCGGCCTGCATCTCGCCATTCTGCAAGTTGAGCAGCGAAGGCCCGCGAAGACAGTTGTTTTCCGCGCTCATCCATACAGCACAGCAGCGCCGTGTCTGGCACGGCTCGAAGCAACTGGGCAGCTTCGCCAGCTTTGCCACCGGCTTTGCGATCTTCGACTTCAAAAACGGTGACTGGCCCGAGCCCCAGATTGCGGCCAGAACGATCGAAGCGGGCCAAATAGTCGTCAACGAGGTCTTTTTCCGGCCCTGCCTTTAGCCGCCCAACAGCACATATTCGTATTTTCATGCGATATCGAGCAGATCGTTCGTCAAACCGACGTCATCAGGCATGTCCGGACGGAGCCAACCACATCTTTTCAAGCTGGTAGAATTCTCGCACTTCCGGGCGAAATACGTGAACGACGACATCGCCGGTGTCGATCAATACCCAGTCGCCCGTGTCCTTGCCTTCGACGCGGCTTGAGATGCCCAAATCTGATTTGAGCTTTTCAACCAGCTTCTGCGACATGGCGGCGACTTGCCGGGTCGAGCGGCCCGAGGCAACGACCATGTAGTCGCCAAAAGACGTTTTACCGCGCAGGTCAATTTGCACCACGTCTTCGGCCTTGTCGTCATCGAGGGAAGCAAGAATAAGCGCAAGCAGCTCTTCGCTGGTGTACGCTGGGTGAGCGGCCATCACATCCGCTCCGCGATCAGCGGTCATAACCGCTTCTGCACAGGTTGTCAGAACAAGGTCTCCTTCTGCATGCGTTGCCGTCATCCGATGCAACGTATGAAAAGTTTAACAAGGCCACTGTGACAATTCAATGAAACGGCAGATACGCGCGCGTCATGTGCGCATTATGGCAACAGCGCCGCGTGCGTCTGCGCCGCAGTGTCCATATCGCGAGCACGCGCGTCCTTCGCCACGAGCACTTCAACAAGCAGCCCGAACGTGACCACCATTGCGATCATCACCAGTTTGAAGGTCTGAAACTGTGTTTTCATACCGTGTATACGGCGCAAGCGCCAAACTGGATTACCGATCCCTTGATAGATTTTGCCCAGAGGTGTAACTGACGGTGCATGATCCTGCCGATGCCCCTGTTTCTGCCGATGCAAGACCATGCGCGCCTGCGTGAGCGCTTTTTTGGTGAAACGCGGTCCATCTTGGCCCGTCTATAAACCAGCGCCCAATCCAACTCGATTACGCCAGTTCACCTAACGGGAGAGGACCCATGTCCCCCAAAACACTTTATGATAAAATTTGGGATGCCCACGTTGCCCATGAAGCTGACGATGGCACCTGCCTGCTCTACATTGATCGTCACCTGGTCCATGAAGTTACCAGTCCACAGGCCTTTGAAGGCCTGCGTATGGCGGGTCGCAAAGTCCGCGCGCCGGATAAGACCATTGCGGTGCCAGATCACAACGTGCCTACGACATTGGGTCGTGAAGACCCGGCCAATATGACGGAAGACAGCCGCATCCAAGTCGAAGCATTGGACACGAACGCCAAGGAATTTGGCATTCACTATTATCCTGTCACCGATATTCGCCAAGGGATCGTGCACATCGTGGGCCCCGAACAGGGCTGGACCCTGCCGGGGATGACGGTGGTGTGCGGCGACTCGCACACCGCAACACATGGTGCTCTCGGCGCTTTGGCCCACGGCATTGGGACCTCTGAGGTCGAACACGTGCTGGCGACGCAAACGCTGATCCAGAAGAAATCCAAAAACATGAAGGTCGAAATCACCGGCAAACTGCGCCCCGGCGTCACGGCCAAGGATATTGTTCTGCGGATCATCGCTGAAACCGGTACGGCCGGCGGCACTGGCTACGTTATCGAGTATTGCGGTGAGGCCATCCGATCGCTGTCCATGGAAGCACGTATGACGATCTGCAACATGGCTATTGAGGGCGGCGCACGCGCGGGCCTGATCGCGCCCGATGAAACGACGTATGACTACGTGATGGGGCGCCCACACGCTCCAAAAGGAGCGCAGTGGGAATCCGCGCTAACGTGGTGGAAAACGCTTTACTCTGATGATGATGCTTCTTGGGACAAGGTGTTGACCATTGCCGGTGAAGATATTGCGCCGACGGTGACATGGGGCACCAGCCCCGAGGATGCGTTGCCGATCACGGGAGTTGTGCCATCACCTGACGATTTTGAAGGTGGAAAGGTGGAAGCAGCCAAGCGGTCGCTTGAATACATGGGGCTGGAGCCCGGAACACCTTTGAACGAGATCGCAATTGATACAGTCTTCATCGGGTCCTGCACCAACGGGCGGATCGAGGATCTGCGGGCTGCAGCGAAAATCCTGAAGGGTAAGAAGATCAAGGACGGGATGAGGGCAATGGTTGTACCCGGTTCCGGCCTGGTGCGTGCCCAAGCCGAAGAGGAAGGGCTGGCGGACATTTTCAAGGAGGCAGGATTCGAATGGCGCCTGGCGGGCTGTTCCATGTGCCTGGCAATGAACCCCGATCAGCTGCAGCCCGGCGAACGCTGCGCGGCGACGTCGAACCGGAACTTTGAGGGTCGGCAAGGCCGCGGCGGCCGTACGCATCTGCTTTCTCCGGCAATGGCAGCGGCGGCAGCCGTGACCGGCAGGCTGACGGATGTGCGCGAATTCACGTGATGCGGCGCGCGGTCGAAACACTGCATGAATGCGACCGGCTTAGAATAAAGTCGATCGACTTTTCCGGAGAACGTCGAAATGACCGGGTGTTGGTCTCTTGGACAGGGGTGGGGCATGCAATGGGCGCTGTAAACGTACAGCGCAAGGAGTTTGCCAGTGTGGGCGCCCAATATGACCGCGCCTTGTTTGTCACTGACTTGAAGCGTTCGTGGGGCAACAACCTGCCCCTCGATGTGATTAAAGCACACTTGCCGTCTCAAAAAGATGGCGCCGAAGTCTCCGCGATTGGTAATTCGATGGGCGGTTTTTTGGCGATTGCGTTTTCGAAGTTGCTCTCATTCAGACGTGTGTTTTCAGTTGTCCCTCAGTTTTCGGTACATCCAGACGTGGTTCCATGGGAACGTCGGTGGAAGCACTATTTGAGTTCGATTTCAGATTGGCAGATTTGCTCCTTGGAAAACGCGTTCTCGCCCGAGTGTGACTATTTCGTTGTTACTTCGCAAAGCGGCCCGGATGCACGCCATGCCAAGCTCATGGGTGAAAAGCCGACGCTGACAAGGATCACAATCGGTTTGGACGGCCACGATGTTGGAAAGCGCCTGAAAGAACTTGGGCTCTTGAAAAACTTGGTCAGTGACTGCCTGTCTGGCGCCTATGATCCAAACGAGTTTAGACTGGCTTTTTCAGCCGCGGTTGCGCGATTTGAAAAAGCAAAACGCGGGTGACACATGGATGGTGGTAGCCACAGGCAAGGGATCGTTCGGCGCGCGGCGATTGCTGCTTGTCGAACCCCGCGGACATTCCGTAGACGCATAAAAAGAAGCTGGGGCGTCATCGCACCAGAAACTCTGTGCCTAATCTTTGCAAGAGATCATACAAACAAACGGCTGATGGTTGTTGCCGGAGAACTCCAGTTCTCCCAAAACCGTGACGACGCCGACGCGGCTGTTTTTCATCGCTGCATTGATCGTGTACTCGACATGTCCAAGTTGTGCCGCAGCGTCGACATGCTCCATGAAGGCTCGCATGACTTTGACGGGTGTGTGCGACATCAAGTTGTCAGGACCTTCAAAGGTGTACTCCCCTTCACCCGCACGGTTTCCATGCAAAATCTGCGCGACGTATTGTGCCAAATTTCTGACTCCCTGCGGTTTTCAATAAGGGTGGTAAAGTGCTGAAACCTCAAAACCCGGTCTTGCATCACATGCTAAATGCCGACCGCAAATCGATTATGACAAAAAACCCTGTGCAAGTGTCGCCACTTACACATTCCTGAGAATTCCCAGTTCACGGAGGCTTCAATGCAGAAGTTTGAAACACTCACCGGTATCGCAGCGCCGATGCCCCTGATCAACATCGACACCGATATGATCATTCCCAAGCAGTTTCTCAAAACGATCAAACGATCAGGTCTGGGAGTGAACCTGTTCGACGAAATGCGGTATGATGATGATGGCAATGAAATTCCCGATTTCGTGCTCAACCAGCCGCAGTATCGCACGGCTGAGATCCTCGTGGCGGGCGACAATTTCGGCTGTGGTTCATCACGCGAGCACGCGCCTTGGGCTTTGTTGGACTTTGGTATTCGCTGCGTGATTTCCACCAGCTTTGCCGACATCTTCTACAACAACTGCTTCAAGAACGGCATTCTGCCGATCGCATTGCCGCCAGAGGCCGTGGACGTCTTGATGAAGGACGCTGAAAAAGGTGCAAACGCCCGGATGTCAGTCGATCTGAATGCGCAAACCGTCACCACGTCGGACGGCGAGGTTTTCTCATTTGAAATCGACAGCTTCAAAAAGCACTGCCTTCTGGAAGGTTTGGACGACATTGGGCAATCAATGGAAAAAGCCGCATCGATCGATGCGTTTGAAGCTCGCGCAACCGCTGAACGCCCTTGGGTGTGATCCGCTAAGTTGTTGCAAATCAAGTGAATTGGCAAAGGGTGGCCAAGCGGTCGCCCGATTGCATTGGTGCCGAGCCGGCGCGAAAACACTATATGTGGTGTCTGGGCCAAGCCTGCCACATTTAGGTCCCGCATTCTGATGCAAGAACGCACCAGTTTCTCCCACTTTCTGCCCTAAAATTCGGGTGTGATACCACCGCAGCTTGAGCGCCCAGGTGAAAGACGGCACAATTGCGGCAAGATTGAGGCACCCGCTTCAGCGGGATCAAGTTGGTAACATGGCACGGCAACGTATCGCGCCAGTCCAGTTTGAGGGGAACGAAGAGTGATAGCGCGGCTTTCTGGCGCAGTTATGCGAGGTTTCTTCGTTGCGATGTTGATCGCAACGCCGTCGCTACTGTTGTCAGAGCTCACGTCGCAAGCCAACGACTTGATCGTGTTGATGGCGATCCTAGGGGGTTTGCTGACCTTCATAGAGTATAACACAAACTACCCCAGTTTTGTTGAGTTTCGCGATGCACCGCCACTGAACAGGGTTCGGTTCGTTGCGCTTTTCGCGATTGTGTTCTGCATGGCCGTCATGTGGAAGAACGCATACCAACCCACAACGCTGACATTGATGATGGCATCGTTTTCCAGCTTTGCAGCGGATATCCTGGGCTTCCGGTACTCCCCCGTAGAGTTGATGTTGCTCGTGTTGCCGAATGACACACCGCTGGGCGAAGTCGAGATGCTGCGGCGGTCGGCAAGTCTGGCCTACGGGATCTCGCTGTTTTCAATGGCTACTTTTGGATTGATCTTGCGGTTTTCACGCTGGCCCACCGGTAGCGGCGCGTTCAACGTATGGGTGAACCTGCCGTTGTTTGATCCAACGGCAGGGGGCGATGTTGTGCACAGGTTGCAACGAGACGGTCGCGCCAACGTCATGCTGGGCGCCTTGATGCCATTTCTGATCCCGGCGATCCTGATGGTCGTGTCGGAATTGGTCACACCCATTTCCTTTGGCACGCCGCAAGGCACGATCTGGACCCTTGCGGCATGGGCGTTCTTGCCAGCGAGCATGGTTATGCGAGGGGCGGCCATGTTGCGCGTTTCTGAATTGATCGAAGAAAAGCGACGTCGCGCGTATCGAAACGCCGAAGCCATTCAAACCGCATGACCCGGATGTGCGCCGCGATTATCGTGGCGTGTTTTTGTCTGGCTGCGGCTGCCGGCAAGGCAGATACCATTCGCATCGCGACCTTTCACACCGAGCTGCAACGCGATGGGCCGGGGCTTTTGTTGCGTGACATCTTGCGCGGTGCACCGGACGTCGAGGTTGTCGTGCGAGCCTTGGTCAACGTGTCGCCGGACATTGTCGCGCTTCAGGGCCTCGACTGGGATTACGAGAACAAGGCCGCGCGGGCGCTTTCAGATGCTCTGAAGGCACAAGGGCTTGCCTTGGATCACATCTATGCCCCCCCACAAAACAGGGGTCGCGCCTCGGGCGCAGATCTGGACGGCGATGGCCAACTTGGTGGACCGGGTGACAATCATGGATACGGTACGTTTACCGGGCAAGCCGCCATGGCGCTGTTTTCGCGCTTTCCGATCGCGCGTGATGAAGCGCAAGACTTCACCGACATGCTTTGGCGCGATCTGCCCGGCGCCAAGCTGCCGACCTTTCCGGATGGTCAGCCCTATCCGTCGGTCGAAGCACAGGCGGTGCAACGCCTGTCTTCCAGCGGTCACTGGAGCGTTCCTGTGACGCTTCACGATGGCTCCCGTCTGGCGGTGCTGACTTTTCATGCCACGCCACCGGTGTTTGACGGGCCCGAGGACCGCAATGGTCTGCGCAATCATGACGAGATCGCGTTTTGGACGTGGTTTCTGAACCGGCCGACCTCACCGGACACGCCCTTTGTCC
>CAWUIW010000001.1:0-53608 GCA_963922515.1 uncultured Rhodobacterales bacterium | reverse complement strand
ATAGGCGATTTGGGCAAGCTTTTGCCGGAATTCAAAAGATGTGCCGCCAGATTGTTCATCCATTTCGGCAAGGAGCGCAGCATAGTCCGACGGATCGACAATCACGGTGACATGCGCGTGGTTCTTGGCTGCCGCGCGGATCATCGCCGGACCGCCAATATCAATGTTCTCTATGCAGACTTCGGCGGCCGCTCCACTGGCGACTGTGGCTTCAAATGGGTACAGGTTGACCACCAGCAAATCGATGGCCCCAATCCCGTGAGCTTCCATTGAAGCGACATGTTCGGGGTCGTTCCGCAAGGCCAGCAATCCGCCATGGACCTTGGGGTGCAGTGTTTTGACCCTCCCGCCCATCATTTCCGGAAACGCCGTTAAATCTGAAACGTCCTGCACGCTCAAGCCAGCCTCTCGAAGCGCCGATGCGGTTCCGCCCGTGCTAAGCAGTTCGACACCCTGTGCGGCCAAGGCTTGGCCCAGAGCGCCCAGCCCCGTCTTGTCAGATACAGACAACAATGCACGGCGGATCGGCGGGGTGACGTTCATTCGGAACTCCTGTGGCGGTATCAGTCCAAAAGATCCGGCTCTTCGACAGCCAAATCACGGATCGCGAGTGCTGTATCCTGTGCTTTGGACAATGACCAGCGGGTCCGGTTGGCATAATCCAATGCACGCCCCGACAGCACAATCTGCCGCGCCGCGCGCGGTTTGAGCCGCCGCTTTTCGAGATAAACGCTCACCTCAAGCGAGAGCTGCATTTGACCTTCGTAGCGGAACACCCATATCTCTCCGCTTTTGAGGGCCATGGATACAGCAGCCCCGCCAAGGTCCAACGTGGCATCAACCTCGGGATGCAAATGAAATCGAAGCTCGTATGGAACGCCCGCCAGTTTCGACGCATCGACCGCCTTGTCAAAACGGCGCTTGGCCGCATCGTCTATGGCCAGAAGCATGTCTTCGCCGGCCAGCCCGCGCCCGTCAAAGGTGAGATCCAGAGTTCTGGCGTGGGTCAGACCGTGGCTGCGCAAATACCCGTCATGTCCGCCCTGAAAGCGAATGCCGTCGGTCATCGTGCTGATTTCGATTGGTACGTGCCGCGGGCCGTCAACCAGCATCTCGGTCCCATCACCATGTTCCGTCGCGGTGAGTCTGGCACTGGAAAACCCATCCAGACACAGGGCCGAATGCGACGGCGTGGCCCGTCCTGCGCGGCGCCATTCGGATCCGAAGGACGCCCCCGAGCCGCAATTGACCACCAAGGGGCGTCGCCCCGATGTCAACTCGAAGGCAAGTGTCGACGCATGTGCGTTGACCGAAGCATCACCAGACGGCGGTGAACTGGCATCGATGATCACGGATGTGCGACCGGCCGACAGTCGGGCAAAACCCATAGACAGCCCGTCCGCATGGCGTGTTGTGACCCTGCTTGCCGCCAGAGCGTGATCAAGGCGACCGTCCAGACCCCGACCACCGCCATGGAAGCGGGCAAGCCCACCGTCGGCATGGCGCAGCGTGCGCAATGTCGGCGCAATGCGTTCTACGGCGGCCCTAACGGCGTCGGGTACGGGACGGCTGGTATCCAAAAGCGCCGCCGACACCCAGGTCAACAATGTAAAGACTTCTAGTAACTCCTCGGGATTGCGGGTGGGCAACCCGCCTTGATTGTCGATCTGTTCGTCGCATTCGCGGGCCAACGCCTTCAAAGCGGGTTCTGCCAGCTTTTCGGTGCCTTCGATTGCCAGCCCCGCATAAATCAGACCAGCCAAGGCTTCGAACCGGGGCAAGCCGGGTGCGGCAGAGTTCCACCGTTTGGACAAAAACCATGTTTGACGCGACAACGAGACGTAAAACGCTCCGCTGGCGTCAGACGGCTGCCCGCGCAAGACAAACAGGGCATGGTTGATCCAACGGATCAAACGCCGACCTGTCAGATCCGGTATCCAGCCCGGCCCTGTCCCTTGCCCATGCAGGTCGATCCAGCCCCACAACCATGTCTGCGCTTGTTGACGAGCGTTGAAATCACCAACCGCGGCCAGATCATCCAGCCAGCCAAAACCTTGTCGTTCAGCTTCAAACGCGGCATCCGGCGCTTCGATGTCCCAAAGATGGCTGTCTTTTTGCTCGATCAGGTATCCGGCGAACATGATGTTGCCGGCCACCAATTGCCGACCGCGCGCAAAGCTGCCGATTGTGCGCGGTTCCGGAGACGACACAAAACCACGGGCTGCATTCTGACGCCGACTGAGCCGAGCATACAGGCGGTTCATGAATTGGGTTTGCCGCTTGGCCAGACTCATGGATCTGGACATACCTCTCGTGCCCCTCTCACGCTCTGCTGGCGTTTCGAGCAGATGTTACTCCGGTGTGCCTGACATGTCACCGAAAGAAACGTATCACACGGCCTTGTTCAGCCTGATCATGTAAAACCCGTCCAAGCCACCCCAGTCCGCCCAGAAATCGGGCCGCAAACGCAGCCCGCCTTCGGGTGAATGCCAGCTTGCCTCTACACCGGGCAGGGCATCCCGCTGCTTTGTATCAACGGAGACATCGGGCAAGCGTTGCAACGCGGCCTCCGCCTGAGTTTCCCCTTCTTCAGGCAAAAGCGAACAGGTGCAATACACCAATCGTCCCCCGGGGCGCACCAGCGCCCAAGCATGATCAAGCATACGGCGTTGCAAGGCGACCAAGTCAGCAAAAGTCATTTCAGATTTGGCGAATGGCAAATCCGGGTGCCGCCGAATGGTGCCAGTCGCCGAGCAGGGCGCATCCAGAAGGACCGCGTCGTAAGTTTCCGCAACCGTGAAAAGATCAACTTCTAGCACCGTGGCCATCAAATTGGTGCGCGTCAGGTTTTCGCGCAAACGGCGCAAGCGTGCACCAGACACATCAACCGCCGTAACATCCGCCCCCATTGAAGACAGCTGCATGGTTTTTCCGCCCGGCGCAGCACACAAATCCAGAACCTGTTCCCCCGGTTTTACCGCCAGCAACCGAGCGGGCATGGCCGCCGCAGCGTCCTGCACCCACCAGTCTCCAGTATCAAAGCCCGCAAGAGCAGAGATTTGCGCGCCGCCCTCCAGTCGATAGGACCCAGTTGGAAGTGGGCGTGCCGGCACCTCGCCGGACAGGCCTGCACCGGGCTTCAGCGTCAAATCCACAGCCGCGCCTTGAAAATGCGCCGCCTCCATGGCGGCCACGGTTTCGGCGGTCCATACCTCGACCAGCGGATCCCGAAGGGAACCGGGCAAGCGCGGCATGCGCATTTTGGGCCAAGCGGTGGGTGCCACTCCGGCCATTTTGCGCAGAACTGCGTTGACCAAACCCTTTAGACGTCTGTGCTTTGGATGGGCTGCAATCAGATCGACCAGGCTGTTCACCACACCGTGCGCGGCGGCGCCGGAACATAACTCCACCACGCCAAGTCTGAGCGTGTTTAGAACCGTCAGCGGTGGGGAGCGGCGCAAATGCTCTTCCAGCAACCTGTCGGCCCGTTCGAGCCCACGCAGCACCTCATTTGCCAGTCTTTGCGCCTGCGCCCGGTCGGGCGCAGGCAAGGTTTGAATGTCGGGGCGTGCCAGTGCATCGAACATCATGCATTGGTCGCCCAGAACTGCGTCCAGCAAAATGACAGCGCCTTGTCGTCCGGTGTCGACACGCGCCAGCCGTCGCTCCCCATGTTGTTTTGAATTCCGCAAGCCGGTCCCTTGCCCATCGTTGAACCGCGCGTATATCAATTGGGCTATGACAAAGAAACCCGATACCCGAACAGATTTGCCGGAAGCCGCCCAACGTGCGCTGGCCGAAGCCGAGGCGCGACGCGCCGCACAAAACGTTGAAGTCGCGGATCGACCTACTGAGCTGGGTGGCCGTGACGGACCCGAACCTGTTCGCTATGGAGATTGGGAAAAGAACGGTCTGGCGATCGATTTTTAGAACAGCGATCTAGCGCAACCGAAAATCTGCGAAGCGGCCAGTGCCACGGTCCGACGTGAATCGAATGCTGTCCCCGTTGACACGCACTTCCTGGCAGTTGTAGCCAAGATCACTGCCGCCCCAGAACAAGTCCCGGCAGAAAAAACCGTTTTGCCACGTCCAGTTTCCGCTGACTTCCCACCGCAACCCTGTGCCCGAAATGGCACCTTGCGGTGATACTTCCAGTTTGATCATCGGTCGGGTCAAGGTCTTGCCAGACACCAGCTGCGTAAACTGCGCCTGATTGTCGACTTTCTGGAACTCGGCTTGCGCGCTTGTGGCAAGCAGCGCTGCCGTTACGGCGGCGAAAAATTTGCGAACCATGTGTGCATCTCGCTTGACTGACTTCAGGACGGATACGCGCACAAAAATACTTCGGATCACTTAATCGGCAAATTTCAACGCTTGAGGCGCAGGAAATTGCCGTTCACGACAAGCCCAGAACATCAACCATGTCGTACTGGCCCGGTACCTTGGATTGGCCCCATAACGCCGCCTTTACAGCGCCTCGGGCAAAGATCTGTCGATCTGTTGCCACGTGCCTTAAGATGATGCGCTCTCCATGTCCGGCGAACAGAACATCATGCTCGCCAACAATGTCCCCACCCCGGACTGCCGTGAAGCCGATATCCCCCTTTTTTCGCGCGCCTGTCATGCCGTCTCGCCCGCGATCTGCCACTGCATCCAACGCCAAACCACGCCCTTCCGCAGCGGCCTCGCCCAGCATCAAGGCCGTGCCCGAAGGGGCATCGACCTTTTTGTTGTGGTGCGCTTCGATCACTTCAATGTCAAAATCGGAATCAAGCGCGGCGGCGACCCTGCGCGTCAGTTGGACAAGCAGATTGACGCCAAGGCTCATGTTGCCCGCCCGGATCTGAACAGAATGCCGCGCCGCTGGCTCCAGCGCAGCAATCTCATCCGCGGTCATGCCCGTCGTTCCAATAATATGTACGGCGCGCGCTTGCGCGGCCAAAGCGGCAAATTCCAAAGTTGCAGCCGGAGCCGTGAAAT
The DNA here is from genome assembly GCA_963922515.1 of uncultured Rhodobacterales bacterium. Taxonomy (GTDB): domain Bacteria; phylum Pseudomonadota; class Alphaproteobacteria; order Rhodobacterales; family Rhodobacteraceae; genus JACOMT01. Next base: position 48,628 of record CAWUIW010000001.1, on the reverse strand, counting down.
CGATAACGGCCTGGGCCTTGGCGAAGGCTTCCAGCGGGTCATCCGTCACACGCACACCCAGGTCTGCGTGCCCCATCGCTGCGCCGACATCCTGGCCAACCCAAGCATGTCCAGTCCGCTCAACCGCGCCAACAAGATGCGTTTGTTCGCTCTGGCGAATGACCTCGATCAGCATTTGGCCCATGCGACCAGACGCACCTGTCACGACAATGCCGGGTTTTTCGGTCATGGGTCTCTCCCTCTTGGTTTGGGCCGGATATCAGGCGCGAGCGCGCTTGGCAAAGCAACGGGAACCGCTTAAGGGAGGGCATGGCAAAGAACAAGTTTCACGACGGGCCCGGCCCATCGCAACGACAGTTGCGCGTGGGCGAATTGATCCGCCGAACGCTGGCGGATGTTCTGGCGCGCGGCGACGTGCACGATCCGGAATTGAACCGCCTGTCGATTACCGTTGGCGAGGTGCGCACCAGTCCGGATTTGCGGATCGCGACGGCCTACGTCCTGCCTCTGGGCGGACAAGGACAAGAGAATGTTATTGAACTGCTGGCACGCAACAAAAGCGAACTCCGGCGCGCGGTTTCCAAGAAGCTGACCCTGAAATTCTCCCCGGATCTAAGGTTCAAGATCGACGAGACATTCGACCGAATGGACGACACCCGGCGCATGTTCAGCCAGGACGCTGTGCGTCGCGATCTCGATACGTGATCCGGCTCGCATTGATAGCCTGCTTTATCGCTTCTGCTGGCGCCGCATCAGCAGTGACGTGCAGCAATGTTCGAGTTGACCAGATGACCTACACCGTGTGCGAAGCCCGCGCGTTCGAAGACATACGCCTGTTCCTTTATGACGACAAAGGCGAGCCTTTTGGTCATTTCAATAGCGTCGATCAGGCGCTCGCCCCCGCTGGACAGCAACTTGGCTTTGCCATGAACGCGGGAATGTACCATGAAAACCGCGCACCTGTTGGCCTGTATTCGGAAGGCGGCCAGCAAGAAATGCGTTTGGTGACATCGGCGGGGCCAGGGAACTTTGGATTGCTGCCAAATGGTGTTTTTTGTATCGGCGATCAGCAGGTTCGCGTGATAGAAACGCTACGCTTTCAGCGAGAAGCCCCCGACTGCTTGTATGCAAGCCAATCGGGGCCGATGCTTGTGATCGATGGGGCGCTGCATCCGCGATTTCTGCCTGAAAGCACCTCGCGCTACGTGCGCAACGGCGTCGGGACAAGTGCGGACGGGCAGCGAATTCACTTTGCCATCTCACGCGCGCCGGTCACCTTTCACCAGTTTGGCAGCTTGTTTCGCGACCATCTTGGTTCTGCGAATGCGCTGTATTTCGATGGCAATATCTCCCGCCTTCACGCCCCGCAGCTGGACCGCAGCGATGTCGGTTTTCGCATGGGACCCATCGTTGGTATCGTCGAGCCAGCGTCCTGATCGATTTCTGACCCGTTGACGGGTTCGATGGGCTGACATAACTAACGGCTTCTTTTCCACACTCGAGACGGATCATGGCACGCAAAGGTCGGGATATCTCAGGTTGGCTGGTCGTCGACAAGCCAGCGGGCCCCACATCCACCGCGGTCGTCAACAAGGTGCGATGGGCCTTTGGGGCCAAGAAGGCCGGCCATGCCGGTACGTTGGACCCTGAAGCAACCGGCGTTTTGGCAATCGCTCTGGGCGACGCCACAAAAACCATTCCATTTGTCACGGACTCGTTGAAAGCTTACCGTTTCACGGTTCGATGGGGCGAAGCGACGAACACAGATGACGCCGAAGGGTCCGTGATTGAACGGTCCGATGCGCGCCCAAGCGATGACGAGATCAAAACGGCCGTTGGTCCGTTTGTCGGCGATATCATGCAAGTCCCGCCTGCATTCTCTGCAGTGAAGGTCGATGGGGAGCGCGCATACAAGCGGGCCCGCGACGGCGAGGATCTGAACTTGTCAGCCCGACCGCTTTGGGTCGAAGAACTGCTTTTGGTGGATCGGCCGGATCCAGACCATGCGGTGTTTGAATTGACATGTGGCAAAGGGGGCTATGTTCGGTCTATCGCGCGGGATCTTGGGGCAGCCTTGGGATGCCTCGGCCATGTGACCCAGCTGCGCCGCATATGGTCGGGGCCTTTTCATGTCGATACGGCGGTTGCGTTGGAAACCGTAGAAGAGCGCGCAAAATCACCAGAACTTGACACCTTGCTCTTGCCATTGGAAACCGGATTGGCATCCCTTGCCAAGGCGCACTGCCCGCCAGAAAGCGCAGCCCGATTGCGCAACGGCAACCCGGCACAAGTCCTGTGTTCGGAGGTGGCCTATGGCGATACATGTTGGGCTGCCCAAGACGACCGGGCGGTCGCAATTGGCGTTTACCGCGCGGGTGAGCTGCATCCAAACCGCGTTTTCAAAGCGCAGACATGATCACCAAAAGCCATACAAAGGGCGATGCGCCATCGGTGGCAGTTTACTCTGATTGCGAACGATATCGCTACAGCCTGGTCAGAACCTGGGATGCAACCGGACAACGCGCCACCTTTGTCATGCTGAACCCGTCCACCGCAACCGAAGTTCAAAATGATCCAACGGTCGAGCGGTGCGAGCGTCGGGCGCGCGCGCTTGGGTTCGGTGCATTTCAGGTCACAAACATCTTTGCTTGGCGCGATACGGACCCGCGCAATATGCGCGCCGCTTGCGATCCTGTTGGACCGGAAAATGATACCGCTATTCTGGCCGCGGCGGATTGGGCCGATCAGGTGATTTGCGCGTGGGGCACCCACGGCGAACATCTGGACCGAGGTCCGCAAGTAGAGGCATTGCTGCGCGCGGCGGGGACTCAACTGTTTCACCTTGGTCTGAGCAAAATGGGCCACCCAAAACACCCGTTGTACATCCCGTACACGCAGCAACCGGAACCGTGGGCCCGTTAACCATCTGATCCGATTGGCTTTGACCGGCCGGGCTAACCCGGCGATATGTGATTTGGGTTGGTGGGCCTGAGAAATGCAGGCGGGTACATGTTTTTATTGGCTGGAATGCTTGGCCTTGTCGCGATGGGGGCAGCGGCATTTGTCGGTTTAGGCGACGGCGAAGAAGACGAGGTCGACATGTCCGACGGCGCCGGTGATGGCTTTGAGGATCACGAAACGCCGGACACAGGCAGTGACTTTGGCATTCTGGGCACAGGCGGCGCGGACATCCTTTCAGGAACAGAAAATGGCGATCTGCTGTCCGGTTTGGATGGCGACGATCAGATGAATGGCTACGCCGGCGATGACGTAGTGACCGGGGGCGCAGGTCAAGACGTTCTCTATGGGGGCGACGGAAACGATACGCTTTTGGGCGATGCGGGCGACGACACACTGCACGGCAACGACGGGGCGGATGTTCTTGAAGGTGGCACCGGAGATGACTCTCTCTTCGGCCACAATGGCAGTGACACGCTTACCGGCGGAGAGAATGACGATACGCTCAATGGGTCCGCCGGAAATGATGACCTGAATGGCGGCACTGGCGACGATGCCCTGCATGGTGGTCTGGATGATGATACGTTGTCAGGCGGGGCCGGCGAAGACACGCTGTTCGGCGGGGCTGGCGACGACGTAATCTTGGGCGCAGATGACACGGCGCTGGATTATCTGAACGGCGGTCAGGGCGACGATACGATTACAGCGGGGGCTGGCGATGTCGTGACCGCCGGGACCGGCGCAGACCAAATCGTTCTGGGTGACTGGTTGACGGGTGCCGAAACAGTAACAAGCATGGTGGACTTTGATGCCGGGGAAGATCAGCTTGTCGTGATGTGGGATCTGGAAACTGATCCTGATCCCACTATTGAAGTCGTGCATACAGAAACGGGCGGATCCGAAATTCTGATCAACGGAGAGGCCGTTCTGACACTGTCAGACACCACCGGACTGACGGCAGACGACATCGTTGTTCTGAACAGTCTTGACCTTGATGTAACCGTGCAAAGCGCAGCATAGCCCAAGCTGGTGCCAAAGTTCTGACGGCCCTTTTCAATCTTCTCCAATACCTCTATACGCAGCCCACTCTGGCGGAATCGTGCATGCGAGACCGCCGGCAAATCTCTCCACGGGCCTGTGCTGGACGACATCCCGGCCTGCGCCATTAACGCTAGCTTTCAAAGGAGACCCCGATGTCGATCACTGCTGAAGAAAAAACACGCGTGATGAAAGAATTTGGCACCAAGGACGGCGACACTGGCTCGCCCGAAGTACAAGTTGCCATTCTAAGCTCACGCATTGCGACTTTGACCGAACACTTCAAGACCCACAAGAAAGACAATCACGGTCGCCGCGGTCTGTTGAAGATGGTGGCCCAGCGCCGGAAGCTGCTCGACTATCTCAAAGGTAAGGACGAAGCGCGCTATCAGGACCTGATCAAGCGTCTTGGCTTGCGTCGCTGATCGCGAACCCCTGCATTTTGAACGAACGCCCACATGTTTTTGTGGGCGTTTTTCTTTTTTGAGTAGGTCACGCGGAAGCCGATTTGGCGTCCCTTTATCTCAATCTACCTCTTCGGCCTCGACTTGCGCGATCAATCGGGCGATGTCGCGACCGATTTCTGCGCTGGCCTTCAGGCTTGGATGGATCATGTCCGCGGCATGATAGGACCTGTCGCCATATGGAACACGGTCTGCATTTGACAGAAAGTACACGTCCGCCTGAATACTGGCCAGCTTGGCAATCCGTGAATCCAACTGGTCCCCGGCCGCCTTGCAATTGCTGACAAGGGACACATTGCCGGGGTGTCGCAGATAACCCACATAAACAACGCGTGCGCCGCGCCTTTGCAGATCTGCGATCAAATCGGGTATGTGGCCATCGGATCCATCGCTGGAAATCATCTGGTTCAATCTGCGTTCGCAACGTCCGCATCCGCAACCCCACCACAAGTCGTTGCCCCCGCCATTCAAGACCACCCAGTCCCAGCTATCTCCGGTCAGTTGATTGGATATCCGAAGCCCCAACGCGCCGGAAACTGGAAAACTATAGATGATCCGCGCGCCGCTCACGGCGTTGTTTTGAACCGGCTCGTTCAGCGCACGCGACATCACGTGCGAAATGGAACGGCCACTGGACCCATGCCAAGCCATCAGCGAGTCCCCCATCACAAGGATCCGGGGCGCGCTGATGTCCGACGGAGGCGCGGCCGCACAACCGATCAGAAAGGCCAAGGCGGCAGCCAAAAAAGCAAAAATTCGTATCAACTTATGTGTGCCCTTTCGGCCCTTTCCGGCTTGGCGTTGTGTCGAAACAAGACCACTATGCCAGTAATTCGCAACATGTTTCCAAGCGGTTGCGATACGGCGCCTGTATGACCCAGATCATCCTCCCTTTCCAATCGGCAAAAATTGGTATACGCGGGCGCCATCTGAGACGTTGCGCCATGGACCCTGGCGCTCGAAAGAAAGATAGATAGCGGGTCGGCGGCAATGGGGCCGCCATTTCAACGGGAGACCCGGGATACGCCCGGGAGTGCTTCCACACAGGAAACGATAGATGTTCAATCAAACGACGAAAACGATGCAGTGGGGCAATGAAACGCTCACACTGGAAACGGGCAAGGTTGCCCGCCAAGCCGATGGCTCTGTCATCGCAACTTTGGGCGAAACCAGTGTCATGGCCAACGTGACATTCGCCAAGTCCATGAAAGAAGGGCAAGAATTTTTCCCTCTGACGGTACACTACCAGGAAAAATACTATGCCGCCGGCAAAATCCCGGGCGGCTTTTTCAAGCGAGAGGCGCGTCCGACCGAAAAGGAAACGCTGACCGCCCGCCTGATCGACCGCCCAATCCGGCCCTTGTTCGTGCCCGGTTTCAAAAATGAAGTTCTGGTCATGTGCACCGTGCTCAGCCACGATCTGGTCAATGACCCGGACATTGTCGCCATGATTGCGGCATCGGCGGCTTTGACCATCTCGGGCGCCCCGTTCATGGGCCCGATCGCAGGCGCGCGCGTCGGCTTTGTCAACGGCGAGTACACACTGAACCCGTCTGTTGACGACATGCAGGACCTGCGCCTGAACCCTGAACAGCGTCTCGACCTTGTCGTCGCCGGCACCAAAGACGCTGTCATGATGGTGGAATCGGAAGCTTACGAATTGACCGAAGCCGAGATGTTGGGCGCGGTCACGTTTGCGCACGAGCAAATCCAACCGGTCATTGACCTGATCATCGACCTGGCCGAAGACGCGGCAAGCGAGCCATTCGACTTCAGCCCACCGGACTATTCCGAGCTGTATGAAGCCGTGAAATCGGCCGGCGAAGAGCAAATGCGTGCCGCCTTTGCCATCACGGACAAACAAGACCGCACCAGCGCGGTTTCCGCTGCTCGCGAAGCGATCCTGACCGCTCTGACAGAAGAGCAAGCCTCTGACGCCAACCTCGGTTCGGCGATGAAGAAGCTGGAAGCCGGCATTCTGCGCGGTGATGTCGTCAAGGGTGGCAAGCGGATCGATGGTCGGTCCACATCGGACGTTCGCGCAATCGTGGCAGAAACCGGTCTGCTCCCGCGCACACATGGTTCGGCCCTGTTCACGCGCGGTGAAACCCAGGGCTTGGTCGTAACCACCTTGGGCACCGGCGATGACGAACAGTTCATCGATGCACTGCACGGCAACTTCAAATCGAACTTTCTGTTGCACTACAACTTCCCGCCCTACTCGGTCGGCGAAGTGGGCCGCGTCGGGTCGCCGGGTCGCCGTGAAATCGGCCACGGCAAGTTGGCATGGCGTGCGCTGCAGGCGGTCCTGCCAGCGCCAACGGATTTCCCGTACACCGTGCGCGTCGTGTCGGAAATCACGGAATCAAACGGCTCTTCCTCCATGGCGTCGGTCTGTGGCGGGTCGCTGTCCATGATGGACGCAGGCGTGCCGCTCTCAGCCCCGGTGGCCGGTGTTGCGATGGGTCTGATCCTGGAAGATGACGGCTCTTACGCGGTTTTGACCGACATTCTGGGTGATGAAGATCACCTGGGCGACATGGACTTCAAAGTCGCGGGTACCGAAAACGGTATCACCTCGCTGCAGATGGACATCAAGGTCGCAGGTATCACGCCCCAGATCATGGAGAAGGCACTTGCACAAGCCAAGGATGGCCGGATGCATATTCTGGGCGAAATGGCCAAGGCCCTGTCGGAAACCAACGCGTTCTCGGTCCATGCTCCGCGCATTGAAACCATGAACATCCCAACCGACAAGATCCGCGAAGTGATCGGCTCGGGCGGCAAAGTCATCCGCGAAATCGTGGAATCTTCTGGCGCCAAGGTCGACATCAACGATGATGGCGTGATCAAGATCGCATCGCCCGATGGCGAGTCGATCAAAAAAGCGTACGACATGATCTATTCGATCGTGGCGGAACCAGAAGAAGGCATGATCTACACCGGCAAGGTTGTGAAGATCGTCGATTTCGGCGCGTTCGTGAACTTCTTTGGCAAGCGTGACGGACTGGTGCATGTGAGCCAGATCGAGAACCGCCGCCTGAACCACCCGTCGGATGTTCTGAAAGAAGGTCAGGACGTGAAGGTCAAGCTTTTGGGCTTTGACGATCGTGGCAAAGTGCGCCTGTCGATGAAGGTGGTCGATCAGGAAACCGGCGAAGAGATCGCAAAAGAAGAGAAAAAAGAGCAAGCGGCAGACGACTGATCCGCCGCATTTCGGGCCTGACCCGAAATCTCGTTGGAAACCCCGGCAAAAGCCGGGGTTTCTTCGTAATCATTGGTCGTAATCGGCCCATTTCACCCAAAATCCAATCGTAAGATAGGCGGTCTGTTCTCAGATCATGGGCACCGCACCAACGCGGCAACATGTGAAAGGAACACGCTATGAAAAACATCAAACCCATCCTGCTGACCGGTCTCATTGCAACCGTACCTGCGCTGGCGATGGCACAGTTCACTGTGGGCGACAGCCTGGGCACGACGGACGAGGAAATCCGGGCAGCCGTGGAAGCCAAGGGCTACGTGATAGAAGAGATCGAGCGCGAAGACGGCGAGATTGAGGTTGAAGTCTCAATCGACGGTGTCGAAACTGAACTGACACTCGCGATCGTAGACGGTGTATTGCTGAGTATCGAAACCGAGGATGACGACACAGACGATGATTAGGTCCTTGGGCACCGGGCCGATAAAACGGCCTGGCTCGCCCGGATTGGGAGGGCACATGCGCAAACCGCGCGCAAACTGGCTTTGGGCCTTGGTCACCGTGCAGGCGATTTGCGCGGTTTTTTTCTTGTTTGATGCGATCAAGGATTGGTTCGGGCTAGAAAACGCGCCGGGCCTGCGGCGCATCGACGGGTTCGAAATGCTGATGTCCCTCGCGCTGATCGCCGGGGTAGCCGCCACGCTTCTGCTTATCCGCGAATTGTCTCGGCGCGAAGCTGCATTGCGTCGCCAGATTGACATTGCGTCTGGGGCCTTTGCCGAAATGATCGAGGCACAGTTCGATGAATGGAAGCTCAGCACGTCCGAACGCGATGTCGCGCTGCTTGCAATCAAGGGCCTTTCCATTGCCGAAATCGCGGCTGTGCGCAACACCAAGGAAGGCACGGTGAAGGCGCAAAATGCCGCCGTTTACAAAAAGGCGGGGGTGTCCGGACGTTTGCAACTGCTTAGCCTTTTCATTGATGAACTCCTTCAGGATCCGCTGGTGGATCAGCTGGGCCAAGGCGTGTACACAAACACGCAACCGAACGCGCACTAAGTTGACCGAATTGACAGCGAAGCTTCCCATTTCCGCCTACATCATTTGCCAAGACGAAGAGGCAGTGATCGAAAACTGCCTCAAGCATGTGGCGATGTGCGCCGAGATCATCGTAGTTGATTCAGGCTCTGCCGATCGAACGCTTGAAATAGTCCGTGCCATGGCCGCCGACGGTATGCCGATACGCTTGATCGAAGAACCATGGCGGGGCTATGCGGCGCAAAAGCAGTTTGCTCTCGACCAATGCACGCAGGACTGGTGCCTGAACGTGGACGCAGACGAAAGAGCCAGTCCCATGCTGCATGCGGCGCTGCCCGACCTGATTGCGGCAACATCGAAAGCTTATGCCTTCAAGCGATATGAATACCTGATCGGCTACGGGTGGGTGCTGCCGCGCCAAGGCGCCCATTACAGCACGCGGCTGTTTCGCCGCGGCACCGGCGCATACAAACCCGAAGAGATCGTACATGAAGGCGTGTACACATCTGACCCTGTCGAAAAATGGGTGGATGGCGGATTGCTCCACTTCAAGGGGCTGATGTTTGATGCACTAATCTCCAAGGACAACACCTACTCCACCCTAAAAGCACGTATGAAAAAAGACGCCGGAGCGCCAGCCCGCCCACTGCGCATGCTGTTATCGCCCGTGGCCGCGTTTTTGCGAAACTACATACACTACGGGTTTTGGAGAAACGGCTGGGCCGGTTTCATCTTGGCCCGCAAGGCAGCCATCACCACCTTTTTAACTGAAGCCAAGCGATGGGAACTCGACGCGATCGACCGCGTGCCTGTGGAAGAAACTGACGTGGATGGCCGATACTGATTGGTATGAAACCTTTTTTCTATGATCTGACAGAACTTCTGTATCTGTCCGGCGGCTTCAAGTCGTACTACGGCGTCGCAAAGGTTGTTGCAGAAGGTGCGCGCGAAGCCTATCGCGCACAAATTGGTGTTCGTTTCGTGGCGTTCTCGCAGGCCCATGGGGATTTTTTCGAGGTGTTTCCCTCGGCAGATGCCAAGGCTGACGGCGGCGTGGCGCTCAATGTTCCCAACGCAGGCCGAATGAAGTTTATGCGGCGAACCCCAACAGACTCATCCTCAATCCTTGGGACGTTGATGCGGCCGTTTTGGGCGTTGGCCGATCGCGTGCAACGAAAAGTTTGGGACCAGTCGAGCTTGGCTTTTGCGCCGGTTGATATGACCAATGGCGTGCTCGTATCCTGCGCGCGACCCAAGCTGATCGTTGCGATGGCAGAGCGTTTGCGGCAGTGGGCAGGCACAGAGTTGCACGCCTTCATTCACGACGTCATGCCTTTGTATTCCCATGAAAAAAGCAAGGCGTTCAAAGACAACTACATCGTCGATACGAATTATGTGCTGAAGCATTCAGCCCATATCGTGGCCAATTCACACCAGACGGCCGCCGATATAGAACGCTTTGCCGGCGAAGGTTTTCTGGTAACGCCGCGGCGGCTTTCGGTTGCACAATTGGGCCACGAGTTTCGTGCCGGCGATGATCCTCGCAAAATCACGCTGCCGGAACAACCGTACATTCTGATGGTCGGTACAGCCCTGGGCCGAAAAAATCTGAATGTCGTCCTCCTGGCCATGGCGAACATTGCCACGACCAACGGTACGATGCCTACGCTGGTGCTGGCAGGTCGCCGCCGCAAACGCACGATGTCCTTCTTGGACAGACCAGAGATGGCCGCGGTCAAGCCACATGTAGTGCAAATCGATAGCCCGAATGCATCAGATCTGGCCGCGCTTTATGCATCGGCGCGGGCTGTCATTCTGCCCAGTGAAATCGAGGGCTGGTGACTGCCCGCGGCCGAGGCGCTTTGGTTCAACACGCCTGCCATTTGCTCGGATATTCCCGTTTTTCGCGAGGTATGTGGCGACTTGGGTGTATATTTTCCGGTCCACGATCATGGCTCGTTGGCCGGCATTCTGACACGGCTGACACAGGAAACTGACTGGCGGCGAGCGCTGGTGACAAAGATCACGGAAAACCGCGACCAACTGAGAACCTGGCAGGACTTTGGTCAGGACTTGTTGCGATCAGTGACCAAAGGCGCCGCGTGACGCCTTTGGTCAGTTTGTTCAGCTTGGGTCTTTGGTCGTGCGCAGATAAGGCAGCACAGTCGTGAATTCACCGAATTTGGCCTTGGCGTCTTCATCGCTGACGGTGGCCGGAATGATCACATCCTGACCGGGAACCCAATTGGCCGGCGTTGCAACACCTTTGCCGGTTGATGTTTGCAACCCGTCCAAAGCCCGCACGACTTCGGCAAAGTTGCGTCCGACCGTCATGGGATAGGTCATCGACAGCTTCAGTTGCTTGTCTGGCCCAATGATAAACACGGAGCGTACAGTTGCGCTGTCCGCGGGCGTACGTCCATCCGGCAAGTATGCATCTGCCGGCAGCATGTCGAACGCCTTCGACACTTCCAGCCCTTCGTCCCCGATGATTGGAAAAGTCGGCGCACTGCCACCAAACTTTTCGATGTCGGCCTTCCACTTTTTGTGGTCTTCGACCCCATCGACCGAAACACCGATCACCTTGGTTCCACGCTTTTCCCATTCGTCGGCCAGTTGGGCAACGGCACCAAACTCGGTGGTACAAACCGGTGTAAAGTCTTTGGGATGGGAAAACAGAATCGCCCAACTGTCACCGATCCAGTCGTGGAACTGTATGGGTCCCTGGTCAGTTTCAGCGGTGAAATTCGGAACGGTATCGTTGATGCGCAAGCCCATTTTGGCCTCCCTTCGCAGAATCACGGACAGTCGTCGGGTCCAGGCCAAAGCTAATGTGTATGTGTCGCTGTTTCATCCCCTCTCTTGCCGATACCCGTTCCCGGTGACAGAGTGCGGCCAAACCCGGACAAATCAGAGGAGGTCCGCGATGATTGAGAAGCGTCAGTTCTACATCAACGGTCAGTGGGTCGACCCAAGCCAACCCAATGATTTCGAGGTGATCGATCCCTCGACCGAAGACGCATGTGCCATCATTTCGCTTGGGGCAGAGGCGGACACGAATGCCGCGGTCGCCGCAGCCAAAGCAGCCTTGCCGGGCTGGATGGCAACGCCCCCTGCCGAACGCATCGCCATGGTCGAAAAACTGCTTGAGGTGTACAAGACCCGCGAAGCGGATTTGGCCGACGTGACCAGCATGGAAATGGGCGCTCCGATCGATATGGCGCGCCGTCAACAAGTGCCGTCCGGTACGTGGCATCTGGAAGGCTTTCTGGAAGCTGCACGAGAGTTCGAGTTCGACCGTCCATTGGGCGATCATGCCCCAAACGATCGATTGATATATGAAGCGGTTGGCGTGGCAGCGCTGATCACACCATGGAACTGGCCGCAAAACCAAATCACTTTGAAGGTGGGTGCCGCAGCGATCGCAGGATGCACGATGGTTCTGAAACCATCGGAACAAAGCCCACTGAACGCGATGGTTTTTGCCGAATGCATGGACGAGGCGGGTTTCCCACCCGGCGTCTTCAACCTGGTGAACGGGAATGGCATGGGCGTGGGTACCCAGCTGTCCGGCCATCCAGACGTGGACATGGTCAGCTTTACCGGCTCCACACGTGCCGGCACAGCAATCTCCAAAAACGCCGCCGAAACGCTGAAGAAAGTGCACCTGGAACTGGGCGGCAAAGGGGCAAACGTGATCTTTGCGGATGCCGATGAAAAAGCGGTAAAGCGCGGCGTTCTTCATATGATGAACAACACAGGCCAATCCTGCAACGCGCCCAGCCGCATGATGGTGCAGTCAGACATTTACGATCAGGCCGTAGAAACTGCCGCCGAGGTGGCCGCCAAGGTTACGGTCGGCAGTGCGCATGACGAGGGCCGCCACATCGGTCCGGTCGTGAACGAGTTGCAATGGAACAAGATTCAGAACTTGATCCAGGCCGGGATTGATGAAGGGGCGACGCTGGTCGCCGGTGGGGTTGGTCGACCCGACGGCCTGAACAAGGGCTACTTTGTCAAGCCAACAGTGTTCGCAGACGTCACCAACGACATGACGATTGCGCGCGAAGAAATCTTTGGCCCCGTGCTATCGATCATGAAGTTCGAGACCGAAGAAGAGGCTGTTGAAGTTGCCAATGACACGCCATACGGCTTGACCAACTACGTACAAACGCAAGACACCGATCGCGCCAACCGTATGGCCCGCGTGTTGAGATCCGGCATGGTTGAAATGAATGGCACATCGCGGGCAGCCGGGTCGCCTTTTGGCGGAATGAAACAATCCGGCAACGGTCGCGAAGGCGGCGTCTATGGTCTCGAAGACTTCCTTGAAGTCAAAGCCGTCAGCGGTTGGACGCCTGAGTAACGACGGTTTCCGCAATCCAAGACACGGTGAGGAGGCAGTTCTGCCTCCTCTTTTTTTGTTTGGCGTCACGGGCCATGGAAGGCGGCCGGTAATTTTCGCCAATATTTTCGCGTCATCGCGAAACATGTGAACCGCTTCACAGTTTGAAGGCACGGGATCGGTAATTCTGCTGACAGACGAAACGCAGCGACTTGCCTCATCACCTGCCCGACCGGGCGATCAGCACACCGGAGACAAACCAATGATCACGCACAGCTTTTCCACACGCGCCCGATTTCTTGCGGCGGCATTGGCCACCTGCGGCGCATGCCTTCTCGCGACCCAAGCCGCAGCCTCGGCAACGCCGTATCTGAAACTTGAATCCTCACCCGTACCAGCAGGCAGCTTCATGGACCGGGTCTTTTCCGCGATTTCGTCTGCGGCACCACAATACAACGTAGTCAATCTTGCAAAAACTGGCGCCTAGCGACCCGACACCTGAAAGACTGCGACACAGCCATTCAAACCAAGCCATTTTTATCAAGACCTCTGGCATCACGTCCGCTTTCTGGGCGTGATGTCAGAATTCTGCCGCCGCGCGAAACTTCATCGAACGGCCGCTTTCCGGGTGTTTGAGTCGCAATTCTTCTGAGTGGAGCATCAGCCGGTCATGCGCTTGGGCCGGACCGCTGGAATAGAACGGATCACCCAAAATCGGATGGCCAATAGCTTGCATGTGCACGCGAAGCTGATGGCTGCGGCCAGTGCGTGGTAGCAGACGCACCCGACTTTCCGCGGTCTCGGCCTTGAGCACCCGCCAATCGGTTATCGCTTGTTTGCCCGTGTCGTGGCACACCATCTGTTTTGGACGGTTCGGCCAGTCGACGATAAGCGGCAAGTCGACCGTTCCTTCCTTTGGCTGCAAATGGCCGAAAACGCGCGCGACATATGTCTTTTTCGTTGCCCGCTGTTCGAACTGCATCGACATGTGACGTTGGGCGTGCGCTGTCATGGCGAACACCATCACCCCGGATGTGTCGCGATCCAGCCGATGCACCAACAAGACTTCCGGAAAGACCGCTTGTAGGCGACGGAGCAGGCAATCCGCCAAATGCTCTCCCCTGCCGGGCACGCTGAGCAAACCCGCAGGTTTGTTCACTGCCAGCATCTGCGCGTCTTCATGCAGAACGTCCAGTGGTGTGTCGGGTGGGGTATAGGCTTTCATACCGTCCGGATATCGCAGATGTCCCTGACGTCAAGCTTGCCCCGCAAGAGTCGCACAGCAATGCTGCAACAAGGAGGACTTGTGATGCACCCCACAATCGAAGCCGCATTGGATATCGTTGCCTCGGGCGACCACACTCGGATCGAAACGATCTTGGCGGAGGACGTGACATTCCAACCACCGACATACTGGGCCACTTGGACGGGACGCGCGCCGGTGGCTGCCGTGCTTGGCCATGTTGGCGCCGTCTTCGAGGATTTCCGCTACAGACGTGTCATGGGGAACGGCGCGGACTGGGCGCTGGAGTTTCAATGCCGGGTTGGTCAGTACGATGCGGTGGGCGTGGACCTGATCACTTTGAACGATGGTGGTTTGATCCAGCACTTTGAAGTGGTGATGCGGCCGCACAAGACCATAGGCGCCTTGCGAGAGGCGATGAACGCCCGGGTCATGACCGATCCACGGTTTCTGAAATTCAAAGAAGCGCTCAGCTAGCGGCCTGTCGCATCTGACGGATCATCGGGATCGAGTAAATCACCAACGCGGCCCAGATCATTGGGAACGCGATGCGCCGGGGCAGATCGAACTCTTCGCCAAAGACAAACACTGCGACCAAAAAGATGAGCGTCGGCGCAATGTACTGCAGGATGCCGATGGTCGACAGGCGCAAGAGCTTGGCCCCATTGGAGTATAACATCAACGGAATGGCCGTGACGATCCCGCAGCCCATCAGCAGCCAAGTGCTTTCGAAGGTGACCCCAAAATGCCCATCGCCGCGTATGGCCAACAGGCCAAGATACCCCAATGCTGGAAATGACAGGATCAGAACCTCAAGTAAAAAACCTTGGTTCGGACCGATCGGCAGGGATTTTTTGCACAGCGCATAAAGGCCCCAGCTGACGGTCAATCCAATGGCAACAAGGGGCAGGCGCCCGGTTGCAACGGTCAAGACAACCACCGCTGCGGCCGCCAACCCAATGGCCACAAATTGTAAACCTGTCGGTCGCTCACCAAGAACCAGAGCGGCAAGGGCGATGCTGAAGAGCGGGTTGATATAGTAGCCAAGTGCCGCGTCGATTGCCTGGTTCGTGGCGATTGCCCAGACATAAATGCCCCAATTCACCGAAATCAGACCCGCAGTCAGACAGCCCAAAGCAAGCGCCTTGGGATCACTCAGAATGGCCCGCAAGTCAGAGGTGCGGCGTAACGCCAGCAACACAGCCGCCGCAATGGGCACTGACCAAATGATCCGATGGGCCACAACCTCGGCAGGCGGAATGTGATCCAGCCACTTCAGGTAAATCGGCAGAAAGCCCCAAAGGAAGTAAGCCGAGATCGCGAACGCGAGCCCATTGGGCGTATCAATGTTATCTGACGCGCGAGCCGAGGTAGACACGGGCAACTCCTGATCAATCAACTGCGGGATTAAGTCAGGTTTTGTGCGCCGGTGACACATTTGATTTGTGGGCTTCGGCATCACAATTCATGATGGGGCTGCGGTTTGGAGCCCTTATGTTGATCCCGTTCGAAGACGAAATTTGGACTGCCGATGGCCCCGTTGTCCTAGGAGCCGCCGGATTTTCCTTTCCCACACGGATGGTTGTGATCCGGCTGCCCGGACGACAGCTGTTCGTGCATTCGCCAGTCGCGTTGACAGATGAATTGATGTCCGCCGTCCAGGCGCTTGGCCGCGTCGCCTATCTGGTTGCTCCCAACAACCTGCATTTCATGTTCCTCGATTCGTGGGCCCGCGCGTTCCCGGCGGCACAAGTTTTTGGGGCACCTGGTGTAGACCGCAAATGCCCCGGGCTTGATATCATGGACCTGGGCCGCGCGAATTGGGGCGGGGCTCTGGACCAAGTTGTGTTCCCGGGGAACCGGATTACGACAGAGTATGTATTTCACCATCGACTCAGTCGTACCGTGGTATTCACGGATCTGACCCAGCAATTGCCAAAAGGTTGGTACAAAGGTTGGCGACGGGTTGTGGCCAATCTGGATTTGATGACCGGATCAGAGCCAGCGGTGCCGCGAAAATTCCGTGTTGCCTTCCAAGACCGCGCAGCGGCGAGAACTGCGGCAGAAACAGTCCTGCGCTGGAAACCCCGGCACTTGTCGATGGCCCATGGCCCGCTTGTGAAGGACCGCGGCGCCGAGACCGTCGAAGCTGCGTTTCGCTGGTCACGTCCTTAGGCTTTGACGCGTTCGGACTTGGGATCATACATGGGTTTGAGCGACGCTTCGGCCATGAACCGCGTACCGGCTACGTCGATCTCATAGGTCGAGGCCAAAACGTCTGAAGCGCTTTCCCCCTTACATGGCACATAGCCCAAACCCATCGCCCCACCCAAGTGGTGACCGTAAGCGCCGGAACTCAGATAGCCCACGATTTCGCCGTCTCGGATGACCGGCTCATTGTGATACAAAAGCGGGTCAGGATCGGTCAGTTTGAACTGAACCAAACGGCTCGACAGACCTTCGTCTTGTTTGCGCAAAACAGCGTCGCGTCCAATAAACGATGGCTTGTCTTTCTTCACCGCAAAGCCAAGCCCCGCTTCCAGCACGTGATCTTCGCAGGTGATGTCATGGCCGAAATGGCGAAAACCCTTCTCTATGCGGCACGTGTCCATCATATGCATGCCACACAGCATCAGGCCCATATCCTCTCCTGCCTCGTACAGCGTTTCAAACACGTGCCCGGCCATGTCTGCGCTCACGTAAACCTCCCAGCCCAGCTCGCCGACATAGGTCACGCGATGAACACGAGCGAGGCCCATGCCAATCTCGATCTCTTGCGCGGTTCCAAACGGGTTCACGGCGTTCGAAAAGTCCGCAGGGCTGACAGCCTGCAGCAGTTTGCGCGCATTCGGTCCCATGACGGCCAGCACACCTTCGCCGGCGGTTACGTCCGTGATAACGACGTTGAAATCGCCCACATGCCGCTGCATCCATGTCTGATCGGCCAGCCGTGTCGCTGCGGGTGTGACAACCAGATAGGCGGTTTCGGTCAAGCGCGTCACGGTGACGTCAGCTTCGATCCCACCACGATCATTCAGGAACTGTGTGTAAACGATCTTGCCGATGGGGACCGAGTAATTGCCGCCACCAACGTAATTCATAAAACCTTCTGCATCGCGACCTTCGACGCGGAGTTTTCCGAAGGATGACATGTCATACATGCCAACGTTTTCACGGACGGCCTTGTGCTCTTCGGCGACGTTGCCAAAGAAATTCTGGCGTTTCCACGAATACTGATACTCCGCGGCTTGTCCGTTGCGCGCGAACCAGTTCGCACGTTCCCAACCGGCAAGCTCACCGAACACCGCGCCCTTGTCTTGCAGCTGCGCATGGAACGGCGTGCGACGCACCCCACGTGACGTGGCCTTTTGCCGAAAAGGAAAATGATCGGCGTAAAGCAGGCCAAGCGTTTCACTGGCGCGTTCGACGAGATAGCTTTTGTTGCCTTGAAAAGGCTGCATACGCGAGATGTCGACATCCCCAAGGTCGAACGGCTTCTGCCCGTCTTCCATCCATTGCGCCAGTGCCATGCCCGCGCCGCCCGCAGACTGAATCCCGACAGAATTGAAGCCCGCTGCGACCCACACATTGTCCATCTCGGGCGCTCGTCCCAAGTGATAGGCGTCGTCCGGCGTAAAGCTTTCAGGCCCATTGAAAAAAGTGTGAATGCCTGCCTCACCCAGCATTGGCATTCGGTTTACTGCCATTTCCAAGATTGGCTCAAAGTGATCAAAGTCTTCGGGCAACTGGTCGAATTCAAAACTGTCAGGAATGCCGTTGATGCCCCACGGTTTTGACTTGGGCTCGAAGGCCCCCAACATCATCTTGCCTGCGTCTTCCTTGTAGTACGCGCATTCGTCCGGCACGCGCAGCACAGGAAGTTGTGTCAAACCGTCAATAGGCTCTGAGACGATGTAGAAATGTTCGCAAGCCTGCAGCGGTACGTTGATACCGGCCATGCGACCCACTTGATGCCCCCACATCCCTGCACAGTTCACGATCATGTCGCACGCAATGTGCCCCGCGGTGCCATCTTCCCCAGCCCAATTGACGCCGGTGATGCGGCGCGCATCACGTGTCATGTCCTTAACCTTCACCCGCTCGACGACCTGCGCTCCTTTTTGACGGGCGCCTTTGGCCAAGGCGAGTGCAATATTGGCTGGATCGCCCTGCCCGTCCTTGGCAAGGTAGACACCTCCGGTCACACCATCGATGTTCAGATGTTCGTAGCGCGACTTGATTTCATTTGGTCCAATCTCTTCGATTTCCACCCCGAACGCGCGAGCCATGGCAGCCGAGCGATGCAGCTCTTCCAAACGCTCATCCGTCAGAGCCGCCGTGATTGACCCAACCCGCTTGAAACCAGTCGCCACACCGGTTTCGGCCTCGAGCGCGCCATATAACTCCTGGCTGTATTTTGCGAGCTTGGTCATGTTGGCCGTGGCGCGCAGCTGCGCAATAAGGCCCGCGGCGTGCCAGGTTGTGCCCGATGTCAGCTGCTTACGCTCCAGCAGCACAACGTCTTTCCAACCCAGCTTGGTCAAGTGATACGCAACAGAACAGCCGATGACGCCGCCACCGATGATGACAACGCGTGCGTGTTGGGGAAGATCGGGCATAAGAGTACCTCAGACGATGGTGTGGCCCGCGTCGCGCAAGCGGCGGGCAATTTCGGTGATGTGATCGGGGCCAACCTCGCAGCAGCCGCCCACAATCGTGGCGCCTTGCGCAATCCAGCCCATAGCAAAATCCGCATACGCCGTCGGTGTCAGATCCGCGCGCGCAGTCAGCGCATCAACCACCTGGTTGACGACCTTGAAGTCATCCGCGATTTTCGTGAATCCATTGGCGTAGGCTCCGAAGGGTTTATTGAATCCCTTGACAATATCGAGGCTTTTTGACGTCGCTTCCGGCGTCGTACAATTCACGAGGACGGCGTCAGGCGCGTATTGATCGACCAGCGGCGCGACGTCAGCCAAGGGTTCGCCAGACCGCAACAAATGCCCGTCGCCATCCTGTGTGGAAAGGCAAAGCCAGACCGGTTGGCGCGTGCGCACGGTGCCCATCAAGGCCCCCTCGGCTGCACGCAAACCAGACACCGTCTCAATGAGAAACAGATCCGTTTCTGCCTCGTGCAGCGCGACGATCTCTGCATATTCCCGCGCGGCGTCTTTGGGCACCGGCGCCAGATCGGGTCGATAAGACGCCCCTAGCGGACCCAAGGCCGTGGCGACCCGGCCCGATCCATGTGCATCGCGTGCATCTATCGCGATCCTGAGCGCGGCTTTGTGCAAGGCCTCGAACTGGTCTGCGATGCCGTTGTTGGTCAGGCGGTTGCGCAACAAGGGATAGCTGTTCGCGGTGGCGATCGTAGCGTCGGTCTCGAAATAGATTCGGTGCACGTCTCGCACGAGCTCGGGGTGATCAAGCATCACTTGCGTCGACCAAAGGGGGGTAGGCGCTTGTGGTGCGCGTTTCACAAGTTCTTGGCCGATGGAGCCGTCCAGTAGCGTGATGTCGGTCATGATTTGTCGTCTGCATGTTCCGGCACCGGGCCCATCGGCACGATGTCGTATTTCTCGTTGAGCGCAGACATCTTGGCGTTGTCCGCGAAATCCTCGGCTGTCATCTGCGCCATTTCGGCAAGAAACTCGTCAAAGCCGGACGGCTGATAAATCATCAGCATTTTGGCAGGCGCATCATCGGCGACCTTGCAGGCATGCGGCACACCCGGTGGCACGTGGATGGTTGTTCCTGCGGTACAGCGATGCCAATCGCCGTCCACATAGAAATCGACCGCACCCTCGAGAAAATAAAAGGTTTCGGCATGCGTATCGTGGCGATGGAGCCCCAAGGCAAAGGTGGCCTTGAGATTGTCTTCCATCAATGTGTACGCGCCCCCTGTGTCGGCGGCACCGACCTTGACGAAGGTGTGGTCATTTTCCCAGTCGTAATTCGCCCCGTCACCGGGGCGATGCATGGTATAGCGGCGGGTCATTCCTGTGATATCCCTCAGGCACGCAAGCGTTCGTTTTCGGGGTCCCACAAAGGTTGATCAGGCTGGATCGCGGCTTTCCGTCGCTCCCCAAAAATTTCAACCTCGATCTCGGTTCCTGGATTGGCGAGATCCGTGCGGATCATGCCCAGCGCGATGGATTTATTGACCCGGTATCCCCACGCACCAGAGGTGGTTTCCCCCACGACTTCGCCGTTGTGCCAGATGGTGGACATGTAGGGCGCATCTGCGTCACCGGCATCCACTGTAAGCGTGACAAACCTTTTCTTGCTGCCCTGCTGTTTTTCGTTGAGCAGTGCGGCCTTTCCGGGAAAGTCCTGCGGCTTGTCGAGCCTGACAAAGCGATCCAGCCCACCTTCGAACAACGTGTAGTCGGTCGATAAATCGCCCTTCCACGTCCGGTAGCCTTTTTCCATGCGTAGTGCGTTGAGCGCGTACATACCGAACGGCATCGCACCGGCATCAAGGATCGCGGCATAGATCGCCGGCACATGCTCGTTTAGGGCATGTACTTCCCAGCCCAGTTCGCCCGCAAAGGAAACACGCACCAGAAAGGCCGGCTGCCCGGCGACAGTGGCGCTTTGGTGGGTCAGCCAACCCAGGGAAAGATCTGCGTCCGTCAAACCAGAAAGCACATCGCGCGCCTTTGGCCCGGTCACGATCAAGGTATCCCGTGTCAAAGTCACGTCTTCGACGACAACGCTCTTGGGCAGTGCGTTCATCAGAAGATCCCGATCGTGCCATTGTGCCGTGGCCGCAGTGATCATGAGAAACGAATTCTCTTCAAGGCGGATGCAGGACATCTCGGTCAGGATGCGCCCGCGAGGATCCGAAATGTAAACGAGGTTCATCCGCCCGACTTTCGGCAATCCGCCGGTCACAAGGCTGCGAAGGGCCTCGGCCGCACCGTCGCCCTTGACCAAAAAGCGCGAGAACCCGGGCAAATCAAGGACGCCGCAATGATCACGGACAGCTTCACATTCTTCCTTGATCCGCTGTTGCCATGGCCCCGAACGATCCCATGTATGCGTGCTTTCTTCGCTGGTGTCGTCGCCCGGTTTCGCGAACCAGTTGGCCCGCTCCCATCCGTTGTAGGCGCCCATGACACCGCCCAATTCGACGATCTTGTCGTGAACCGGCGACAGCTTTTTGTTCCGTGCGGCGGGCCATTCGTGTTGAGGGAAATGCATGGCGTACTCGTGGCCATAAACTTCCATCGCCTTCTTGTTGCAATAGTCCTGGTCCGTGTAGTCGGTGTACCGGCGCGGATCGACCGCCCACATGTCCCATTCGGTCTGACCTTCGACGATCCATTCAGCCAGCACCTTACCAGCGCCACCGCCTTGGGTGATACCAAAGGTAAACACACACGCCTCGAACGCGTTCTTGACACCTGGCATCGGGCCGATCAGCGGCAGCCCATCGGGCGCGTACGGGATCGGGCCGTTGATGTTGCGACCCACGCCGCCCTCGCCAAGGATCGGAACACGCGCCATGGCGTCCTCGATATACCATTCCAAGCGCTCCAAATCGTCGGGATAGAGCTGGAACGAGAAATCCTCCGGCATCGGGTCGTCCGGGGTGATCCAATGCGCTTTACAGTTCCGCTCATACGGACCGAGGTTCAGGCCGTTTTTATCCTGCCTGAGGTAGTACGAGCTATCGACGTCACGCAGCAGCGGCACCTTACGGCCGTTGGCTTCGGTCCATTCCTTCAGGGCCGGGATTTCTTCTGTCAGGAAGTATTGGTGGCTCATCACCGCCATGGGTACGGTGCGCCCGCCATAGGGTTTGAACCATTCGCCCACGCGCTGTGCGTAGTAGCCCGCAGCGTTTACCACGAATTCACATCGAATGTTGCCCTTGTCGGTGTGAATAATCCATTCGTCGCCATCGCGGGACACGCCAGTCGCGGGCGTGAAGCGATGGATTTGCGCGCCCATGTTGCGGGCGCCCTTGGCCAGCGCTTGGGTCAATTGTGCCGGGTCGATATCACCATCATCTGGATCCCAGAGCCCGCCTTGCAAGTCATGAGTTTCCAGGAATGGATAGGCCGCTTTCATGTCGGCGTTCGACATCATTTCTAGCGCCATGCCTTGGTACTGACCCATCGACCGGGCCCGTTCAAATTCCTGCATCCGCTCTTTCGAATGGGCCAGCCGGATCGATCCCGTCACATGGTAGTTCATCGGGTAGTCGACTTCCTCTGCCAAGCCCGCGTAGAGCGACAGAGAGTAACGCTGCATGTTCATCACGGCCCATGAAGTGCTGAAAGACGGGCAATTGCCCGCGGCGTGCCATGTCGACCCAGCGGTCAATTCGTTCTTCTCGAGCAGAACGCAATCGGTCCAGCCCATTTTCGCGAGGTGATACAGGCTGGACGCGCCGACGACGCCACCTCCGATGATGACCACGCGGGCGGTTGTTGGAAAGTCACTCATGGTCTTGGCTCCCTCAATTGATGACAAGACGGGCAGCGAGCCCGCCAAAGACGAGTGCGGCGATGCGGTTCATCGCCTGTGCACTCTTGCGAACGCGGTCGGCCAGAAGACCGGCGAAGATACCGTATGCACCGTCAGTGATCGTACCCCCGATGGCCAACAAGACGCCCAGAATCAGGATTTGATGCCAAATGGGGCCAATGGCGGGGTCTGTGAATTGTGGCAAGAAGGCGAGGATGAAAAGCGCCACTTTGGGGTTGAGGATGTTGGTGACATAGCCGCGGCGGAATGCGCGCCAGACATCCGCACGCCCTTCGCGTTTGGCTACGAAACCGTCATCGCACCAGCTGTGCCATGCCAGCCACAAAAGATAGGCGGCGCCGACATAGCGGATGATGTCCAGCATGGCGGGTGAAGCTGCGACCAAGACAGCTAAGCCCGCAGCGGCCGCGGCTACATGTGTCAATACCCCAAGACTGATCCCGCACGCTGCCGAAAACCCCGCCCGCGGACCGCCCGCAACACCAGAGGCGATCGTGAACATCATGTCCGCGCCTGGCGTGAGATACAGCAGAAAGGCCGCCCCCATAAATGCGGCGACCAACCATGGGTCCATGGCCAAAGCCGTTTCAAGCATCGTCAATTCTCCACCTGTGGCAATGCGCCGTCGATGTCATAGTAATCGCCTTTGTGCGCGGTAAAGATGTGCTTGGCGATGTGACCACCCGTAGGCGGATCCAGCGCCCCCATGGATACCGAAATCTTGTCTTCATCCTCTGGGTTCCAGAACAGAAAAGACCCGCATCGACCGCAGAAGCCGCGCCGAATACCCGGCGTCGCCTCGTACCAAGTCAACGTATCCTTTGCGGTGAACACAAGTGCTGCCTCCGGGATATGGGTCGACGCCCACGTATGCCCGCCTTGCCGACGGCACTGCCCGCAATGACAGATTGAGCCCGGTGCCAAGTGGCCCGTGATTTGAAACGCAACACCACCGCACAAGCACCGCCCCGTCAGCATGCCCCACCCCCGCTCAAACAGGTTGGAAAGAGACGCACGGCGACAAAGCCGATGCCGATCGCGCCAAAGAACGCCCCCGATACGATGCGCGGCAAGCCCCTTAGGTGGCGCATAATGACGGCTGCGGCACCGACATTGGAAACAAGCCCCGTCCACACGATACCAGAAGGAAAGGTGCCGGAAAGTGCCGCGTTCAGGCCAGAACCATAGGCGACAAGCAAGGCCAGAATGGCAATGGCGTAAAGCCGCGCCATCGCCGTTGACACGCCGGCGCCCAGCAATCGCTCCAGCGTCTCGGCAGGCAGCACAAGAAACGGGACCACGATGGCCACGAACGTGACGCCAACCTTTACAGTCAAAAGCCACGCGAGAAAGCTCATGAGCCGACCCTCGTCGGCGTCGCAGCCCCAAGCAAGACGCCGTAGATCACGAAACAAACTGCCAATCCGCGTCGAAGCCAAATGTTCAATACAGCCGCCAGGGCAGTCCGGCCCAGACCCGCGCCCAGTGCGGTGAACCCGCAATAACTCAGCGTGGTCAGTGTCAGGGCTGTGGGCATGATCACCCACATCTGGTCCCAGATCGGTACGTCCGGTTGTACGAATTGACTGAAAGCTGCCAAGTGGCCCGCAACCGATTTCGGGTTGATGGTCGCAACCGCCAAAGCCTTGGCGTACATGCCCCGTGCTGAATGTGTGTCAATCTGTACAGGCCGTTTGGCATTCATCCATCCTCGGACGCCCAACCAGATAAGGAAGCCCGCGCCAACCAGTTTGGCGCTGAAGAATGCCGTTGGTGACGCTGCGATAAGGGCCGTGATGCCCAGCGCGGACAGGATCAGGAAAGCAGTGGCTTGGGTCAGTATCGCCAGAACGCCAGGCAAGCTGCGCACAAATCCGAATTGCATGCCGTTTTGAATGCAATTCACGGCGTTGGGTCCCGGGGTCGTAACAAACACCAGCCAAAACACGGCAAACACGGACCACGCTTCGAAACTCATGCACGCCTCAATACACGGGCGGCGCGATCACCCAGATCGCCACTGCCGGTTTACTGTAGGGGTTGCGCCAACGAAACGGTTCGCCGCGGATGCGAAAGCTATCACCCGGCCCGATCGTGAAACTGCGCGACCCAATTTCAAGCTCCAGCTGCCCTGATACGAGGTAGCCGACCTCTTGGGTGGGGCGTGTCACCAGATCAACGATTTCGCTGTGCGGCTCGAAGGTGGAGTGCACCATTTCAAAATCATCTGTCAGGTCGGGCGACAACAATTCTTCGACCAGACCCGCCGCATCTGAACCAATCGGACGACGCGCGCCCTGACGTACGACATAACCCGCCTCATCTGCCGGCGCGGGGGCCTGCCCAAACAACATTGAAACCGAAACATCCAGCGCCGCGGCAATATAGCGAAGATCTGTGACCGACGGTTCTGACAGGTCCCGCTCTACCTGGCTGAGCCACCCCACCGAGCGATTCAGCTTGTCGGCCAAATCTGCCAGCGTAAAACCACGCGATTTTCGAAGCGCGCGCAGGTCAGCGCCAAGCGAACCAGATGTGTAGGGATGATGCGTGTTCATGAGGCCGTGAAAAATCTACCGTTATTTTCACGGTGCCTTGAGTCGGTGAAAATTCAAAGCGTTTTTTCACACACCGTTCAAATTTGACTGAAAACGCGCGTCAAAATGCGATCCAATTCCAACGCATCTTGCGCGTCAAAAGCATCAGGCAGATCGCTATCTATATCGAACACACCGATCAGCGATCCAGCGCCGTCGCGCACGGGTATGACAAGTTCCGATTGCGTTGTGGTCGCGCAAGCAATGTGCCCTTCAAACGCGTTAACGTCTGGAACCAGCTGCACCTGTCCTGTTCGTGCTGCTGCCCCACAGACACCTCGTTCGAACGGGATCGACAAACAGCCATGCCCCCCTTGGTACGGCCCGATCTTCAGCAGCCCCGGTTCGGTCACCCTGTAAAAACCTGTCCAATCGAACCTGTCGTCGGCGTGATGAACTTCGCAGGCAACGGTCGCCATAAGCGCAACCGTGTCAGTTTCCCCCACGGTCAGTGCATCAATGGTTTGCGACAGCATTTTGTAGTCCGCCATTCACCTGCGCCTTTCGGTTTGCACATTCATTGGGTCTGGCGTGGCGCGCCCGGCTAACGCTCGATCGCGATTGCAGTCCCTTCGCCGCCGCCAATGCAGATGGCGGCAACGCCGCGCTTTAGGTCACGTTTTTCCAAAGCGTGCAGCAGTGTGACCATTATACGTGCACCGGATGCACCGATGGGATGGCCCAAAGCGCACGCGCCGCCGTTCACGTTTACAACGTCTCGCGACAAGCCCATTTCCTGCATGAATGCCATAGGCACGACCGCGAATGCTTCATTCACTTCCCAAAGGTCCACATCATCCACGGACCATCCAATCTTCTTTAGCAGCTTTTGCGCGGCGGGAACGGGCGCAGTTGTAAACAAACTCGGTGCCTGTGCGTGACTGGCGTGTCCCGCGATCCTTGCACGTATGGTTAGTCCGCTGGCCTTTGCCGCATCTGAGGACGCCAGAACCAGCGCGGCCGCCCCATCAGAGATCGAAGAGCTATTCGCAGCCGTGACCGTGCCATCCTTGCGAAAAGCCGGTCTCAAAGTCGGAATTTTTTCGGGACGTGCCGATTGCGGCTGTTCATCCACCGATATGACCGTTTCACCCTTGCGCGTCACAACGCGATGCGCCGCAACTTCCGCATCAAAAGCCCCGCTTTCATGGGCGGAAAGCGCATTCGACAAAGATGTCAGCGCATAATCATCCTGCGCCTCGCGCGTGAACTGGTACGTCTCGGCACAGTCTTCGGCAAATGTGCCCATCAACCGCCCTTTGTCATAGGCGTCTTCAAGCCCATCAAGGAACATGTGATCAATCACCTGACCATGGCCGATGCGGGCGCCACCGCGCATCTTGGGCAGCAAGTAAGGCGCATTGCTCATGCTTTCCATCCCGCCGACGGCCATAACCTGCCGGTCGCCAAGCGCGATTTGATCAAAGCCTATCATGGCCGCCTTCATCCCGGATCCACACATCTTGTTCAGCGTGGTAGCAGGAACATCCTCGCCCAATCCCGCAGCAAAACCAGCTTGCCGCGCTGGCGCTTGACCCTGGCCGGCGGGCAGCACACACCCCATCAGCAGCTCGTCAACCGTTGCGACACCAGCCCCTGTCATGGCAGCGCGCAGTGCCGTGCCCCCCAACTCGGATGCAGAAACACCATCAAAGACACCTTGAAAACCGCCCATGGCCGTGCGCGCGGCGCCTGCAATAACAACGTCCTTCATCTGAGTCCCCCTGATGTTTCGGGATACGCATACCGAATGGTAAGGATTGGCGTCTAGCCTCTGGTTGATTTCTGTTTCTTCGGAGTACGCCATGAGCCTTGAAAGCCGCATTGTGAATGACGCACAGGTGATCACGGTGGATGGCAACCGCATCGACGCCGCGATCGCCATCAAATTCAAAGATGACATGCGCGCCGAAATAGATTCAGGTGCGACGCGAGTCATTCTGGACATGTCCGCCGTCGATTTCGTGGATTCGAGCGGGCTGGGCGCGATCGTAGCGGCCATGAAGCAGTTGGGCGACGGCCGACGACTTGACTTGGTCGGGCTGACCCCAACGGTCGACAAGGTCTTCCGCCTGACCAGAATGGACACTGTGTTTCGGCTGTTTCCCTGCCTTGATGACGCCATGGCGGACGCTGCCCCATGATGGCATGAACCAGAGTATCGAACGCGCAGATCAGAAGAAGCCGGTTGCAGTGCCTCTGACAACCCTGCGGTTTGATGTTGAAAATTCTGCATTGGGCGTGCGCCAGACGATGACATCGCTGATGACGTCCTTGCGCAAGGCCGGTGTAAGCCCAGAGGCCTGTACACGCGTCGAAATTGCTTTGACTGAAGCCTTGAACAATGTGGTGGAGCATGCCGTTGCCGGCAAAGCAAGCGGTCGGATTACCTTGGCTGCACGCGGCCATCGGGGGCAGCTGGTTGTGTGTTTGCGCGACAACGGCGCCGCTTTTCCAAATCTGCGGTTACCATCGGGTCACGCAGCAAACCTTGATGTAGAGCGCGCTCATCTGCCCGAGGGCGGCTTTGGCTGGTACCTGATCCGAAATCTGGTGAAAGCGTTGCGATATACGCGGCGGAACGGTATGAATTATCTGACGATGTTGCTGGCCCTCGACTGAGCGCAAAACGTCACCCGCCCCAAAAGGGCCACAATCACTCCGCACTCGTGCCTGAAAACGCGACCATACCAAGCGTGTAGCTGCATATGGCTTCCCTCGGCGCCGCGTTTTTCAGCCCCCACCCAGTGCGCGGTGCCGAGGCCTTTGCAAGACTACAAGTCTTCGCAAGCCTTCCTTCCGGCGTCAGTGCATTGGCTTTTTGCTTTTGGCGCACTAGCGTTCCCGGCAGTAAGACGGAAGGAAGACACCATGCGCGATTTGCATTTGCCGGGAAGATCAGCGGTTTGGGCAGAAAACGGGATGGTAGCAACTTCGCATCCATTGGCCGCTCAGACCGCATTGGATATCCTCAAACGCGGCGGTAACGCGATGGATGCCGCGATCTCTGGCGCAGTGCTTTTGGGGCTTTGCGAGCCTCAGATGACCGGAATTGGTGGCGATTGCTTTGTCCTTTACACGCGGGCAGGCGAAAATCAGGTTCGCGCGGTGAACGGATCGGGGCGGGCGCCTTCCGGGGCAAACCCGAATGCAATGCGTGCGGCAGGTTTGGCAGCAGTGCCGGTTGGCGGGGTAGAGTCCGTCACTATTCCGGGCGCAGTCGATGCGTTTTGCCGTCTGTCAGATACGGAAGGTAAAATCGGATTGGATGCGATTTTGGCGCCGTCGATCCACTACGCCGAGGCGGGCGTTCCAGTTGCCGCCCGCGTTGCGTTTGATTGGTCAAGGGACGCAGAAATCCTGAAAGGCGCTGCTTTGTCCTACTATTTGCCCGGCGGCGTGGTCCCACAAGAAGGGCATATCTTTCGCGCGCCCGGACAAGCCGAAGTGCTGCGCCGCATAGCAAAGGATGGGCGCGAGGGTTTCTATTCCGGCGAGGTGGCCGAGGACATGGTGGCGTCGCTGACAGCGGCAGGCGGCGTGCACAGCCTAGAGGACTTTGCGTCCGTGCGCGCGGATGAGGTGGATCCGGTCGCCGGTACCTATTTTGGAACCGAATTGGTCGAGCACCCCCCGAATGGACAAGGCGCGACGGCCATTTTGATGCTTAACATCCTCGCGGAATTCGACGTGTCGGGCATGGATCCATGGGGGGCGGAGCGCGTGCATATTGAATCCGAAGCCGCGAAGCTGGCCTATGATGCCCGCAACAGGTTCATCGCGGACCCGGATCATACGACGCGGCTGGACCACATGTTGTCCAAGGAAACGGCCAAAAACCTCGCCGCCCTGATCCGACCGGACCGGGCGATGTCGGCGCCAGATGCGATTTCGGAAGCAGTGCACAAGGACACCATCTATATCACTGTCGTCGATCGCGACCGTATGGCCGTGTCACTGATCTACTCGATTTTCAATGGGTTTGGGTCCGGCATTGCCAGCGAACGATTCGGTGTTCTGTTCCAAAACCGCGGGGCTGGTTTCACCTTGGCGCAAGGGCACCCGAACGAGTACGGCGCCGGGAAAAGGCCAATGCATACGATCATCCCGGCGATGTTGAAAAAGGATGGGGACGTGGCCATGCCATTTGGCGTGATGGGCGGCGCGTATCAGCCAAATGGACATGCCCGGTTCGTCAGCAACCTGATCGATTTCGGCTTGGCGCCGCAAGATGCCATCGACGCCCCACGCGCGTTCAGCGACGCCGGGACGCTTAAGGTGGAGCGAGGGTACACTGATGAAGTCCGGCAAGAATTGACCGATATGGGTCATGCCGTTGTTGTTCCAGAAACGCCAATTGGCGGCGCGCAAGCGATTGGAATCGAACGGTCGGGTTTGCTGGTTGGCGCCAGCGATCCGCGCAAGGATGGCTGCGCGCTGGGGTACTAGTTCAGTTGGAAGTGCAGGCTGTAGCTGCCATCTTGAAACGCACCGAACATGTCAGAGATATCCGGGTGATCCACTGGCTCGCCCGAATAGTCTGCGATCAGGTTCTGCTCTGAAACATAGGCAACGTAATAGGTTTG
Organism: uncultured Rhodobacterales bacterium; assembly: GCA_963922515.1. Classification (GTDB taxonomy): domain Bacteria; phylum Pseudomonadota; class Alphaproteobacteria; order Rhodobacterales; family Rhodobacteraceae; genus JACOMT01. Next base: position 18,658 of record CAWUIW010000001.1, on the reverse strand, counting down.
ATCGTTTTCGGCCAACAGATGGTAGAATGGTTGATCCTTTACGGGACGGCTGTCTTCCGGGATCGCTTCGTACCATTCTTCAGTGTTGGCAAATTCCGGGTCCACATCAAAAACAACACCGCGAAACGGATGTTTGCGATGCCGAACAATCTGGCCCAGATGATATTTCGCGCGCGTCGTCAACATAAGTAACATTCAACCCCTGACGCTGGGTTTTACGCCGAACAGCCATTGCTTGTCCAACACTTGCGGACAAAATTGAAGAAACAGTTTGTGAACAGGGGCTTGACAGTTCCATGGCGATTGAGTGTTCCGTCGACTCAACTGATACATCCTTCAAATGCGGACCTGCGAGAAATGTGATTTGTACCGGCTCGCATTTACGGTAAATTACCCAAAAAAAGGCAGAGCAGTCATGAAACCATCCATGCTAGCAGGCATGTTGCTTTTGGTTGTTTTGGGATCGTGTAGCGTGGGTTCCAAGTCGCCGCCCCGCAACTTGGATAATGCCTGTAGCATCGTTGCGCAGCGTCCCCAGTATCTGAAAGCCTTCAAGGCAACGGAAAAGAAATGGGGTGTGCCGGTCCCGGTGCAAATGGCAACAATCTATCAAGAAAGCCGCTTTGACGCAGATGCCCGGACCCCGTACCGCTATGTGATGGGTGTGATCCCGATGGGGCGACAAAGCAGCGCCTATGGATATGCCCAGGCGCTGGACGGCACATGGGATGATTATCGCAAGGCAACGGGAAACCGCAGCGCGAAACGCACCAAGATCCGTGACGCCAGCGATTTCATGGGCTGGTACATGAACCAGAGCCGCGCGCGCAACGGCATCCGGCTTGATGATGCGCGCAACCAATACCTCGCCTACCACGAAGGACACAGCGGCTACGCGCGTTGCAGTTACAAAAGCAAGTCTTGGTTGTTGCGGGTGTCGGCGCAGGTCGACGCGCGCGCTGACATGTATGAAAGCCAGTTGATCGGTTGCCGCAAACTGCGGCGCTGATCACCGGTCGTTTTGCGCGGTTGTCGAAAACAGCCGGTCTGGCAGAGCAACACCTGTTTCCAATGCACCAAGAATAACCGTGGTTTGACCGCCATGCGCGTCGAAGACAACCCATTTGCGCAACTCCACCGGGCTGTCCGTAAACGACAGTTCGATGCGGCCAAATTCAGGGTGCTTGGGGTCCTGAGCGACCACCTGTGTTGAGGTTCCGTCGAACGCGTGTCCCACAACCATGTTCGCGGCTTCTAGGTTGACGTTTCGCGCCAATATGATCGACAGCGGGGTTTGGTTCAAAGGGTAGGTGTCGGGCGGCTGGTTGGATTTCTTATCAAAAATGGCAACGGCGCCGGCCCCCGCAACGACGAGCGCTGCATCCGGCGGATCATACTCAAAGCGCATTTTGCCGGGCCGCTTGATCATCAAGGCTCCGGTCGACAGGCTGCCATCATCATTGATCTGGGTGAACGTACCTTGCGCCGACGACAGATCATTCAAGTAAGCCGAAATCTCGGTGAGCGAGAGCTTCTCGGCCGCATAAGCCGGGGCCGCACACATCAAAATGGCAAAGACGGTGACAAGTGTTTTCATGATTTCAACATATGAACAGATGCGCCGATTGCCACCGTCGCCAGCATCAAACTCGCTCAATTCCACTCGATCAGGCTACTGTTGTTCTGGCACAAGGATTTCGCGTTTGCCGACATGATTGGCGGATGACACCAGACCTTCGTCTTCCATTTGCTCAACCAGGCGTGCAGCCTTGTTGTAGCCGATGGCCAGCTTGCGCTGAATGTAAGAGGTCGAGCATTTGCGATCCTTGATCACGATGGCAACGGCCTGATCGTACAGCGCATCCTCACCATCCGTGTTGCCGCCAAGGCCCAAGACAGCATCAATATTGTCGGACTTTTCCTCGTCCGGCCCTTCGACAACACCACCCACATAATCCGGCGGACCAAAGGCTTTAAGGTGATTGACGATTTCTTCTACTTCCTCGTCGGACACAAAGGGACCATGGCACCGAATGATCTTGGCGCCCCCGGCCATGTACAACATGTCCCCCATGCCCAGTAGCTGTTCGGCGCCCATCTCGCCAAGGATGGTGCGGCTGTCGACCTTAGATGTCACCTGAAATGAAATACGGGTTGGGAAATTCGCCTTGATCGTACCCGTGATAACGTCGACCGATGGACGCTGTGTTGCCATGATCAGGTGGATACCCGAGGCCCGCGCCATCTGGGCCAAGCGCTGGATACAAGCCTCGATCTCTTTGCCCGCTACCATCATCAGGTCTGCCATTTCGTCGACGACGACGACAATATAAGGCAGCTTGACCGGTTGGATTTCTTCCGTTTCGAAGATCGGATCCCCGGTTTCATCGTCAAACCCGGTTTGCACCGTGCGCGAGAACATTTCGCCTTTGTCCAGCGCTTCGCGCACGCGACTGTTGTACCCTTCGATGTTGCGCACACCCATTTTCGACATTTTGCGGTAGCGCTCTTCCATTTCTCCAACGACCCATTTCAGGGCGACGACCGCTTTCTTCGGATCCGTCACAACGGGGCTGAGAAGGTGTGGAATGCCGTCATAAACAGACAGTTCCAACATTTTTGGGTCAATCATGATCAACCGGCACTCTTCGGGCGTCAGCTTGTAGAGCAGCGACAAGATCATTGTATTGATCGCGACGGATTTCCCCGAGCCGGTCGTCCCGGCGATCAGCAGATGAGGCATCTTGGCCAAGTTTGCGACAACGGCGTCGCCACCGATATCTTTACCCAAGGCCAGCGGCAGGCTCATGTTGCTATCCCCAAAATCACGCGCCGCTAGGATTTCTCGCAAAACAACTTTTTCGCGGTTTTCGTTTGGCAGTTCGATGCCGATCACCGACCGCCCGGGCACGGTGCTGACACGCGCCGACAAAGCCGACATGGATCGGGCAATATCGTCGGCCAATCCGATCACGCGGCTTGCCTTTAGGCCTGGCGCTGGTTCCAGCTCGTACATTGTTACAACGGGTCCTGGGCGCACGCTTACGATTTCGCCTTTCACGCCGTAGTCATCCAGCACGTTTTCCAGCATGCGGGCGTTTTCCTCGAGTGCGTCGTCACTTAGGTGATGCCGCGAGATTTCGACGGGGTTGGTCAGCAGGTTTAGCGGCGGCAGTTCAAAAGCGACGGTTTCGGGTTCAAGCGCCAAAGAGGGTTGAACTTCGGCCTTTGCACGCTGGGACGGAACCGGGGCTTTGCGCGCCGGGTTTTGCACAACTTTCTTTGGCTCGGCGATTGGGAGCTGCGGGCGCTGCGTTGCCTCTTCAAGCGGTAAAACCGAGGGCGCTTGCGCTGTGACCGGGGGTTCTGGTGGCAGCGCGTCGCCGATTGGTTCTGGGTTCAAAACAAGCGGGTCAGGACGACGACCCAGTCCGCGTGTCAAAACCGGCTCCGGCTCCAATTCAGCCGCAGGCGGCAGCTCGGTTTCGGTCGACGACTTTCGCGAGCGTATCACATCCGCAATCTTGGCGCGGATGCGATCCTCTCCAGGTGCTGGCATGTCCTCAACCCCGGGAGGAAACGGTTCTACCAATTCAGGCTCAGGCAATGGTTCAGGCCGTTTGATCAACGCCGGCATGCGCGCCAAAAATCCGGGGGCTCGCTCCGGCAAGGCCGGGTCAGGTTGATGTTGCAGTGGTTCTTCAACAAGCTCGTTTGCGCCCTGCTCTTCGGCTGCAGCGGCTCGCTCGGCTTTGCGAATGGTACGGTTTTCGTGATGCTGGCGCGCCAGGGCCGCCGCGCCAGATGCGCTGCGCCCCAAGACGGTCATCACACCGGCATAAATCATGACGACACCAATGCCTGAAAACCGAATAGCACGCCCGATTTCAGGCCGGGTGAAGCCCAGCACGAATGCCCCAAGCAGAAGCACGCCAATCGCCATGAGAAGCGACATCGCCTTGACTGATATAGCCGACCCAAGTGGCAAAAGGGTCAGCAAGGCGCCCATGACGGTATCTCCGAACAGCCCCCCCAAGCCAAAGCTGTGGGTGGCCCGCCAGGCGTCGCCCGGTACCAAGGTCGCGCAGTAAATCGAACCGAAGGCAATCGCGATCGGTACAAAGATCAAACGGCCAATCGCACGTTCTTCGCCATAGTGAAAAGCGAAGCGTCCGCCCCAGACAAGAAAGACAAGCGCCAATCCCCAACTGCCCCAACCAATGATCATGAACAAAGGTGCAGCAATAGACGCGCCGATCCGCCCCATCCAATTCTGAACGGGCGCGTCCGTGGACACCATGAAATTTGGGTCATCGGGCGTGTAGGACCAGATCATGGCCGCGGACATCACACCAAGCGCGATCAGCACCAACCCGATCAGCTCTTTGCCCCGTCGTTCAATGGCGGCCTGCATTTTGCTGTCCAAAAGTGGATCGCGGCCTCTTGCCTGATACGCCATGCCCTAACCTCTTTTCTTATCCGTACAGACAGTCGCGCACCTGCATCATGCCGCGCTGCATGTCGTCTTTTGGGGCCACCATCGCGACCCGAATGTATTTTTCGCCGGGGTTTTGCCCCGGTTCACCTTGCGACAGGTAGGCCCCCGGCAGCACCCTAACGCCGGTGTCCTGCCAAAGCTTCAAAGCTGCTGCTTCGCCATCGTCGACCGGCAACCACAAAAAGAATCCAGCTTCAGGTGCAACGTAACCCGGCACATCAGCCAAAACCGCATCGGCGATGTCATATTTTTCCGCGTAGAGTTTCCTGTTCTCGACGACATGCGCCTCGTCGGACCAAACCGCGGCTGCAGCCGCTTGCAGCGGCGGCGACAACGGCGCACCGGAATATGTGCGCAACTGGCGCATATGGGACATACTTTCCGGGCCAGTAGCCACGAAACCAGACCGCAAACCGGGCAGATTGGACCGTTTTGAGAGCGAATGGAAAACGGTGACACGCTCTGGGTCGGCGCCAAGCTCTGCCGCAACCTCCAGCGCGCCCGTCGGCGCGGCGTCGCGGTAGATTTCGGAATAGCATTCATCTGCAAGAATCCGGAAATCGTACTGTTCGGCCAATTGAATAAGCTGGGCCCAATAATCATGGCTGGCAACCGCGCCCTGCGGGTTGGCTGGCGAGCAGATGTAAGCCAGCGTGGTCCGGTTCAAAACATCCTTTGGCAAGCCGCAGTAATCCGGCAAATGCCCGGTATCCGCTGTTGCAGGTACAAAAACCGGCTCGGCACCAACAGACAACGAAGCAACCATGTACACTTGGTAAAACGGGTTCGGGCACAAGATGGCAGGACGCGCACTGGACTTGGTTTCCGGGCAAAGGGCCATGGCTGCGTTATAAAGACCTTCGCGGGTACCGTTCAGCGCCATAATGCGGGTCTCGGGATCGACGGCTACGCCGTAGCGCCGTTGCAACCATGCGGACGCCGCGGCGCGCAATTCGTGCGTGCCCTCGTTTTGTGGGTAATTGTTGAACAGCGCGGCATTCTCGACAATCACGTCCGTGATCCATGCCGGAAAGGCATGTTTCGGCTCGCCGATGGTCATATGCACCATTTCACCGCCGGGCGCGTGATGATCCAACAACGCACGCAGACGTGGAAACGCATAAGCCGGAAGGTTCGAAAACCGCTCGGGAAACATCATCAAAACTGCCTCAGGTTTGGGATCGTTATTGCCCCGTTGGCAGAAAATTACATCGGCAAGGGCGCTGCGTCCAGACAAAGCCTTTGTTCAGCACAGTTTTGTTGTTTTTAGGCCAATGCCTTTTCAACGGCCGCGCCGATTCTCAACAGTCGTTCTTCGCTGTTCGGTGGCGTCATGATCATCAGCCCACACCCTGCGACGCCCGTTGGCACAGACAACGCGGCCAGCCCCATGAGATTGCCAATGCGCGTGTTCCGCAAAGCCAGCAAGTTTTCGGTGACATAGTAATCATGGTCGGTTTTCAGCCGGTCAATATTGGGCGGCAGAATGGCAGACGTCGGCAGCAAAACGGCCGAATACTCCGCTGTGGACGCCGCATAGATCGCGCGGATCTCGTGCAGACGAGCCCACGCGGCGATGTAGTCCGACGCCAAGTGGTCTTTGCCGCCCCGGAACCGCTCAAGAATCTCGGCAAACATCTTGTGCGGTGCCGCTTCGATCAGTTGTTTCCACTGCCCATAGGCTTCGCTTGTGTAAAGAAGGCCAGACAAGCCAGTCGCTTCAGCAATTTGAGGTATTTCTAGTGTTTCGACCTTTGCCCCTTGTTGGGCCAGCAAGTCCACTGCGCCTTGAAACGCGTCTTTGGGGGCGTCGCGCAAATCGTCCATGGCGACGGTTTTCAGAACCGCAAACCGCATGTTGTCCAGCGTCGCCCCGCGCAAATCGGTCGCTTGCGTGCCTTCCAGCGCGGCCAGCATCAACGCCGCGTCTTCGACCGTGCGCGCGAGAGGGCCGACCGTGTCAAACTTGGGGCACAGCGGTACCGTGCCGTGCAGCGACACACGGCCAGCGGTTGTTTTGAGCCCGACAAGGTTGTTCCAAGCCGCTGGAATGCGAACAGAACCAGCAGTATCGGACCCGACCGCAATAGGCGCCACGTCAAAGGCCACAGATGCCGCGGCGCCGGAAGACGACCCGCCCGGCACAGCGTCAGCGTCATTTACATTCGGCGGCGTGGCCGTCATCGGGTTGTAACCAAGGCCAGAAAACGCAAATTCACTAAGATGCGTTTTGCCCAGACAAACAGTCCCCCTCGCCGTGGCGTTCGCCACAACCTGCGCGTCCGTGTCAGGCACGCGGTCCTTCAGTAAGGCTGAGCCTGCTTCTGTCGCAACGCCCGCCGTATCAAACAGGTCTTTCCAACTAACCGGCACACCGTCCAGCGCGGACAGGCGCCGTCCCGAAGCGGCTCGCGCACGGGCGGCTTCGGCTTCGGCCAGCGCACGGTCAGATGTAACGCGGGCGTAAATGCGGTCCCGCAGAGGGTGGTTTTCGATCGCATCAAGGTAGACTTGGGTCAATTCGACCGGATCAATGTCGCCCGCCTCGATGCCCCGGCCCAATTCTGCTGCCGAACATGTCAACCAACCCTGCATCCTGCACCTCGTATTCCTACCCTGCGCGCCCGACCGTAGCGACGGGATCGCGCATGGACAATCCCAGAACACCCCCCATATTCCCGCCCATGGATGCAACCTGTGATACGATTATTGTTGGCGGCGGGCTGAACGGCTCTGTGCTGGCCTTGGCACTTGCTTCGATCGGGCAAAACGTGACGGTCGTCGACGCGATCGCCGAACCTGTCCGCCGCGATGCCGGGTTTGATGGGCGGGCCTATGCCTTGGCGCTGACCTCGCAGCGGCTGCTGTCTGCGTTGGGCATCTGGAACCATGTATCAGACGTGGCGCAGCCGATGCTGGAGATCAAGGTCACCGACGGCAAGGTGGGCCGTGGGCCTTCACCATTCTTCATGCACTTCAATCATGCCGAAATCGAAGAAGGCCCCATGGGCTATATGGTTGAAGACCGGCACTTGCGGCGAGCTTTGCTGGATATGCTGGCCGAGGAAAGCGCTATTACGCATATCGCTGGTCGTACAGTTTCCGCACAGGCTTCTGAAAAATCAGGCGTTTCAGTAACTTTAGACGACGGACAGGTCATCAGCGCAGCGCTGCTTGTAGGGGCAGATGGCCGTGGAAGCCAAACGGCGGCGCGCGCCGGGATCGGGCGAATGGCATGGGGCTATGACCAGTTGGCTCTTGTTTGCGCAGTCGAGCATGAAAAGCCGCATATGGGCGTGGCGCATCAGTTTTTCACGCCGGGTGGACCGCTGGCAATCCTGCCCTTGACGGAAAACAGATCGTCCATTGTCTGGTCGGAACGCAAGGAACTTGCAGAAACACTGTCTAGACTGCCGGACGACGCCTTCCTCGATGCATTGCGCCCACGTTTCGGAGATTTCCTAGGCGAAATCCGCCTGGCCGGCATTCGCTTCAGCTATCCACTGGGGCTGTCTCTGGCGAACAGTTTCGTGGCCGATAGGGTGGCACTTGTTGGCGATGCCGCGCATGGCATTCATCCAATTGCCGGCCAAGGGCTTAACGCAGGTCTACGCGATATTGCAGCCTTGGCCGAAACAGTTGCCAGCGCCAGTCGACGCGGAGAAGATTTTGGCGCACCGGATGTCCTACATCGCTACCAACAGTGGCGCCGGTTTGACACCGCCACTCTGGCATTGGCCACCGACACGTTTAACAGGCTGTTTTCAAACGATAACCCTTTGCTTCGAGCTGGGCGTGACCTTGGCATGGGCATTGTGAATGCCGTGCCAGGCTTGCGCCGCGGCTTCATCCGAGAAGCGGCAGGGTTGACAGGTGATGTCCCCGTTTTGATGCAAGGGCGGCCGCTTTAGCGGTCAATCAATCTGACGCGCCTCGTCCACTAGCAGCACCGGAATGCCATTTCGAATGGGAAACGCCAGCTTGGCCGCGGTTGACAAAAGCTCTTGGCGTTCGTGGTCGTAGCGCAATGTGCCATGCGTCACGGGGCAAATCAGGGCTTCCAGCATGTGTCGGTCATACGGAGCCTGCGGATCCGTCATTGTAAACGGTCCTCGCCGTCCCCGCTTCGCATGGAAAACTCGATAAGGGTTACAAGCGTTTCGCGCCGTGTGGTCAAAGAAGGAGCCTCGAGCAGCGCCTGTTTGTCTTCCGGTTCGAAATCAAGAAGCATGGACAAGGAGTTGATCAGCAACTCATCGTCAGCGTCTTTCAGCGTGTCCCAATCAGTGCGCAACCGTTTGCTTTCGAAGAAGCGTTCAAGCAAGCCCATGAAATTGGACCTATTGAACCCATTGTCAGCTTCGCTGGACCCCAGATCGCGGTCAAACCCGTCCCAGACGACATCGCATTTTCGATAGGGCGAGAAGCCGTTCACTTCTTGCGAGATCCTAAACCGGGATACACCGCTAAGCGTGATCAGGTACCGCCCGTCCTCGGTCTCTGATAACTGCGTGATGCGGCCAGCACAACCGATGGACTGCAAACTGTCTTCAGCCGCACGAGGGGCCGTGTTCGGCTGAACCATGCCAATTAGCCGTTCCGGCGTCTTCAAGGCGTCGTCTATCATCTGTAGATAGCGCGGCTCGAAAATGTGCAGCGGCAAACGTGCGCGCGGCAACAACAGGGCCCCGGGCAGTGGAAAAACGGCTACCGTGGCCGGAAGATCGGCTGCTTTCAACATGCCCCACAAATTAGGCTGTTGCCGGGTTTAGGCAAATATCATGGAACTGAGTTTGCGGCGGCCATTCAAAACAATTGGATCGTTCGGTTTGAGCGCGTCAAAGATCGTGAACAGCTGGGCTTTGGCGGCGCCATCGTTCCATTCGCGATCACGGCGGAACAGTTCCAACAACTCGGCAACCGCCTCTTCTACCTGACCATTGGCATGCAAGGCCTGCGCCAGATCATAACGGGCCTGATGGTTGTTTCCGTCCGCTTCAACCTGCGCCTTGAGATCGCCAACAGGTCCGGCATCCGCCGCTTGACGTGCAAGCTCGAGCTGCGCATGCGCGGCTTCCAATTCAGGCGTGTCTGAAATTTCGGCTGGTGCGCCATTCAAAATGGCCTCTGCCTGATCCAGATCGCCCATGGCGATATGCGATCGCACCAACCCGCCATATGCGCCCGCGTGCGTGGCGTCCTCGCCAAGTATTGCGGCGAACGTTTGCGCGGCATCCACGGCCGCCCCTTCCGCCAGCATATCTTCTGCTGCCGCAACGGCGTCTTCCAGCTGATCACCAGGTGCTTCTCCACCGGCCGCTTTGATCACGCGATCGACGAAAGCCTTGATTTCAGAGCCCGGCAATGCGCCTTGGAACCCGTCAATAGGTTGTCCCTTGAAAAAGGCGTAAACCGTCGGAATGGACTGAATTTGCAACTGGCCTGCCAGCATCTGCGCTTCGTCCACATTGACTTTGACCATTTTGACCGCGCCTTTCGCCGCGGTCACAGCCTCTTCCAACAAGGGCCCAAGTGTTTTGCATGGGCCGCACCAAGGCGCCCAGAAGTCAACGATCACCGGAATGGTCATTGACGCTTCGACCACGTCCTGCATGAACGCGGCTTCGCTGCTGTCTTTGATCAGATCGCCCGCGGCGGGGCCAGCTGAGAGTCCCAAATCCATTGGTCACGTGCCCTTGTAATACTGCATCTCGGCATATATGCGCCGCCGCGCGACGGATTCAAAGGTCAAAAGTTGCGAAAACAGGCGCGTGATCGCTGGGCTTTTCCCAACCGCGCGCATCGCGTAGTATTCGGCTTCCGTAAGCGGCGTTCGCAATATCGCTGGTAGCCCAGACGTGATCCAATCTGCGACCCTTGTCTGCGGCGGACCAATCCTTGGCCCGGTAAGACCACCAACTGTAGAGCAATCCGTCCGGAATATCCTGCCGGGTCACATCAACCCAGCGTCCGGCTTCTTGCGTATTAGCAAGATGTTCGACCTCAATGGGAGTGTGGCTCACAACCTTCAATAGCTGTTTGTGTGACCACACATCATCTTCGCGAGGCGCAATGTTCAGATCCCCGACAAGTATTGCTTTTTCGGGGCTGTTTTCCCGAAACCAATCACGCATGTCAGTCAGGAAGTCGAGCTTTTGGCCAAACTTGACGTTCACGTCGCGGTCCGGCACGTCCCCACCGGCTGGAACATAAAAGTTGTGTATCGTCACCCCGTTTTCCAGTCGACCGGCAACATGGCGTGCCTGCCCCAACCCGCCGAAATCCCGGTCGCCGGCATCTTCGATCGCGAGTTTGGAAAAAATGGCCACGCCATTGTAGCCCTTTTCGCCCCGGGCCAGCATGTGCGTGTATCCCAGTGCCGCAAAACCGTCCTGCGGGATCTTGTCCACGGGGCTTTTGCATTCTTGAAGACACAAAACATCTGGCGCTTCATCCGACATCAGCTTTTCCACCAGACCGGCGCGCAGCCGAACCGAATTGATGTTCCACGTGGCGACAGTGAATGGCATGGCGGGCGCTCCGGATCAGGATGGTCAGGGCAACCTAAGCGCGTCATTCGCCAATGGCCAGCGCCGGAATCTCAAGGCGCGATCGGTCGGTTGGCGATCGGGTTGAAAACGGACCAACCTGTTGCCTGGGCCAGCTCCCGAACGGCGCGTGTGGCCAGAACCGAGTTTCCCTTGTCGTCCAAGCCGGGCGACCAAGCGGCGATCGCGGCAACACCGGGAACGATCGCCAACAACCCTCCGCCGACACCACTTTTGGCGGGCAATCCTATGCGAAACGCGTATTCGCCGGATGCATCATAGCAACCGCAGGTCAACATCAAGGCAGCGATGCGGCGTGTGCGCTCGACACCGATATTCGGATACGCATCCCCCAATTGTGCGCCACCTGCGGACAGAAAACGTGCGGCTTGCGCCAACTGCCGACAACTCATCGCAATGCTGCATTGGTGGAAGTACACAGATACGACGTCTTCGACAGCACCACGAATGTTCCCTTCGGCAGCCATGAACTGTGCAAGCGCCCGATTGCGGGCACCTGTCGCCAATTCCGAAGCTGCAACTGACGGGTCAAGGTCGATATCGCGCTCATCCGCGAGCGCGCGGCAAAACTCCAACAGCTTGCCAATTGTGTCCGGCGGCGAATGCCCTTCGTTTAGCAGATCAGCAATCACGATCGCACCGGCATTGATGAAGGGGTTTCGGGGCACGCCGCGTTCGTGCTCCAGCTGGACAATCGAGTTAAACGGGTCACCTGAAGGCTCGCGCCCCACCCTGGTCCAGACGATGTCACCCAATGTCGACAAGGCCAAAGTCAGCGAAAACACCTTGGATACACTTTGAATTGAAAACAGCGTATTCGCGCTGCCTGCGACCAGGGGTGATCCGACAACGGGGGCGACAGCCAGCCCGAACTGGTTGATATCGACGCAGGCGAGTTCGGGAATGTAGCGCGCCACTTCACCGCGGTCAGACTCGCGCGCGCTACGATCAGCAATGTCATCGATGATCGACTGTAGATCGGATCGCTTGATGGAACTGGCCGTCATCCGTCTGGCTCCCAAAACCTTTGGCTACAGATAGCTTGCAGCGCCGTTTCAGCGAAAGCACCAAACAAAAAAAAGACCGGGCATAAAGCCCGGCCAAGTCCAACAGGGAGGTGCACGCCATAACCCGGGCGCGCGCGGGATCAATTTCAGATTTGCCCGTGATCCGGCAGGTCAGCCTTGATCCAAGTCAAATCATGGTCACGCAACCAAACGGTACCCACCAGATTCGGTCACAAGAAGGCGCGCATTGGACGGATCCGGTTCAATTTTCTGGCGCAAACGGTAAATGTGGGTTTCCAACGTGTGTGTCGTGACTCCGGCGTTGTAGCCCCATACTTCGTGCAACAGGACGTCGCGGGCAACCACGCCATCGCTGGAACGGTAAAGGAACTTCAGTATGTTGGTTTCTTTTTCGGTGAGTCGGATCTTACGATCCTCTTCCGTGATCAACATCTTCATTGCCGGTTTGAACGTGTACGGCCCCAGCGCGAAAACAGCATCTTCCGACTGTTCATGCTGGCGCAGCTGCGCACGAATGCGGGCCAGCAAAACAGGGAACTTGAAGGGCTTTGTCACGTAGTCATTCGCGCCGGCGTCCAGCCCGAGAATAGTGTCCGCGTCGCTATCATGGCCAGTCAGCATCAAGATCGGGGATTTGACGCCCTGTTTGCGCATGAGACGGCACAGCTCGCGCCCGTCCGTATCCGGCAGGCCAACGTCCAAAATGATCAGGTCATACAGCGCTTCTTTGACCCGTTCCATCGCACCGCTGCCGTCGCCGGCCTCGAACACGTCAAAGTCTTCGGTCATGACCAACTGTTCGCTCAGCGCGTCGCGCAGGTCGTCATCATCGTCAACCAGAAGGATTTTCTTAAGTTGTGCCATTCCAAACCTCCTCACGGCTTCTCAGCACATGGTCTGGAACCGCCACTATGGCAAGAATTGCTGCAAAGCTCTCACGCTGACGTGTCTCTTGCCAGCAAAATGTTTCATATTGGCTCAAGGGCGATTAAGTAACCGCGGTAGAAGACTGGAACATCGACATGAGCCTTTTGCCCGACCCGACCGAGTTGCTGGCCCGCGCCCGCGGCGACTTGCGCATGGGCGTGCCCATTCTTTTGTCTGACGCTAACGAGCACTTGTTGGTTTTGGCTGCAGAAACGTTGCGGCCTGATCGCTTGGCAGCAGTTCGGCGGCTCGCGCAGCCGCCCGTACTTGCGATCACCGCGCGGCGCGCTTTGACGTTGAAGGCGCGTGCATATGATGGCGATTTGGCACGGATTCAGTTGCCGCCCGACGCTGATATTGGGTGGATCCAAGCTGTAGCGGATCCTGCCGACGACTTGATCTCGCCCATGAAAGGGCCGTTGGGCAGCGCGCGCACAGGCTCAGCAGAACTGCATAGGCTGGCCATCCAGATCGCCAAGTCAGCACGCTTACTGCCCGCTATGCTGGCCATTCCCTTCGATCCATCCGTGCAGATCGAAGATGTTTCCGAGCTGACCAAACTGTCACATGCGCTGACCGCGCCGCTTGTGACCGAGCGCAGCCCTGTAAACGTCGTAGTGAACGCGCGTGTGCCTCTGGCGGCATCCGAAGCGGGACGCTTGCACATTTTTCGGCCGGAAGACGGCGCCGAAGAGCATTATGCCGTCGAAATCGGTCGTCCGGATCGATCAAAGCCCGTGCTCGCCAGATTGCATTCAGCTTGTTTCACGGGTGACGTGCTTGGCAGCCTGAAATGTGATTGCGGACCGCAATTGCATGCGGCCTTGAACCATATGGGCAATGAAGGCGCCGGCATTCTGTTGTATTTACAGCAAGAAGGGCGCGGTATTGGTCTGACCAACAAGATGCGCGCGTACAGTTTGCAGGACCAAGGATTTGATACGGTCGAAGCCAACCATCGGCTTGGTTTTGAAGACGACGAGCGCGACTTTCGGTTGGGCGCAGATATCTTGAAATCGCTGGGTTTTTCCAGTGTTCGGTTACTGACCAACAACCCCAAGAAAATCGAGATGATGCAGCAAACCGGCATCACCGTGGCAGAGCGGGTACCGCTTAAGGTTGGGCTTGGCCGACACAACCAAGCATACCTGCAGACGAAAGCGGCAAAGTCAGGGCACCTGCTGTGACACCCTATGACCTGGTGCTGACGCAGACGGGGCTTCGGTTTCAAGGGCGCCTGTTCCCGTGCGCCATCGGTCGCGGCGGACTGACGGTGCAAAAGCGGGAAGGCGATGGCGCAACGCCAAAAGGCACGCATCGGCTGGTCGGTATGCTGTACCGCCCAGATCGAATGGCGCGTCCGGCGGATTGGGCGTTGCCCATTCACCCGGGCGATTTTTGGTCGGATGATGTCGAGGATCCTGACTACAACCTGATGGTACGCGCCCCGCATCAGTTTCGCCACGAACGGCTGCGCCGCGCGGATCCGCTTTATGATCTGATCCTGTTGACCGACTGGAATTGGCCCTACGCCGTCAAAGGCCGGGGCTCAGCAATATTCATACATCAGTGGCGGCGTCCTGGTTACCCGACCGAAGGTTGCGTGGCTTTGGACCGGGACCATCTGCAATGGATCGCGCCGCGCATCAAACACAGTACAAGGTTGATTGTCTGATTGAACACGCCGCCTTCCGGTCGGTTCAAGTCGTCGGCACGCGCGCGCCAAATATCGCGCTGCCAACCCGCACATGCGTGGCGCCTAATGCGATTGCACTTTCAAAATCGCTGCTCATCCCCATGGACAGCCCGCTCAATCCATTGCGCGTTGCAATCTTAGCCAATAGCGCAAAGTGCAAAGACGGTTCTTCGTCCACTGGCGGGATGCACATCAAACCCACGATCGGCAGATCCATGTCGGCGCAAGTTGCCACAAACGCATCGGCTTCGGCAGGCAGTATCCCCGCCTTCTGAGGCTCTTCCCCGGTGTTGACCTGAATGAACAGGTCGGGACACGCACCGCGTTCCTGTGCCAACCTTGCCAGCATCGTCGCCAGCTTCGGGCGGTCAACGGAATGAATGGATTGCGCCAGTTCCATCGCCTGCCGCGCCTTGTTCGTTTGCAACGGCCCAATCAGGTGCAGCACCACGTCGGGAAAGCGCTCTCGAAATGCTGGCCACTTTCCTGCCGCTTCCTGCACACGGTTTTCACCGAAATCACGGTGCCCTTCCGCGAGGACAGCCTCCACGCGGTCAAGCGGCTGCACCTTGGATACGGCGATTAGCGTCGTGCTCCCCGGCGTGCGATCGGCCGCGGTCTCGGCTGATGCGATCTTCGACTTGATGGCTTCAAGCGACATTCCTTGCCCCGACCATTGCAATGCATTCAGTGTTTGCGTCGTCGCAAAGAAGAAGGGGCGGGTCAATGACCCGCCCCTATATTCAGGTTTCTGAACTTCTAGAATTAGAAGTTGAAGCGAACACCCAGATCGGCCAGCAGCTGATCTTCGCTGCCGTCGTCCGACTGACCGATACCGCCGCGCAGAGTTACGCCGCCACCCAGGTCGTGGATGAAGCCAACACCGTACTGTTGGACGTCGTTGTCGCCTTCACCGTCACCATACGAGAACGTGATGTCGGTTGCGGAACCAACTTCAACCGAACCCGAGAAACCGTAAGCCAGGCCGTCGGAACCGGTCGATGCCACATCATCGTCCGCCAGGAAGATAACGAAGTCAGCTGGACCGAATGCGAAGTTCAGAGTACCAACCAGCAGGCTTTCGCTCTGACCGGAAGCGTTGTCGCCTTCACCGTAACCAACAGCAGCTGTGAAGCTGTCGCCGGAGTATGCGAAGTGGATGTCCCACTGGTCTTCGCTGAGGACTGTGCTTGCGCCGTCAACCGTGCTTGTGGTGTACGATGCAGCAACGGCAAACGCGTCAAATGCATAACGTGCGTACAGAGTTTGCGGCTGAGCAGAGGAGCTCGACGCATAGCCTGTGAAGCCGTAGTCAACACCCGAGTACTGGCCAACGAAGTTCGACAGGCCTGGCTCGTAACCATAGTAGTTCGGCAAGTTGTCGATCGCGCCAGCTGCGTTACCAACGTCGATACGCAGGCCACCGGCTTCTGCCGAGAAACGAGCTGCGTTCAGGCCAGCTGCGTTGCCGCGGCCGTTGTCACCGTCGTCGTCCGCTTGCATACGAACACGAGCCGAGAAGCGAACGCCTGCGTCCGACTCAGCCGAGATGTCGATGTTCACACGGAAACGAGTTTCCAGGAATGTTTCTTTCAGGTTGCTGGTCGACGACGAAGGTTGTTCGGCGTAGCGCAGACCAAAGCGGCCGTAACCGCCAAAGCTGATCTCTGCTGCGGCCATGCCAGCTGTGGCGACCAGAGCAGTTGTAGCGAAGAGAATCTTTTTCATGATTTTTCCCTCGGTTTCATTTTCAAGCTCAAACTGCCCCAATAAGGGTACGCGCCTGAGTATGTGAGACGTGTTGCGGTTTTCGCGGACAATTCGCAAGCGTGTGCGGCGGGGTCTGGATGTTTGGACAAAAAGTTGGTGCATTGATGTCACAGTGATGTCAGGCCCCCGCCACAACTGTGTGACTGGCTGAAATTGCGACGATCCATTATGTCCTTGTCCCACAAGCCTCGCTTGGCTAGGAGTATTTGCCAAATAAACGGCAGTGATAGGACAAAATCCGATGCGGTTGGTCACGATTGTTGGGTTGGTTTGTCTGATGGCCGCGATCAGCGCATGCGGCCGCTCAACTGGCGCGCGACTGGCGGAAGGCACGTACAACCCCGATCTGGTTGGCGGCAATCCTCGCGACATCGAACAACCAGGTGAGTCTACCATCTGGGATGTGTTCGGCCCGGACACGACGGAAGTCACACTCAGCGTCAATAAGTACTTGTGGGCCGCCAGCTTGGATGTCCTGAACTTTTTGCCGGTTCAAACCGTTGATCCGTTTACCGGAGTGATCGTTACCGGCTTTGGCACGCCGCCGGGCGGGGGCCGCGCGTATCGCGCGACCATCCACATCACGGACCCGGCACTGGATGCACGGGCGTTGCGTGTGTCGATGCAAACGCGAAACGGGCCTGTGAGTTCCGCCACCTCCCGTGCAGTGGAAGACGCAATTCTGTCCCGCGCGCGGCAGATGCGGATAGCCGACAACAACCTCTAGCGTGTTCCGTCAAAGGTCATTAAGACAGCGCCGGGCCAATGCCCGGCGTTTTTCTTAAGGGACCCTGATAACCAATGTCGCGATATTCCGCTGCCGAGATTGAAGCCAGATGGCAGGACGCCTGGGAAAAGGCCGAAATCTTTCGGGCTGTGCGCAGTGCGGACAAACCGAAGTACTATGTGCTCGAAATGTTTCCGTATCCATCGGGGCGGATCCACATGGGGCATGTCCGGAACTACACAATGGGTGATGTGATCGCGCGCCACAAACTGGCCACCGGTCATAACGTTTTGCATCCAATGGGCTGGGATGCCTTTGGTATGCCAGCGGAAAACGCCGCAATGGCCAGCGGCGGCCACCCCAAGGACTGGACCTATGGCAACATCGAAACGATGAAGAGCCAGATGAAGCCGCTTGGGCTGTCGATTGACTGGACTCGCGAATTTGCGACCTGCGATCCCGAGTATTATGGCCAGCAACAAGCCCTGTTTCTGGATATGCTCGATGCGGGCCTTGTGTATCGCAAAAACGCGGTCGTGAACTGGGACCCAGTCGACATGACGGTGTTGGCCAATGAACAGGTGATCGACGGCAAGGGCTGGCGCTCTGGTGCCGAAGTTGAGCGACGCGAATTGACGCAGTGGTTCTTCAAAATCTCGGGCATGGCCGATGATCTTTTGGACGCGCTGGATGGGCTGGACAATTGGCCAGCCAAAGTGCGCCTGATGCAGGAAAATTGGATTGGAAAAAGCCGCGGCATCGAAATTCCGTTCGAACGTACCGACGGCGATGCGCCAATTGTGTGCTACTCAACTCGTCCCGATACATTGCGCGGAGCAAGCTTCCTGGCGGTTTCCCCGGAACATCCATTGTCGCGCGCATTGGCCGAGTCACGTCCTGAATTGGCTGCTTTCATTGAAGAAACGCGCAAAATGGACACAACCGAAGCGGCGATGGAAAAGGCCGAGAAGAAGGGCATCGATACTGGTATCACCGTGCGGCACCCGGTATGGCCAGATCAGGAACTGCCAGTCTGGGTCGGCAACTTTGTTCTTATGGAATACGGAACGGGCGCGGTCTATGCCTGCCCCGCCCACGATCAGCGCGACTTGGATTTCGCCCGGAAGTACGGCTTGCCGACGCCTTCGGCGTTTCACATGCCAGGCGATGACAGCGAGATCGGGACCGAAGCCTTGGTGCCGCCCAAATCCGAACAGGTTGTCTACATTGACCATTTCGCTGGCTTGGAGCACTGCACCAGCCAAGAAGGCATCGACCGAACAATTGACTGGTTCGAAGATCGCAAGCTTGGCAAAGGTCAGGTCAAGTTCCGGCTTCGCGATTGGGGCCTGAGCCGCCAGCGTTATTGGGGCTGTCCGATTCCCGTCGTTCATTGCGACACCTGTGGCGTGGTGCCCGAGAAGAAAGAAAACCTGCCGATTG